>JADFAK010000085.1 GCA_015665315.1 Flavobacteriales bacterium | reverse complement strand
GGGTTTCGTCCAACGGGTCAATGGCTATGTAGGTAATGTAATTCCCAGAAAGACCTGTGAGTTGGGTGAAAGTCGCGCCATCAGTGGATCGATACAAGGTTCCTGATTTGGAAGCATAGATGTAATCCTCATTGGATGGGGCGACAGCAAGGGCATTGCAATCACCGCCTCCCAGCTCTGCGATCGTAGTCCAATTGGAACCAGAATCAGTTGATTTGTACACCCCAGACTTACCAACATAAATTGTATTTGGATCATTCGGACTGAGGATGTAGGGGGTTAACCATGCTCCATTTTGATTTTCATCGGCACCGCCACTATTTAGAATGGTGTTGAAGCCACCTCCTGTTGATCTGAATATCTGACCATAATATAGGGCGCCGTATTGAATATTCTCGTTGGTGTAATCAATGGCCGACTCGAAGCCGTCTCCTCCAATGACACGACTCCAATTTGAGCCGTTCTTGAAATTCGTTCCATTGTCTTGCCAACCTGTAATGACCTTGTTGACGTTGGTCTGAGCTGTTCCTAGTCGGTACATCTGGGCTATTTCTAGATTTGCAGACAAGTCTTGGAAGCTATTGCCTCCATCCGTGCTCCTAAAAACGCCACCATCGCATCCAACAAGTAGAGTAGAAGTACCTGGGACGAAATGCATTCCGTGGATATCAGCATGTACATATGGAGTTCCACCTGCGCCATACCAGTGTCCGACACAGTCCCAATTGGCACCAGCATCGCTCGTTTTCCAAACGTTGACTCCTCCGATGTAGACAACATCTGCATCCAAGGGGTCGGCAGCAATGGCCAGATCGTACCAAGCTTGTCCGCCAGTTCCAGAACCATCGGTATTCCAGCCCAACATATTCGGACTGTTCACCATCAAGGTCCAATTGAGACCGGCATCACTAGAATGATAGAATCCACCAAATCCTTGGTCAGATCCACCGACGAGCATGTAAGTGTAATTGGCATTTGCCGCGGTGACAGACAAGGCCATTCTGCTTACGCCTGAAGTGGGTAAGCCTGATGTAATTTGAGTCCAGGAATCACCGCCATCGGTACTTCTATAAAACTCATCCGTATTGCCCACACAATAGACTATTTGTGGATTGGATGGGTTGTACTCGACATCCTTGAAGTTTCCCGACAATGTTTGAGTCCAACTTGTTCCTCCATCCGTGGTTTTTTGCATTCCTACATTGGTCGCCGCGATCAGTGTTAAATTGGCCGAAGGGTGCATCAAAAGGCGCCCCACTCGTCGAGTTTGTTGCACGGTCCAACTAAGTCCGGTCGTATTCCACGTAACTCCACCATCGACCGATTTAAGAACTCCCAACGCATAGGTGTCGCCGGCATCACCATCACCTGTTCCCATATAAATGATATCAGAATCGGTGTAGTCTACCGCAACATCGGATACACCAATAGAACTAAGGTCGTCCGTATTTAACAGCCCCCATGAAACTCCAGCATTTGTAGATCGCCATAGTCCGCCACCCGGTGCACAGGCGAAGTATGTATTGGGATTGTTCGGATCCGTACGAACCATGTTGATTCTTCCTGCACCACCGCCATTGGTGGGTATGGAAGTATTTCCAAAGTAGGTCCACACGCCAGAGCCCAATTGCACAGCGCTTTTTTGGGACTTCTGGATCTCCTTGTAGACATGATCTGGAGCGACTCTATCTCCGCTTGGAAATAGCCTTTGTTCCCAAAAGTACTCCCAGCGTTTGTACTGCTTGTATCCTTGTCCCTTGGTGATTTCCTTTCCTTCCCAATGTTCATTGAAGGCAGCTTGCACATCATAGAAATTGGTTGATACATCTTTCATTTCCTCCGCCCAGTGACGGTCTTGAACACCTTGACCCCATGTCAAAGTGTTCATTGAAAGCATTGTAATCAGAAAAAGAATCGCCCGTAGTTTCATCGATCTACATTAAATAATGAGTTAATAAATTTAGTCACACGTACCACCGAAGTACCCAAGGAAAAGTAGAATATCTGATGAGTTCACTATTCCATCATTCGTGAGATCTGTTAAACATGCAGTCGTGCATCCAAACTCTCCCAAGATAATCAACAAGTCTTGCACGTCGACAGCTCCAGAGCCATTGAAGTCTCCCGGACAACCACAAGATGTGTACTCACAAGAACCATCATCGCACCCTGCCGCTGAATCGTAGTTGCAAGCCGTAGTATCGGTACAGCCAGGTAAGGTACATGAGCCATCGTCAATTGTCGCGGTTGAATCATAGTTACATGCAGCACTATTGGTACATCCTGCACATGAGAGAAATTCGCATGAGCCATCGTCGCAACCGGCAGCTGCATTGTAGTTACATGCTGTGCTAGAGGTACATCCAGGGAATGTACACGAACCGTCGTCTATTGTTGCTGTTGAATCGTAGTTGCATGCAGACGAATTTGTACATCCTGCGCATGACAAGAATTCACAAGATCCATCATCAATAGTTGCCGTTGAGTCGAAGTTGCAAGCTCCCGTATCGGTGCAACCCGCACAAGATAAGAATTCACAAGATCCATCATCACAACCGGCTCCGGCGTTGAAGTTACATGCAGCACTATTGGTACAGCCTGGGAAAACACAGCTTCCATCGTTACAACCCGCTGCTGGGTTAAAGTTACAAGCTGTTGTATTTTGACAACCTGGGTAGGTGCAAGATCCATCTGAACATCCTGCCGACGCATTGTAATTACATGCCACTATGTCGGTACAACCCGGATACGTGCAAGAGCTATCACTGCAACCTGCAGTACTATCATAGTTACATGCAGAAGTATCGATGCAACCTGGCAACGTACAAGAGCCGTCGTTTATGGTTGCTGTTGAGTCATAATTACAGGCACTAGGGTTTGTACATCCTGCACATGTGAGGAATTCACAAGAACCATCATCAATAGTTGCTGTTGAGTCGAAGTTACAAGCTCCCGTATTCGTGCAACCTGCGCATGAAATAAACTCGCATGAACCATCGTCGCACCCAGCGGCCGCATTGTAATTACAAGCAGCACTGTTTGTACAACCTGGGAAGGTACATGACCCGTCATCAACTGTCGCCATGGAATCGTAGTTACAAGCAGTTGTGTTGATACAACCTGGCGTACCAACAGGCACACAGAAGTTATGCGTGATGGATGACCCATAATTGGCTGCTCCCATCTGCACTAATACATTGCTGAACTCATCGGTAATCGAATAATCACCATCAATGGCGCACCCCGAAGCGATACCGGCTAATCCGTCGCCGAATGAATCCAAAATTTCAATATCGTAACATCCTGATGCAAGGCACCAATCCCATGTTGTCGTTACCTGGTCGGCTAATGTTCCACCAGACATACTTTCAATGACTGCTCCACCTGAGTCATAGAGGTTCCAACTAACTTCTTCTCCCCAACAGTCGGTCAGAATCGAGAAAGTAGCGATTGCCCCCCCAGAAACAGTGCTAAACACACTAGTTCCGTTGTTATTGGTAGGATTGTCATCTGGAAATCCATTTGGATTTGAAATGGCCACATTGAACGAATGTGCGCCAGTAGGTGCACTAATATCTGCTAAAGTAATTGTCGTTGAAGCACCTGTCGCAAGAGATCCTGTCCAGTTCTGGACTGTAGCACTTCCTCCATCAACGTCATAGGTAATGTCGAATGAGGTCAGCGTTTGCGCTCCCCAATTGGTTACTGTTATCTCCGGTGTTACTGTGCTAGCACAATAATCTCCCGCTGGCGAAGCAATGTTGGTGATACCAGGATCATAATCATTTGCACCTGTTGCAGGTCCAATTGTAAAATTGGTATTTGAGATATCAAAGAAAATGTTGTTAGATCCTTTCACTTTGATACGAGCTGTTGTGCTCTCTCCAGCTGGAATCAAAACGTCTTGCGAACCATCGTTTGGAACATTAGACACCAACAATGTAGGGAAGGTGTATCCTCCGTCGACAGATAGATAGATGTCTACATTGGAACAACTTACTGGCGCGCCATCAGTACCAGCAACATCCCAAGTGATTGTCTGAATTGAATTTCCTGGATAAGTTACTGCCGTGTTAGGTGAGAGGACTAAGAAAGGCCCTGAATTCCCATCCATGTTGAATGTCCAAAGGTCGTCGTTTACACCACCACCTCCAGCTCGGTTGTCGCGGACGGTACATTTGAATTTTAACTCTCTTGAGTAATCAGGAATATGTTCACCTATCGTTGTAGTATTGTTTACGAGGTCATCAACCAAAGGGATGATTCTGGTGTCGTCCGCAGTTCCTTTCCAGCTGCGGAAGGTCGGCTGAGTTCCAGACGGGTTTGTAAGGTCGTTATCTCCTCCAGCTGTTGCTGGACCTAGGTCATATTCTTCCCAACAGTAAGTCAAAGCATCACCATCTGGATCGCTTGCAGCGCTTGGGGTGAGCTCAAATGGAGTAGAGTGAGGGATGTAAAATCCATCGGCCCCCACTGTTACGGTCGGAACTCCATTTCCAGTATTCGTTACAACGGCACATGTGTTTCCATTTCCGTTGACCGAAAAGTTGATCATTTCATTGTACGAGTGATTGTGGAAATAGTCATCAGAGTTGTTTTGCAAGTTTGGTGAGCAAATCCCCGCATATCCCATAATCGTAGAAGCACTTCCTGGCTCGAATGCCGCGCCTGAAGACCTGTTGCAACTATTGTTTTGCGTGTGATTACCACCAAATTGGTGTCCCATTTCATGCGCTACGTAGTCGATGTCGAAAGGGTCGCCAATCGGATTTCCACTACCTGTCACACCACCAGCTTTGTTGCTTCCACATGGAGCATTTAAATAAGCCACACCGCCACCACCGGTAGAAAATACGTGACCAATATCGTAATTGGCTGAACCAATGACAGAGTTACAAGTAGAGATGTTCTCTCCGAGCATCGTTCCTCCATTACCATTGGTATAAGGATCGGTGCCACCGTTCGTATAAATCAATAGATCATTGTTGCCAACCATAACCATTCGAATAGCAACTTCACGTTCATACACACCGTTCACTCTGGTCATCGAAACGACCATCGCCGCCATCGCATCTGGAACCGTTCCACCATGGTATGATGTATACTCTCCTGTTGCCGCCAAAGCCAGTCTGTACGTCCGCAATTCAGACCCCGAAGCAGCTCGCTGACCGAATGACCGAACCTGCTTGTTATGAACTGGCTTCTTGTATTTCGACTCAACAGAATTGTCGTACTTCTGAACATCCACGTCCATGTCTGAAGTCAAAGGAGGAAGCTCGTCAAACACTTTGGTTGTCGTCTTGTAAAACTCACTCTTCCAGTACGATATGTATACCTCGGTATCGCTCGTGCTGAACTGGTCGATATAATAGGTTCCTTTGGATCCAAGTACCATTCCATTGAACCCTTTATGCGTCAAGGAGAATCTCAATGTTGCTGCTTTGTCATCGATTCCTTGTCCTGCATACGATCTGAAATCTGGGAATTTATCGGTTAACTCATCCGACATAATAGGAGCTTCAACAATGGAGAAATGCTCCATCGATCCGTCGGGCATGGGTATTTCAATAATAAAGGTTGAATTTCTCGCATTCACGTCTCGTTCATGAGGGATGTCTCGCATCCAGGATTCGAGTGTTTCAAGATCCAATTGAACTGTCCTATAGCTTGCTGGGACAATTTGTCTTTCCTCTGAGGATCTAGTTGGCTCTCCTGCATCACTCCAGATGCTTTGAGCAAATCCAATGGTTCCTACTAATAGAATTAAAAGTGTGGTGAAAGCGTGATTAAAAAATCGCATAATTAGTTGGTTTGGTTATGTTAAGTGCTTGCCGACAAGTCAGCAAGCACCGTATTATCTTTGTGTTAGTCACAAGTTGATCCAAAGACCATCAGAAACAACAATACGTCGTCTGTTCCAGTCGATCCATTGTGACTCATATCAGCAAGGCATTGTCCCTGACATCCAAAGTCTGCCAAGAGCATCAACATATCTTGCACATCTACATTGCCTGAAAGATTGAAGTCTCCTGCACACAGACATGAAGTAGATTCGCAACTTCCATCGTCACAACCCGCCGTCGAGTCGTAATTGCAAGCCGTAGAATCGGTACATCCTGGATAAATACAGCTTCCGTCATTGCAACCAGCCGCTGAATTGAAATTGCAGGCCGAACTATCATTACAACCTGGGAAAACGCAGCTTCCATCATCGCATCCAGCAAGTGAATCGAAATTACAGGCCGAAGTATCCATACATCCCGGCTGTGTACAACTTCCGTCATCACATCCGGCGATCGAGTCGTAATTGCAAGCATTCGAATTAGTGCATCCAGGGAAAGTGCAGGAGTTGTTGTCTATAGTAGCCGTAGAATCATAATTGCATGCTCCTGTGTCCATACATCCTGCACATGAGGTGTATTCACAGCTGCCATCGAAACATCCCGCTGCAGGATCGTAATTACATGCTGTTGAATTATTGCAACCAGGATAGGTACAACTTCCGTCATCACAACCTGCTGCAGCATTGTAGTTGCAAGAAACTAAGTCTGTACATCCCGGACTAGTACATGAACCATCATCGCAACCTGCTGTACTATCATAATTACAGGCTGTTGGTGTTGTGCAACCCGGAAATGTACATGAGCCATCGTCTGTCGTCGCCGTCGAGTCATAATTACAGGCCGAAGAATCCGTGCAACCATCGAACGAACTAACAATGCAGAAATTATGAGATGTCCCACTGCCATAATCGGCATTTGCAGCAGTCATCTGAACAAGGACATTGCCCGAATTGTCGGTGATGTTATAGTCTCCATCCACATTGCAACTACCGTATTGAGATCCGTACATGCCATCGCCGTATGAATCAAAGATGTTGAAGTCGTAGCAGCCGTCGGGCAGACAAACACTCGTGGTCAACGCTCCACCGCCATTGGGGGCGTCATCTGAATAAGGTCCGCCTGAATATAGCGTTGCACCACCTCCGTCAGTAATCGTCCAGGTAACCTCGGATCCCCAACAATCAGTTGTAATTTCAACTGTGGCCAGTCCGCCACCAACTACACTGGTAAAAGCACTAGAACCACTGTCGTTACTTGTGTTGTTGTCGGTTCCGCCATTTGGATTTGAAACGGCAGCATTGAAGGTGTGAGCACCGCCTCCAATAGTCATTGCGGGCAATGTAATATTCGTTGTGTTTCCAGAAGCTAATGGTCCCGTCCAGTTATATGTTTGACTACCACTGCCGTCCACATCATAAGTTAAAGTGAATGAGGTAATCGTAGTCACGCCAGCATTTCTAACCGTTACTTGTGGTGTAATTTGATCTCCACAAATGGTTCCAGAAGGGGCCGAAATATTCAACAGTTGCGCATCTAAGTTTGATGTCGGAGTATTTGGGTCGTATCCGTCAATCACGCCAGCCACACAGCCTGGATCGATCCAAGCGCATACACTAGGGTAAGTGACGTCAAATCTGCCATAATAGTCATTCACGTTGTTTGAACAAGATGCTTGACCTCCGTAGAGCTGACCGATAAATCGATGGTTCTCATCGTACAAGGGCGATCCAGAAGAACCGGGCTCCGTCGTACCATCTTCCCAGGCAAATATTCTCCAACAATCAGCACCGCCCCAGTTGGCTTGTCCAGCCGATTGATCGTCGAATGAAATCTTCTTAATGTCTCCCGATGGATGGTGGATTCCCACTTGAGAAGAAGGCGTGTTTCCCGTTGCATCCCAACCTGCATAAAACGGATTGTAAGCTGGAGGAACTTCAGCCCCGTTGTTGATGCGCAATAATGCAAAGTCTGAACCAGCATCACTG
>JADFAK010000202.1 GCA_015665315.1 Flavobacteriales bacterium | reverse complement strand
TCAAAGGGGCTTCATTAAGAAAAGCCATTTTGGAATCGTTAAACCAACAAAATAACTAACATTGTATGATCTTTTTAAGTGGCACCCATACTCCGAAATCCGTGGCATGGATACTCCGAAATACACAGGCGGAGTTGTGTCTCCAATTCCATGCAGACTTCATTTATTGATCGCATCAGCAAATCAACAACAACCTCGTCTGTCCGTTCTTTTCCAATGGAGCCCTGTGCAGACAAGGCGGGACACTGCTCTCCGGGTGTTCAATGGCCAATCTGCACAAATGGCCCAAGCCTAATTTTATTGGAAGCGTGTCAGGATTGGCGAGGTAGTGTAAATCAAAGAAATTTTCACGTAAAAAGGAGTCGAAATCGTCTTCTGCTCCCCGATATATTTTTTTAAGTTCATCACGTATTTCGGGAACAAGCACTTTTTGTGTGGCCTGTGAATTTGGCAATATTTCGCTTGACTCACCATAGTAGGTGCATAAAAAGGTGGCGGCTGGTATAGGAGAGCTATCTACATGAAAAGAATAAACATCGGTTGGGAAAAACGGGTGGCTGTCGTCTCGTTCATAGGATTTAATCAGATTAAGCGTTGGCGCGGCACCATGATCTTTCAATGCCTTCAAATCCTGCAAAAGAATCTCCCGAGCAAGCTGTCCTTGTTCGCTTAACTGAAGTGCAAGAAGGTCATCCTGATGAATTTCGGCTATATTTTCGTTTGACCGGAGCAGATCAACAATCTCAGCAAAATCGCCCACTAGTTCGCGGGTCCAACAAATCGCATTTATTCTTCCATGAAAAGGCATGGAAACAAGGTCGTTGAAATGGGTGACCCATTGAATTTGATTCTCTTGGTGAGCAGTGTTAATCATGTGGGTAGGGAAGGTCGCGAATTTTTAATGAAGAGGTGCTGATAGTGACTTTTTATGTTTTACTTTTTTTCTTAGCAACCACAAAGTAGCTAGATGCATCTTTGTAAATTTTTTCAGTATCAACAGAATGAAAATTTCCATTTGCGATTAAATCATCTAAATCAGAGCTCTTAAGCCTTCTTATAGGAACGGGGATTATTCCGATTCTACACAATACCTGAACCAGCCGAATCTGAGCACCAACTAGAAATGACATTTTGTCTCGTAAGCAAGGGGTAACAGAAATGAACAACCCATCTGGTTTTAACAATTCACCTATTCTTTGCACGACATTTTGAGGGTTAGTTACTGTATGCAACATGTTAAAAGCCAAGATCCGATCAAAAGACTCTCTTTTTAGCTTTTCATCAAAAATATCTCCTTCAGTAAACGTAATATTTTCGATATTCTTTGCGGCTGCCTTTCCCCTAGAGATTTCAATCATTTTCGTGGATATGTCAATGCCGTGAATCTCCTTCACTCGATCGGCAATCTCACAAGATGTTGTGCCCGTACCGCATCCGTAATCTAAAACAACGTGACTGTTTTCGAGGTGCTTTTTCGTATTTTCCCTGGACTTATGATGAATATATTCAAAACGCTCTTCCGTTTTGTCATAATTTTTTGAAGCGTTATCCCAGAATATTTTCGATTTGCTCATGCTTGCTTTGTGATTTTTTATCCCAATAAAATTGTGTGACTTTCTACTTGTAGCTACACCTAGTTTTGGGGTGGCGTACACATGCATCGCTGCTTATTCTTGAATGGAATCTGTGAAATTGCGTTGCTTAGTTGAGAGGCAGATACTGAGTAAAGGCGACGAGCTCACTCTTTTTCCTTCAATTGGGTCTGAGCCTTCTACTCGACTGCGCTTGCGCTATTCTTCGACAATGTAATTATTTAAGTTGGTTTAGTTCATCGTTTATTTTGGCAGCGAGCTCTATTGCTTCCGCTTTTAGAATATTTGCGAATGAATATTTCGCCTCCCAATGAAATGCATAGCGAGAAAGAGTATTGCCTACAATTTTATTGGTTGACAATTCCGAAAAATCATAAGTGTATGAATTATTCCTCAAAGTGCTGTTCTCGTCAAATTTGATATACGGATCTAAAAAATTAGATTGATTGACTTTGGTGTTCAGTTCTGCAAATATGTTAGTCGTATTGTAATGGGTTCTTAAATAATCTGTTAGGTGATTTCTTAAGGAATTATTGTAAATCAGATACAGCTTGCCAGAACTTTTCATTTCTTCATAGCTTGTTATTTCAGGTAGTTGCCTGTTCAGTCTGAAATAGTTCCCAATCGCAAAATCAAGTATTTTAAGATTTGCAGCACTTGCTTTGCCAGTATCTAGAATGGCTGTGGCTTTGTTAATCTCTGTTTTGACAATTTTTGCCCAATTCATATCCGTCTCCAAAGAAGAAATTACAACCTGTAAATCATTTATCATTTGCTGATGATAAAAAATTGATTGATTTATTTCTTTTCTGTTTTCATTCCAATTATTAATGTTTAACGCGATCAAAATTCCGATTACCACCAGAATAATCTCGCCGACAGCATATTTCAAATACTTACCAGTTTTGTTTTCCATAAGCAAGTTGTGACGAATTTTTCGAAAGAATTTTATCATTGGTTAGCAGTTGTTCATCGTGAATTACAACGTTTTTGCGCTACGCAGTATCCAGAAGGGTATTGCGCATAAGTTTTGTGTGTGTCCACCATGGGCACCTTCAAACTAACCTAAAACTAGCTCATTAATCTGCAGGGTGCAAGTTCCTTATGCACTGGTGTAACCCTTCGACAAATGCTCAGGGGAGTCCGCCTTGAAGCATTAGTAAATCGCAAGGTGGTATGGGGTGCCCCATGCACTGACCCGGAACGAAGTGGAGAGCACGACCGCAGGGAATAACGAAGCGAGACGGTAACTTAGCGCTAAGCACAGGAGTAGAGACCAATTCAAATTCTGTAGCCGAGAAGCACGAATTCTATAAAGAAATAGCCTCATACATCGCTTGGTGATAGGGGGGGGTGCTTTTTGAGAAATCACGCGCAAATTTTGGCCTATCTACCTTGTCCTCCGCGCCCAACAACCTTAATTTACACTGATTTACACTAATTTTACATAGATTGATTTTTAGTCTCATGGCCAAGGCTAACTTTGGGGATTAATAAAATTGAGCTGAACAGCGTGCTCAATTTAGACTACTTACTAATCTCTGTCATATGGTTCAACTTCGTTATCCTTTCTACTGCCTCTTTATTCTTTTACTCACTGCTTGTGCTGGCCAGCAAAACAATGTTGCGCAGACCACAACTGTTGAGGAACCAAAAGTGAGCATGGAGAAAAAGTCCATTGCTCAAGCCCTGAGAGAACGTATTGACCTAGATGCCAAGGGACAGGTAGAGCTGTACCGTCAACTGCGCGAGGAAGACCCAAATGGATATAACTGGGAAAATGAAGATGAAATGACCATGCTGGGCTACGGCTATTTGTGGGACGAGAAACCCCAGGAAGCGCTCGTTGTCTTTCAACTCATTGTAGAACAATTCCCAGAGTCTGCCAACCCCTATGATAGCGTGGGTGAGGCATACTTAGCGGTGGGAGACACTGCCCAAGCCCTTCAAAATTATACGAAGACCGTGGCCATGAATCCTGACAATTATTTTGCGCGAGATCAAATAGCGCGCATGATCGATAAAAATTTTCGTACGCCAAGTCCAGCTGAAATGTTCGATTCAAAAATATCGGCACAAGAGGCTAAAGAAGACATAGACTACCTCGCTAAAAAGCTGGCAGAGGTAAACCCCAGCGCCTTCAAGTTTATTTCTCAAGAGGCATTTGAGGCTAACGTAAACAGTATTAAAAACACTATTTCTGACTCCATTTCTATTCCCGAACTGCGCTGGAATGCTTGCGCCATCATAGCTAGCATTAACTGTTCGCATACAGGGTCTGGAAGGTTTGGCATAGAAAGTCAAATGTTACCGGACAGCCTTCGCTTTCCTATGCAAGTGCAATGGATAGATGATAGGATGTTCGTAAGCGACCCGCTCGTTAATGGAGATAAGATTGCCGCAGGCACCGAAATTATAAGCATCAACGCTGTTGCTGTGGGGGATCTTGTGGGTAAGATTTACGACCACATCCATGCACAAGGATCGGTTACCTCTTCCAAGCGTTTAGAATTTAACCATTGGGCTACTACGCTGCTCCCCTACCAACTAGGCTTTCCAGCAGCATATAGCATTCGCACGGCCGACAACAAAACCCATGCGTTAAATGCCAACAGCGAAATGGACAATTTTGTGCGCAACACGACCATTGTCCATTGCGAAGAGCCGCTTTGCTTAGATTTTCCTAAAGAAAAAACAGCCCACCTGACCGTGGCATCGTTCAATTTCTATCCTTGGAACAATTTAGATCGTTTTGAAAAATTTATGGACGAGAGTTTTAGTGAGATTGAAGCACAAGGCAGCGAGCACCTCATTATTGACCTGCGTGGCAATGGCGGTGGATCGCCAGAGTCAAGTATTTACTTGTTGCGTTACTTGCTCAAAGAGCCTTTTCCTTATTTCCGCGAAACGGAATATAACGCAGGGTGGGGAATGCAAACCCCGTTTGCCAAGACCTTCGATGGTGATATTGTTTTCCTTATCGATGGAGAAGGCATGTCCACCACAGGACATTTTATAGCTATTGCCAAAGACCGCCAGCTAGGCACCATAGTGGGCGAAGAATTGGGGTCTAATCATTTTTGCACCGCTGGCCAAGGCACCTTTAGAATGGAAAATGCCAAAGCCGAGTTTTATGTAGCCAACACCCCTAGTGCAGTGGACGTAAACTCTATTCCAGACCATCAAGGTGTGCTACCAGACAATGTGGTGGTGCAAAGCATAAACGATTATCTAAAAGGGGTGGACACGGTGCTAAACTATGCGCTTCAGCTCTGTGAGTAGGACGATATGGGCTAATGAAGTGCTTGGAATGTTACCCCAGGGTTATTGCAGTCGGGGATTAATCGAATGGATCAAATTGAAGGTGCAGTTGTCGTGGGCGCTACCACAGAAAGAGTACAACACTCGCTCGAATGAACAACGGCCTTACCACGCATCATTGGAGCCTAATTGTTGGGTGTAGTTTTTTTATTCGGTTATTCTGTTTTTCAAATCCATTCTTTCGTGTAAAATTCTAATAATTTCAATTCTTTCTGGATTAATTATTTGATAGAAAATTATATGCTTTTCAGATTTCACTCCTAAAAGGTTTTTGTTAATTCCATCATATTCTTTTCCAACATTTGGATTATCAGCGATTCCATTACACGCCATTTTTATCGTTGCGTAATATTTGTCTGCTTGAGTTTCAGACCAAGTTTCGAAAGTATAAAACCAAATTTTATTTAAATCGTCAATGGCTTCTTGTCTTAATACAACTTTAGCCATTTTTTCTTCTTTCTGCTTTTAATTTTTTCAGATTTTCGTCAAAGTCAAAATCCTCAACAATAGGACTATTTAAGCCTTGTTGAATTGCATTTTTCAGGGCAATAACTTTACTTTCCTCATTTTCTAATAATCTAAGTCCAGCTCTTATTACTTCGCTGACGTTTTTATATCGTCCAGCAGAAACTTGGCTACTCACAAATTGGTCAAA
Organism: Flavobacteriales bacterium; assembly: GCA_015665315.1. Classification (GTDB taxonomy): domain Bacteria; phylum Bacteroidota; class Bacteroidia; order Flavobacteriales_D; family Sanyastnellaceae; genus JADFAK01. The sequence goes on along the minus strand of JADFAK010000202.1, from coordinate 2,575 downwards.
ATAATTTCCGAGTGATATTGATGTGTTTTTACTCATAATTTCAAATTTGGACTTAAAAATACCAAAAATTGGTAAATTATCCAAATTACACCCAACGGTCTCGGCTATGAGTAGTTGCGTGGGTTAGCACCTAACTTAGCAAGTACACATCAAGCTGAAAATCCGCAAGGATTTTCAGAAGTAGGCGAGAACAAGCAATTACTTATAGCCATTGTGTGCGCCCAGCATGGGCATCTTTAAACTAGCTTAAAACTAGTTTATTAATCTAGAGGGTGCAAGTCCCTTATGCACTGGTGTACCCTTTCGACAAATGCTCAGGGGGAGTCCGCCTTGAAGCACTAGTAAGTCCCAACGTGGTTTGCTCATAAGAGTTGTTTTTATTTAGGTATTCGTGAAAGCGCAAGGCATAGTTGGGGTGACCCATGCACTGACCCGGAACACAATGCTTCGAACGACGATTACCATTGAGCGTTTGGAAAAGCGGAGGTATGTCTCTTTGCTCACTCTTTACCAAAGAGTATCTCATGTTTAATGAACCGCCGTGTATGGAGACAAGGAATAAAGATGTGGGGCATCTTTGTTCCGTAGGCTCGGAGCTTCGCTCGCGAACGTACGGTGGTGTGAGAGGCGCACTCCGTTCCTTTAATTAGGGGCGGAGCCGTCTACTCGACGTGTGCTGTGTAAGCTGTTATAAAGATGGAGGTAGGCCCTCCGGTGAGGTCTTTCAGGAGGGCTCACCAAACCACTCTTATGATGCATCTAAGGTGACGAAGGTGTGTGAAGCGATAGGAGAAAAGGCTGTTAGAACAGTCAGGTAAGAATAGTAAAGATGAGCGAAAGCAAACCTTTCGATGAAGTGACGAAAAGACCAGTTGTTGTCAAAACCTAGTCCATATCGAGGGATTGGGGACAAGTATGGAGGTCACCTGATTACTGACTATACGGCAACCGTCATTAAGGAGGCATGATTACTATTCAGGCTTTAAAACGGAACCACAGGAAGCCTATGTGCTATGCTAAAAGGAAACCACAAGCAGGAAGTACCTGTAAGTTTATTACTAATGAGTGCATAGGTGGCGGATGAAGCCGTATTAGTGATGAAGTCGTTGTAATGATGATGGAGCGAAGGGCTTCAATTATGCAGTTTTAATTTAGAGACAACTTAGAAGTTAAGGATGATTTTTAAAGAAGGAACAAAGTCAATCCCGATTACCAAAGAGATGGTTTGGGAGGCTTACAAGAAAGTTAAGAGTAATAGAGGAAGTGCAGGCATAGACCAGCAGAGTCTGGAAATGTTTGATCTTCATCGCTCAAAAGAACTGTACAAGTTATGGAACAGGTTGTCATCGGGGAGCTATTTTGCAACTGCCGTAAAGCGAGTGCATATTCCTAAAGCGGGCGGTAAGTTACGCCCTCTGGGTATTCCTACAGTGAGTGACAGGATAGCCCAACAAGTGATTAGGAGGTATCTGGAACCAAGACTGGATCGCATCTTTGTAAAACATTCCTATGGATACCGACCTCACAAAAGCGCCCACATGGCAGTGAGAGAAGTTCAGAAGAATGTATGCAAATACAAGTGGGTGATAGACTTGGATATTTCGAACTTCTTTGAAGAAGTCCGTCATGACCTACTAATCAAAGGGCTTGAGCGTCATGTGTCGGAGCCATGGGTGTTGATGTACATCAAAAGATGGCTGGAAGCTCCAGTGCAGATGGAAGATGGTAGCATCAAAACTTCAGAAGGCAAAGGCACTCCGCAGGGAGGGGTGATAAGCCCTTTATTAGCAAACCTGTACTTACATTACTGCATAGACAAATGGTTAGAAATATATCATGAGTCGTCAGTAATGGTAAGGTATGCAGATGATTTGATTATCCATTGTGAGAGCTATAAGGAAGCCTCTCGGATTCTTACGTCACTTAAGGAACGTATTTCGGCGTGTGGGCTAAAAGCTCATCCTGAGAAGACGAAAATAGTGTGTTGTAAGAAAGAAGGGCGGAACCTAAGTGGCTATCCAGTACAGTTTGACTTTCTTGGATTCAGTTTTCAACCCATACGTCACAAACTAAGGAAGGGCGGTAGTTTTATGCAATTTGATTGCAAAATGAGCCGCAAATCCAAAGTGCGTATTGTTGGGGAGCTAAGGAAGCTGGCATTTCATAACAAAACCCAACGCGGATTACAGGGGTTGGCCAATTTGCTGAACCCGAAAATACGCGGCTGGATCAATTATTATGGGAAGATAAGCCGTAGAAGTCTGAAACCAGTTTTCTACTACCTACACCATCGGATGATCAATTGGATCCTGAACAAGTTCAAGCGGTTTAAAAGAAGCAAGGTGAAAGCCGTTGCTTGGTTAAGGCGCATTGCTCGATCATATCCCAACTTGTTCTATCACTGGTCATTGGGTTATAATCTTGTCTGATTTATTAGACAGTTTGACTGCATAATAAGAGCCGTATGAACTGCGAAGCAATCACGAATACCATAAAGATATAAACAGAAATGAGTAATTGAGAGGTTCACGTACGGTTCTGTGAGAGGTTTAGGGGTGAGATTCCCCTTTACCTA
>JADFAK010000125.1 GCA_015665315.1 Flavobacteriales bacterium | reverse complement strand
CAGAGTATACTACTGGTACATCGTTGTCACAGTTATCAGAAGCTGTTACTACGGCTACTGCTGGTGCATCACCACAATCAGAGTTGTAGTCTTCAGGTACACCAGCTAAGACTGGAGCTTCTGTATCAACTACAGTGATTACTTGTGAGTAAGACGAACTATTATCGCAGTTGTCAGTCGCAGTCCACGTACGAGTGATTGTATAAGGACAACCATCAGTACTCGTCTCTGTCATAGTCACTACAGGCATATCGTCGCAGTTGTCAGATGCAGTCAACACCTCAGGTGCTGGTACTTGCTGACAATCAACAGTTACATCTGCTGGATTCGAATCGAGAGTTGGAGCAGTTGTATCAACTACAGTAATAGTCTGTGATTCTGAAGCCGTGTTTCCACAGTCGTCGGTCGTAGTCCAAGTACGAATCAATTCATAACCACAGTCTAGATCATTTGTTGTAGCCGTCAAAGCAACAACCAAGTCCTCATCACAGTTATCCGTTGCTGCTACGATAGCAGTTGGAATATCTTCGTCACATTCAATTGTTGTATCGGCAGGAACTCCAATCAATACAGGAGCAGTCTCGTCGATAACGAATATCGTGTGAACAATCGAAGTAGAGTTTCCACAATCATCAGTACCTGTGCAAGTTTGGATGTGCTTGTACAAGCATCCCCAAGGAACTAGCTGTGTAGTGATCGTTACTTCAATATTGTTATCACAGTTATCTGTGAAAGTCATCGACATTTCTGGAATATCATCTTCACAAGAGATCGTCATTTCAGAACCTTCACCATCTGCCACTGGAGCAGTTGTGTCATCAACACTAATCACTTGAGTACAAGACGATTCGTTTCCACAAGGATCAGAAGCATACCATGTACGAGTGAATGAATAAGGACACTCGCCAGTTGAAGGACCATCAACGTACCAAACAGTCGGTACAGAACAGTCATCAGTTGCTGTAGAAAATCCAGTGTTAGAAGGAGCAATTGACTCATCACACTCGATAGTGATATCTGCAGCACAAGTAATAACAGGGGCAGCAAAATCGTTGATCGTGATCATTTGAACTCCACTATCAGTGTGTCCACAGTCATCTGTCGCCGTCCACGTTCTTGGGAAAGAAGCAGGACAGTCGCCGCTTGTATCTCCATCAACAAAGGTGATTGTTACATCGTCATCACAATTATCTGTTGCAGTCGCCATTCCTGAGTCCGCTGGATCAGAAGATCCATTGTCACAGTTCACAGTGTAGTCTGCTGGAATAGTAATAACCGGTGCAGTGGTATCAACAACATGAATCGTTTGAGAAACAGAAGTTGCATTACCACAGTTGTCAATAGCAGTCCAAGAGCGCTCAATATCATAACCACAATCGGTTACGTTATTGATTCCTGAGATAGCTGAAAGATCAAGGTTGTCATCACAGTTGTCGGCGAAGACCGGAGCATCAGTTGGCTCTTCCTCGTCACACTCGATAGTTATCTCAGCTGGCACACCAGTCTCCACTGTTGGAGGAGTCGTGTCTAGAATAGTAAACGTTACTGTAACCTCTGTTGTATTTCCACAATCATCGGTAGCTGAACAATACTTCACATACTCGTAACCACAATCTAGATCGTTGATCCAGTTGTCTAGGCTGAAAGTAAGATCGCCATCGCAGTTATCGAGGAAAGTAACAACTACTTCAGGAAGTTCTTCGTCACACTCAAACGTTTGGTCTGGAGTTTGGAAAGTAACTACTGGAGCAACCGTATCTACTACAGTGATAGTTTGAGAATCAGAAGTCTGATTTCCACAATCATCAGTTGCAGTCCACGTTCTAATCAACTCATAACCACAAGCTAGATCGTTTTGGGTTTCATTGAATGAAACATCAACATCAAGATCACAGTTATCAGTTGCCGTAACAACTGGTGGAGCAGGAACGTTATCACACTCGGCTGAAGCATCAGCTGGTACACCTACCAATACAGGAGCAGTGTTATCCAAAACAGAAACGCTGTATGAACCTACATAAGTGTTTCCACAATCGTCGGTCGCTGTATATGTAAATGTAATCGTATAATCACAGCCAACACCACTAGTAGTTTCAGCAACAGTAACGTCGACTTGGTCGTCGCAGTTGTCAGAAGCTGTTACAGTGGCAGGCGTGATAGTATCGTCACACAAACCTGTTTGATCACCTGGAAGGTTATCAAATGTAGGTGCTGTTGTATCAGTTACAGTGATAGTCTGAGAAGTTGAAACTGAGTTACCACAATTATCGGTTGCAGTCCAAGTCTTAACCAACTCGTACTCACAATCCAATGCATTGGTAACCGAAGTCATTTGAACCTCCAAGTTGTCATCACAGTTGTCATCGAATACTGGTGCGTCTGTCGGCATAGCCTCATCACACTCAACAGTCACATCAGCTGGAGTAGAAACTACAGTTGGAGGAGTTGTATCAAGTACAGTGAATGTCACAATAACTTCTGTTGTGTTTCCACAATCATCTGTTGCTGAACAAGCCTTGACATACTCATAACCGCAATCTAGATCATTCACCCAGTTATCAAGGCTCAAAGTAAGATCGCCGTCACAGTTATCCAAGAATGTAACCACAACCTCTGGTAGTGTTTCGTCACATTCGAATGTTTGATCTGGAGTTTGGAAGGTAACAACAGGAGCCGTTGTATCTACCACTGTCAACGTTTGAGATTCACTTACAGTGTTTCCACAATCGTCTGTCGCTGTCCACGTTCTGATCAACTCGTATCCACACGCTAGATCGTTTTGAGTCTCGCTGAAAATTGCATCAACATCATCATCACAGTTATCAGTCGCAGTAACTGCTGCTGGAGCAGGAACGTTGTCGCATTCTGCCGTGGCATCAGCTGGCACACCAGAAAGAACTGGTGGAGTGTTGTCAAGTACAGTTATAACATATGAATCAGAAGTAGAATTACCGCAGTTATCAGTAGCTGTATACGTATAAGTGATTGTGTAATCACAACCAGCTCCACTCGTCTGCTCATCAACAGAAACACTAACGTTATCGTCGCAGTTATCAGTTGCTGTTACAGTTGCAGGTCCGAATGTATCATCACACAGACCAGTCATATCGGCAGGAACGCCAACAAGAACAGGAGCAACAGTATCTTCAACAGTAATTGTCTGAGAATCTGTAGCCATCTGGCCACAAGCATCTGTTACTGTCCAAGTACGAGTGATGGTATAAGGACAAGTGTTACCTGAAATGGTCTCGTTGAATACAACGGGATCAGTTTCAGAACAGAAATCATTTCCTGTCACGTTGGCCGGTGCTGGAATATTATCACATTGAACAGTGACATCAGCAGGAACACCTTCTAGTACAGGGTTGGCATCGTCGATACGTGAGATAGACTGACTAGCAGAAACAGAGTTTCCACAATCATCAGTTGCTGTCCACGTATAAACAGTCACACCCAATACTGGACAAGTTCCAGGCAGGTTCTCAACGGTAAGTACAACATCTACGTTGTCATCACAGTTATCCGTTGCTGTTACATCAGCTGGCGGAAGGGCGATATCACAAGAAACTGTCTCATCTGCAGGAACACCTACAAGTACAGGAGCTGTTGTATCGATTACAGTAATGATCTGATTTTGCTGGGCTGTGTTTCCACAGTTGTCAGTTCCAATCCAAACGCGAACCATCGTGATTGAACAGTCAGGATTTGTTTCAGATGTTTCAAAATAGTCAACCTGAACATCGTCGTCGCAGTTGTCAGAGAAGGTCACTGTTGCCGGTGCAGGAATGTTATCACATTCAACTGTCACGTCAGCAGGATCATTATCTGGAGTTGGTGCTTCGTTATCGTTGTAGTCAAGAATAACCGTTTCAGAAGTTGTGTTTCCACAATCGTCAGTAGCTGTCCAAGTGATATGTCTCCATCCAGCGCAGAAATCGCCCGTATCGTACATCTCAACAGTTACATCGACATCGTCGTCACAGTTATCATTTGCTGTTACGTCGTAATCGCCTGGTACAGGAATATCATCGCAAGAATAACCTCCGCCTGAAGTAGGAAGACCTACCAATACAGGCGCAGTTGTGTCGTCAACATGAACCGCTCTGAGAACCACATTCGTGTTTCCTGAAGCGTCCGTTGCAGTACATTCTTGAATTAACATTTCAGCACAATCTGAATCGTCGTCATCTTGGCAATTGCTAAGAGCTGAGTATGCGTCGATGTGCTGACTGTTCTCACCTCCTACTGGCTGACCAGCGATAGTTCCTTCATAAGAAACCCACATTCCCCATCCGTAAGCACCGTATACGTCACGTGGACCAAGATCCATGTGGTGCATGTTAGTGTTGCTCACAAGAGAGATATCAGATCCAGCGAATTCGCCGAAACCTTCTAATGTATATGGTGTATTGAAATCAACATTAGCGTATAAACGCTGATCCGCCAAGGCGTCGTTGCTTTGATATCCACCGTTTGCAATGAATGTTGCGTAGTCTTCTAATTCTTCAAAGTAAATCTCAACATTGAATCCTGCAGTTGGAAGATCATTGTTTACGATACGTCCTTTGATTTTTGCCGTTCCATCAGGGAATTGAACGAACCAGCCGCTCTCCCAGTGATGCCACTTGCTATAAGGAGCAGGAATACTGTGTAACCAAATGTTGCTTTCAGTATAAACAGGACCAAAGTCAAATTCACAGATCTGAGCACCAGGGTAGGTCTCACACATTACCTCTGCATCACCACAGTCGTCAGTAAAAGGAATCTCAGCGATATCCTCATCACATTCAACAGTCAATGGATCATCATAAACTCCTGGCATTGGAGGAGTTGTATCCTCACCACCAATAGTAAATTCGTGTGTTGCGTCGCATCCGTTTGCATCCGTTACAACCAATACGTAGTCACCTGCGCATAAAGAGTAGATGTCAATTTGGTTCGGATTAGGAACGTTGTAGCTAATAGGTGCATTGCCATTCAATGTATATGAGAATGGTGCAGTTCCACCTTCAACAAATACCCAAACTGCTCCATTGCACTCAGCGCAATCAGCATCTTCGGTCATTGTTTCAACTTCGATTTCTGGTCCGTCAAGGACAGTTACCGATGCAGTTGTAGAACAGTCGCCGTCTGTAACAGTCACTGTATAAACTCCTGCGCACAAATCATCAATCGACGCCGTGTTGTCGCCATTGCTCCAGCTATAAACATAGTTTCCAGTTCCACCAGAAACAGTTACTGAAGCAGTACCATCGCAAGAACCTGGGCAAGTCGTATCCGTGTGTGATACTTCAAGATCAAGAGGAGATCCTTCAGTACATCCCGATGAATAACCATCAAGGATCACATTGTCAACACCCCAGCCACCGGCGAAGTTAGCTCCACCTGGACCTTCGGCACGGAAACGAATCTTGAAATTGTTTCCTGCAGCACCAGGTACGATTATGTTTGAATGTGATTGATCGAAAAAGCTTTCAGAAGATTGGAATGTCATGAAAGTTACCCATGATCCACCTTCTATCTTCACCTCTACATGGAGGAACTGAAGATCGTTTGTTGGTGGTGAGAAAATATCGTGACGAATACAGAAATCTAAGTATACGTTATCAATACAACAAGCATCAATGAAACTCTGCATAACGATCGAGCTGTTGTAGCTAGATGCGTTAGAGAAATCAAAGAAAGCGTTTGGATAAGTTCCACAGCTAGGAGCACATCCGCTACCAACTGTCCAGTTACCATTCAAATTCCAACCACTGTTCCAGTCGTACTCAGAAGCCAATGTATAGTCTCCAGCATCACGTGAACAATCACTTGGAATACAATCACAAGGTGAGTTACTTTCAACAATAACCACATCTGCATTTGTAACACATCCATTAGCATCCGTTACTGATACTGAGTAAGTACCTGGGCAAAGTTCACCAATACTTGGAACGGTCGCCCCGTTGCTCCACAAGTATGTAAATGGAGAAACACCACCTGAAGGCAAGGCCGTGGCCCAACCGTCGCATGCGTCTACACATGTTTCATCAGTGTGATCAATCGCAATTGCAACCGCGGTCGATCCACCTATTGTAAAGTCTGTCTCACCAGTACAACCATTGTCGTCTGTAACCACAATCGTGTAATCGCCAGCACAAAGACTGTAGATATCGATCTGACCTGGATTAGGAACGTTGTAGCTAATCGGAGCCGATCCATTGATCAAGTATGAATAAGGAGCTGTTCCACCTTCAGTGAAAACCCATACAGCACCATCACAAGCACCACAGTTGGCATCTTCAACCATTGTCTCAACAGTCAAACCATCTACAATAGTAATCTTGATCCAGTTAGACTCACCAATATAGTCCTCGCATCCTGCACGACGTGCACAACGACGGAACCAAGTAGTTTCGGTAAGCTCACCTGGGTTGTAAGAAGCAGTATTCGAGTTGATCACGGTAGCACCGTTCGTATCAGGACCACTCGTATTGCTCAACCATACATACTCCAATGCACCAGAACCTCCAGAAGGAAGTGACTGAGAAGTAATCTCTGCTGGATCGAATGGAGCACATCCTGTTTGATCACAGCAAATTTGACCTGAGTTAGTTACGTTGTCACATGGATCAGTTCCACAACATCCAATTACACTAACACCTGTAGTTTCAAACAAACCACAATCGGCTGAAGAAGGATCTCCTACAATCTCTACTCGAAGCTCATCTCCTGAAGTCAAGTTGATTGGGCTAGATAAGTATGCTAGCTCAGTAGTCAATTGGTCAGCAGGAATGTTTCCTGGAATCGCTTCAATCAATACGTTGTTCAAGTAGAACTCGGTAGTATATGAGTAGTTGTTCGGACAGTTGTCATCGTTTCCTGGTCCGCCAGCTGTACCCAAGTCGATTGGGTAAAGTAGGTTTTGAGTCAGACTGTAAATAGTAACAAGGCCAGTTGCTTCAAATTCGAAGTACCAGTGGTTCAAGGCCGACTGGATACAAATCAAATCATCGTTACAGCTAGCGGTGCTTGCTCCGTTGATTGGCAAGAACTCAGAAACACCTGAAATACAATCGGCGATTACCTGAGCATCGAAGCTATCAGGACCGTCGTTGCAATTTCCTCCGTAAGAAAGGATCACATCATCACACGATTCGCAACCGGCCTCTTGACCAATTGAGAAACTGTAGTCTTCCATACATCCTGAACCATCTGTTACATTCAACGTGTAGTTACCAGGGCATAGGCCGTAAATATCGATCTGACCGTCATTCGGAATATTGTATGAAGCAATTGGACCACCGTCTAATTGATACGTGTAGTTTCCAGATCCACCCTCAACAAATACCCAAATGGCTCCATCGCAGTTGCCACATGTAGCAAGATCTTCCATTGAATCAATTCCCAAATCACACGTTGGTGTACACGGACCAGTTTCAAATGAAAGAATAAAGTTAGCTACGCAAACGTCTTGTAGGATACCATTATCAGCTCCAAACTCGTAAAAGTTAGAATCGAATGTATTGGTTCCACCAAAGTTATATGGGAAGTCACTTCCGTTTATTGGGAAGGTTACTGTCTTAGAAGAATTGTCCTCACAGAGGTTGCAGATATATGGCAACTCTGTTGGATCAAAATATCCAATGGTGTATCCGTTGATTTCAATTGGATAAGCCGTAGCAATTTGGTCAACACTACCAACATCTTGGCTTAAATCGTAATCGGCAGCAGCAACATTGAATGTAACAGTCACAGCTGTCACGCATTGCCCTGGGTTACAAATCGGATCTTGGAAAGAAATCTGGTCTCCAGCTTCTCCACCATAATTGTCATTGATTGTAGATGTAAATGAATCTTCACATATTTCACATGAGCTCACTTGCGACCACTGGTCAAGAACAACTGTATTGCAATCTGGAGTGACATCATCACATGAATAAGTTCCATTGATATCTCCAGAACCACTATTTGTTCCAGTGTAGGTAAACCAAGTTGACAAACCGTTGTCATTAGAGTTCAATGCATTCGCACCGTCTCCAATTTGCAATCCATATTGATCAGGTGTATCATCGAGGTACAACACTACTCCACTCAATGAACCTTGTCCGATCAATGTATTGTCATGCGCATCATCAAATAGGCGGAAAGTCCAAGTAGACTCATCACCTAAATTTGGATTCTTAGCTGCCATTCCGTCGGCAATCCACTGCGCATAAGTTGATTCGCTATTGAACCATAGATCAACATCGAATATTTGATTGTTGTCAGAGATTCTTTTTACCGATCCGCGAATGTTCGCAGTACCGTCAGAATATTTGTCCAAAAACAAACCCGATGATGTGGCTCTGAAATCAGTTCCAAACTCGGGTATCCAAAATACTCTTCCTCCTACTGCATCGTAACCATCGATCGTGCACGTTTCTGTCAACGTACC
>JADFAK010000185.1 GCA_015665315.1 Flavobacteriales bacterium | reverse complement strand
GCGCCAAAACACCTAGACCAATCAAACCAAATTTTAGTAGACTCCTCCTTCCTATTGTCCTTGAATCAGCTACTCTTTTCATCGCGTGGTCGAGAGCTTTATCGTCCTATCATACATACCGAGTTCCAACTTGTCAAGCTCTTTTTCATAATCTAGCAGTTCATTGAAAGAGAACTGTACCACAGCAACACCATTAGGGAGTGAAAACTGACATCCCCCATCTTTGCATAAGAGACTGATCTTCGTCCCGTCCCTTCTCGTTTCGCCAGTGATTGTTAGATTATCGGCGCTTATCTCATAATAGGTAAATGGGTATGTTCTAATCCATTTGAAATCTTTACCAATTGCTTCTTCAAAAGACTTCACAATAGAATCTCCTTCATGGGCATAGATTGTTCTAGCGACTTCCACAGACTGGCCATTTACTATTTTGTATCGAATTTCTTTCTCCACAAAGGAGGTGTCCCCGTATTCCATTAGAAATATCCACAAACCGACCTTCAAGTCGTCTGAATAAGTTCCAGTAATTTCTTCTTGTCCGAGTTCATCTCGTTCGATCCAATCCCCTTGTTTCAAACCATTCGAATAGTATCCTTCGGATTCAAGTAGGCCATTCTTGAAATAAGTCTTCCAATACCCATGTTTCAAGTTGTTGACATAGCTCCCTGAGGACAAAATTACTGAAGCGTCAAAATATGTTCTTTGCCTCTCATTTTCTGGTGTGTCAACTGATAACAAGATACAAGTTATGCGCTCATCAACTTCCCTGGTTTCCCAGTAACCTTGCTTCCATCCTTGGTCATCAATACAATTCAATATGTGGCCTGAAATTGTGTCACAGGATTGACCTATCGAGTAGCTCGATAATAGAACAAGGAATATGGTCGGTATTGGATTCATTATTAGTTAACGAACATCGATATCCAATAGAGACCAGCCAATGGGACCGTTCTAATCAACTTTACTTCAATTAAAATGATTCGCGTCTTCATAATAATCTTAATTAGAACTCAATCTTAACTTCATGCCAAATATCGTTCGAAAACTATGCCCCATCACCCAATGGCAACAAAACCTTAAACTCACTCCCCTTTCCCACTTCACTTTCAGCCCAGATGCGTCCATTTAGTTTCTCAACGAACTCCTTGCACAGCACCAGGCCCAAACCCGATCCTCTCTCATTGGCAGTTCCGGGTAACGTTGTGTTGGTCGATATATTGAAAAGTGTCTGAATGGTCTCTTCGCTCATCCCCACTCCGTTGTCTGCAATCGTAATTTCTACCTGATCTTCTTTCAAGGTCGCTCTAATCTCCACCTTCCCATCTGTATTGGTGAATTTTATAGCATTGGACACCAGGTTGCGCAGGACAGTGTTTAGAATATCCATATCGGAGAAGATCTCTATTTCCTGTTCGAATACATACTCCAGTGCAATGTTTTTGGTTCTTGCCAACGGCTTTTTAAGTCCAACTATCCCCTTGATTACTTCAGATAATCGAAATTTTTCTGGTCTGACTTGTATATTTCCCGACTGAGCTTCTGACCAATCCAATAAATTCTCAAGCAGGACGAGCGTATTTTTGGCCGCTATGTTTATGATGTCGATGTACTTTTTATTCTGCGAAGGGTTATTGGCATTGAGGTAGAGTAGCTCTGAAACACCAACAATATTGCTGAATGGACTCCTCAAATCATGGGCAATAATCGAAAACAAGCGATCCTTTGTGGCATTCAGCTCCTTCAACCGTGACTCGCTTTCTTTCAAAGCTTCTTCTGCTTCTTTTTTCTCCGTGATATCGCGAATGACGCCGACGAGATACTTATCGCCCTTTAAATCAATAAATAGTGACTTTCGGGTGGAAATTACTTTTGTTTTTCCCCCTCCAATCGTCAGCGTTTCTTCACTAATGTTTTCTACGCCATCCGAAAGAACCTGCTTGTCTATACTGAGAAATTTTTCCCGTTCGTCATCGGAGACATGCTCAGCCAGAGTTTTACCTAAAATTTCCTCTCTCGGGAGTTGGAACATCTTGCAAAATGCGTCATTGACCAACACCAGTCTGCTTTGATCGTCCTTCACAAATACCGAATCCCCCATGTTGTTAAAGATCGCATGGTTGTGTTGCTCACCATGCTCTCCTCTTTCAATTCGAGAAACAGTTTCTTTTTGGAGTAGATCGTCTACGTAATCCGACGGAACTTTCAAACGAAGAAGTTCATTTTGCCTTTTGAGATCAGCAATTTGCTCTTCCAATTCTTGTCGTGTGGGTTGATCCGCCATTTAGAAAGTTCTGAGTACAATATAATAATTCGGTGTTGATTCTCACTCTATGCAGTTAACAATTGTTGCATCCTGTGAGAGATTCGTTCAACAGACTGATTTCCAAAATTCTAAATCAATTTCACTCCTTATTTCAAACAAATTCGACAACAATTCCCCGCTCCCAATCCCTATCTTCCCCCCATGAAATGGACACTCCGCATAGAAGAACTCGCCATGTTTGCACTTGGCCTTTACGTATTCCTCGCCTTTCTACCTTTCGCTTGGTGGTGGTTTCTCGTGCTCATATTGACACCAGACATCAGCATGTTGGGCTACCTAGGAGGTAATAAAACAGGCGCCTTCGTCTACAACTTCTTCCACCATCGGGCCCTTGCCTTGCTCGTGTTGGTAATTGGGGTCTATCTTGAAAATCAGATCGTCATTCTTGCAGGGATTATTCTGTTTTCTCACATTGCGATGGATCGGTTCTTTGGGTACGGACTAAAATATGTCACCGGATTTAAACACACGCATCTGGAAGAACTCAAATAGGATATTGGATACCCAATAGTTAAGCAAAGGAACCGCTGTTTAAGGTTCGGAGTAAATCTTTTGTGAAATTACCCCGAACACCGTATTGCGATAAAAAATTACCCCTATTTTGGCTATCGGGGTAAAAAAGAGCGGTTTTTACGCTGATCATTGATACAATGCATCAGAAATTGCCCCAATCAATGATAGAAACAATCACCACACCATGCAAGAAGGATCTGCATTCAAAGACATTTTTTCACCAGCGCTCGTGAACCAACTAGCAGGCGAACTAAAATCTGCCCACCCCAAGTTGGATATCGCGGCCTTCGAGAACGACATTGTTCCTCTGCTTGAACCCTTGTCGCTCTCCGAACGCGCAAAATGCATCTCCGACGGCATGAAGAAACATTTGCCGAAGGCTTATTCCAGCGCAGCTAAAATCCTACACGAAGTTCTAGGCCCTGAAGCTCATGCCGGAGATTGGAGCGACAACAGCGCTATGAGATACTGGCCTTTTGGTGTCTATATCGTCGAACATGGAATTGATCACTACGAGGAGTCGGTCGGTTTGATGTACGAACTCACCAAGAGATTCACAGCCGAGTGGCCTATCCGACCCTTCATTGAAAAATACTACGATGAAATGATGCCGCTATTGCACCAGTGGGCCGAAGATGAGAATGTGCATGTGCGCCGACTAGTCTCCGAAGGTACTCGTCCGCGCTTACCCTGGGCTCCTGTGCTCCGAGATTTCGTCAAAGATCCCAAGCCGGTTATCGAGTTGATTGCCAAACTCAATGACGACCCTGAGCTGTATGTGCGCCGATCGGTGGCTAACAATATGAACGACATCGCCAAAGATCATCCTGATTTAGCCGTGAAGACTTTGCTCGCATGGCAGAAGAAAAAAAGCAAGCATACCGACTGGATTATTGGCCATGCTTCACGCACCTTGGTGAAGCAAGGACACCCTGGAGCTTTGCAATTGCTGGGGATCAATCCGCATATCAAACTGGAGGTCAAGGTAATAAGACTGACAAAAAAGGTAGACTTCGGCGGAGCATTGGATTTCGAATTCACCGTTCAATCGCTGGAGAATAAACAGGAAGACATCGTCATCGACTACATCATCCATCACCTGAAGGCCAATGGAAGCACAAGCCCCAAAGTCTTCAAACTCTCCAAGAAAACACTAGCTCCTAAAGCAACAATCACCATCCAAAAAAGCCACGCCATGCGCCCCATTTCCACCCGCAAATACTACCCGGGCGAGCATGCCCTAGAAATTCAAGTCAACGGCAAGACCTATGAAAGGCACCCTTTCATGCTAGTAATCAAATAGTTAAATCCGCCTTTTAGCACACTCAATTTTGCATTTTCAATTTTGAATTTCTAATTTTAAATGTGCCTACATTTAATGTACTGGATTGTATTTTTTTGTGATCTTTGCGTGGCATTCGTATTTATCTTCGTACCACTATGACACAATTACGTTCAATACAACAGCACGCTTCCGCCCAAAAGGTGAATATGGGTGGAATTATTTTGGACCAGGCATTGCCTTTGCGCGGACTGGAACAGATCGATCCCTTTTTGTTGATCCATCATTGGAGTGACGCAATGGAAGGCGGAAAACATCCCTCAGAAGTCGGAGTTGGACCTCATCCACACCGTGGGTTTGCCCCTGTTACCTTTATATTTGAAGGCGGCGTTCACCACAGAGATTCGATTGGCAATAGTGAGATCGTACATGCCGGTGGTGTCCAATGGATGCACAGTGGCAAAGGCATCGTTCACAGTGAGCGACCTACGAAATTGCTGGCCAAAGACGGTGGTAAGTTTGAAATCATCCAATTCTGGGTCAACGTACCTTCAGAATTCAAAATGGTCGACCCCTACTATGTTCCTCTTCACAAAGAGGCTACGCCAACCGTCGTTTCAAAAGATGGTTTGGTTACGACTTCGGTGATATGTGGTAACGTATTAGGTACCCCGGGTTCGATTCAAACCCAAAGTCCTTTGCAAATTGCCCGTATCGATTTGAAAAAAGGCGGATCAGTTGAAATCCCTATCGAACTGGACCACAATGCGTTAATCTATCAACTTGACGGAAAGACCAAGGTCAATGGTGAAGCCAATGGATCGGCGAAAGACATGTTCTGGTTTGCCAACGACGGCGAAGCTATAACCATAGAAGCACAGGAAGATACGCGTGTAATTCTCCTCGCTGGCCGACCGATCGAAGAGCCATTGGCTACCTACGGTCCGTTCGTTATGAATACCCAAGCCGAAATCATGACCGCGCTTCAAGATTACCAAACGGGCAAGATGGGCGCACTGAACGAAACATTCGAATAATGGAAAGAAGAGACTTCATTCACAATGTGGTATTAGCCGGACTGGGAACAGCGGTGTTGCCCATGAGTAGTTTTTCGCTGCAGCCTGCGGCCAAATGTGATGTTATCGCCATGGTCAGTGCCTCTCCACATGTACGACATGGAGCTCTTTATATACCTACAGCCCTGGATCAGCTGTCTCCCATTTTCGGGGGATGGCTGTTTTCCATTGAACACCATACTTTTCACAAACAAGGAATTGCAACCGGTAATAAAAAGGATGATGCCGGATGTTACATGGCCATTTTGGGCGACGAAACGTACAAAGAATCGGTTCAGATTTGGCAGGACAATGAGGAGTTTACTTTGGTGAGTGCCGACAAGAAAACAATTCTGGGAGCTGGTCAGACGGTCATCTCGATCGGCGAAAAGACATTTGCCTTTAGGCTAAATCATTCAAATTCCTTGTTATCCCAAAAAGTGTCATTCCAGGCAAGCGAACAAAAATCGTTGGTAGCTATCGTCGTGAAAGGATCCATTTCTCACAGCGGTCGCTCTTGCGGAGAAGAGGAAGTGATGGTATTCCAGAAAAACATCGAATCCCTTGATTTTGCTGACAATTCAAGGGTGATTTCCATTCAAGAAGTCTAGATTTATTGGTGTAATTCTGAGGGCATTTCGCGACTCTCCCTATTAATAAGGTATAGTTTTTTCGCCTTCCAAAAAAGTCCCAACACAAAATCAAGCTTGTACTTCTGAACAAGTTATTCATACTTCACTCAAAGGCCTAAAATGGGAATATAGTTCTTCCACGCTCCCACCTCATCTTTCCAAACTTTGGCCATGACACGAGCGATTTGCCCCAAATGTACTTGATCGTGCACAGTCCACGTGGCAATTAACTGTCCGAGCGTAACCTCCCCCAATTCGGGATGCATTCCTTTGAGTGCATATTGATCTTCATGGTTGACAAGCGTTTTAAGCTCTTCAATATTTAGCATGCGCAAATGTTCAAACTCGTTCAATAGCTCTTCCATCGTCTTGTTTTTACTGTTCTCAAACTGCGCAAATCGATCAAATGAGTCAAACGGTCGATCCATTCCATGTTCCAAAATGATCTTGGCCCTCGGAATCCAGTCTGTTTTCTCCCCATGAATTAGGTGTCCAACCACGTCGAATGGACTCCAAGAATTACCTCCTTCGTTGCACATTATCCAATCGGTCGGATAGTTTGCCAACCAAGCTTGCAAAATATGTGGTGTTTTTGCTAAAACTTTGATGGCCTCAGAGTGTTCAAAACGTCGCATGATTTTTCTTTTTTTTGACGAAAAAAATAGTCTTAAATCTTTATTAACACTGGCAAAACCAATCGAATTTATTCCTATGGGTCCTTTCACATGTTGATATTTTACCAAGTTAAATATAAACTTTATATAATCGCTGTTTAATTCTAACAAACAATAGTTTATATTTTCAATTGTTCGCTATCAACCGATGGACGTTTAAATCGTAAAGCCCTTGACAGACAAGCGTTAACCCTTTCGACTTAACTTCACCTTCACCGAAATCATCCATGTTGGAAAAAGGGGGCCGAGTGTGGAAAACTACACAACGATTCTCCGAGAATTTTTGGTCATTTTTGGCTCTCCACAAGTGAGGTCATTTTGACTACCTCAAATCCCCTTGTCGGACCGTTTATTTGAATTGAATTTTTACCCTTTAAAGTTTTACCCCGTATGTTGACCGAGACACAAAAAACGACAGTGACGCCTGAACAAAATTCGAAGCCGCTTCCGACTCCGAAAAATCCTAAACGGATTCCGATCATTTATGAAGATGCATTGGCTGCTGCTACAGAGTATTTCAAGGGGGATGAACTTGCAGCAAATGTTTGGGTAAACAAATACGCTTTAAAGGACAGTAACGGAAATATTTACGAGAAAACTCCAGACGACATGCACCGCCGATTGGCTTCGGAGATTGCGCGTGTAGAGGCTCGTTTTGAGAATCCAAAGACGGAAGATGAAATTTTCGCATTGCTTGAGGGATTCAAGCACATTGTTCCTCAAGGTGGTCCAATGACTGGAATTGGGAATGAATTCCAAATCGCCTCGCTTTCGAATTGCTTCGTTATTGGAAACAATGGCAGCGGCGATTCCTATGGAGCAATCCTAAAAACAGATCAAGAACAAGTTCAACTCATGAAGCGCCGTGGTGGTGTGGGTCACGACTTGTCTAAAATACGTCCTAGAGGTTCGGCTGTGAAGAACAGCGCACTTACCTCTACTGGAATCGTTCCGTTTATGGAACGTTACAGCAACTCTACCCGTGAAGTCGCTCAAGACGGTCGGCGTGGCGCTCTTATGTTGAGCATCGCTGTTAAACATCCAGAAGCCGAAGCGTTTATCGATGCTAAATTGGATCGTACCAAGGTAACCGGTGCCAATGTTTCAGTGCGCATGGATGACGAATTCATGACCGCCGTGAAGAACGGTACTATGTACAGTCAACAATTCCCGATTAAGTCCGACAACCCAACTTTCACTCAAGAAGTTGACGCAACTACCTTGTGGAAGAAGTTGATCCACAACGCTTGGTCATCGGCCGAACCAGGAATTCTTTTCTGGGATACCATTATCCGCGAGTCGGTACCCGATTGTTACTCAGATCTTGGATTTGAGACCGTTTCAACGAACCCATGTGGTGAGATTCCATTGTGTCCGTATGATTCATGCCGACTCCTAGCCGTGAACCTATACAGCTACGTAGAGGATCCGTTTACACCAGAGGCGCGATTCAACTTCCCGAAATTCAAGGAGCATGTGCGCATGGCTCAGCGATTCATGGATGACATCATCGAATTGGAATTGGAGAAAATCGATACTATCATCGATAAACTCAAGAAAGATCCGGAAACAGAAGAAGTGAAGCGCACTGAGATTGACCTGTGGGATAAAATCAAGGAGAAGTGCATCGAAGGCCGACGAACTGGTGTGGGTATTACGGCCGAAGGCGATATGTTGGCTGCACTCGGAATCATTTACGGTTCAGAAGACAGCATCAAGTTCAGCGAACGTGTTCATAAGACCATGGCGCTGGAAGCTTATCGTTACTCAGTAGAATTGGCTCGTGAGCGCGGACCATTCCCTATCTTCGATTGGAAGCGTGAGCAAGACAACCCATTTATCCAACGGTTGGCCAACCTTGATCCAGGTTTGTACCAGGACATGAAGCAGTACGGCCGACGAAATATTGCATTGTTGACGATTGCTCCTACTGGAACAACTAGCTTGATGACCCAAACTTCATCTGGAATTGAGCCTGTGTTTATGGTGAGCTATAAGCGCCGACGAAAAGTGAATCCGAACGATAAGAACGTAAGCATTGACTTCGTT
>JADFAK010000195.1 GCA_015665315.1 Flavobacteriales bacterium | reverse complement strand
TTTGAATGGAGGTGAGGATTCTACGACCTCCTGCTGTTACTCGTGCGTTCTTTAATAATTCTTCAACCATTTTGTTTCCTGTTTTTAGGCTCCAAAACTGGTCCAACTATTTAAGCGGTTAGGAACAGGAATACGATGGGTGCTGGTTCCAACTGGCTCCTAGGAGATGTTTTTGGGGTTGGGCAATGGTTGCGTCTGGGTTGCAATTGTAAACTTTTGAACGCGTTCGGAAACGCGCACGAGCGGGGAGTATTTGTCGGAGATTCATTTGAACTGAAAAAGCAATGCGTTCCCACGCTTCTCACTTCATTTCACACGCTTTAAACTTGTGCTGAGCGTAGTCGAAGTATAGCTTTTCTCTTCCTCACTGGCATCAATACGCATAACGCATCTTCAATCGATTGTGTTGGGTGAAGGTGTAAGGATTCATCGACCCATCAATATGTTTGACCTATTACCATTGCAAACCTCTACTTTGACGCTGCGTTTCTTAAGGAATCCAACTGAGACGAGTTATCCACCAACAATTGCTCGGCCATACTCACGAAGTCCTCAGAAAGATAATCTGTTCCTCCAACGCTTACGATTCCTCTTGCGCCACAACGATGAACTTCACAATCAATAAATTGATTATTCGAGAAATAAAACCCGATTCCCGCAACTGACCTACAGTCGGTTGAATAAGTTTCTTCAAGCTCCTTTATTTGGAGAAGAGTATTTTTAAAATTCGATAGTTCTTCGGAGTCTATCAAAATAATACGTAAAGCTGTAATGCCCTGTTCATCAAATTCTTGAAGCTCTACAATCATTGAGTCTATAGAATTATTCACTACTATACTTCTGTCCAACTCTGTAACAAAGTTTATTCTACTCAGAAGATAAACAATCAAAAGAACGCTACATGTAACGATGGCAAAAACAACAACACTTTTAGTTTTCATACAAAATCAAATTATTGATGGGGAATACTGAATAAGTAAGAGGAGCTCTGAAATGTATACATTGCACCAAATCCTAGGACTAGTCCTCTGACCCCCGCTCGTGCGCCTTTCCAAACCCCCGCTCACGCGCCTTCCCAAACGCGTTCAACTGTCCAATGCTACAAATCATCTCACCAATATCAACCATTATTCAACGACTACAAAATCCCGTAACAAAACTTGACGTGACGGAATACGATGGGTGCTGGCTCCAACTGGCTCCTAGGTGATGTTTTTGGGGTTGGGCAATGGTTGGGTTTGGGTTGCAATAGTAAACTTATGAACGCGTTCGGAAACGCGCACGAGCGGGGAACTTTTGAGCATTCCTTGAATATTTGAGGCCAGAGCTTCTTTTGGTGGATTTAAAACTGTGGGGCAGGTGAGGGTGGTTTCACCGATTTCGCCTACTTGCAGTTCAGCGATTGTAATATATGTTTGTAGACAATCAGCTCTTCATTGAAGGATAGATCCCCACCTTTCATGCTTATTTCATATTGTTTCTGACATGCCTCAAACAATGCATAACTTTGATGAAAAGAATCACTGTTTTCTTTATTTATTACACGAAATACCGACGTCTTAATACCATTCTCTTCCAACAAAAGAGTATCACTTAGCATAAGGTTTACGTTTATCGCCAATTTATTTCCTATGCGGTGATCCAAGACGATCCATCCATCCTGGGATTTACGCAATTCTGGCCCATTATACTGAGTAATTAATAGATCAGTTTTGACCAACTGATCTAAGAATCGAATACGACAAGCGCGGGAGTTTTCACAGTCATAAGCACCAATATATTCCAACTCAAAAGAGTCTGGGACAGTAAACTTTATTTCACCAAACGATGTCGATTCAATATACCCATTACAAGCAGATACAAGAATTAAAAGCAGGCTTAAAACATTCTTTGTCATTTCTTTTCTAATCTATTCGGGCTCGTGTAATTCTCTTTTTTAGGAGGGGCCCCACCATTCTTTACATAATTATTTTGGGGCTCACTATCTCCAAATCGTTTCTTTAGCGTTGCCCCATATGTTGGATTTGATGACTTAGAAGTTAGGTCAGATATAGTATTCACTCCAGGAACGTTAACCTCTAGAGGACGACTATCCTCTCCTACCAACTTGCCGTTAAGTTCGGGGTTGAGAATAATTTGAACAACCCCACCTTCAGCAGATAATAAATTCGGAGAATTACTATGTGAAATCCCAGAATTATGTCCTATTCCGTGTAGGATAAGGAATGCCGCTCCCTCAGTCACATCATGTTCCACAGATTCTGACCATTCTTCAACACTTTCCGAATCAATCAAGATACCTTTACCTGGAGTTGAGCTGTTTTCTGGATTGGTAACCCCACCGAATGACGCATATTCAGCGCCAGTACTTTTCTCAGTAAGATCTGGGAAATGACTTCTATTCTCTTCTACCGTTTCTACAATATTTTCGGTAGAACCCAAAATCACATACGAATCAGTTTCATCCAAATGTCTTGAGTCAACCTTCGCAGCATCAGAGGTAATATGAATTGTAGGAATGCCACCCGTCGCATATTCCCCCGATCTGAAAGTTACATATGTTCCTTCTGCAAGCTCAACTGTTTCTCGCACACCTGAACTAACTTCATCAGCAGATGCCGTAATTGATTTGCCGGTTAATCGGCCATGTCTGCATGGCCACATCTGGTGCATTACCCTCCATTTGTCAATTGTAACTATTAAAAAATTGATGACTTTACCTATTTTTTGTCAATTTCATACAATTCAACATCAGAACAAACTTCTTTAAGTCTCACCTTCCATTCGATGATATCTGATAGAAGAAGAGAGTCATTTTGTGAGTAGTAGTAACCGTAAGAACCTGATTCACATGTCGCTTTATAGGATGTTTTGACCTCAAGTATTGGAACAAATCTATTCAACTCTTTATTGGTTTTAAATCCTTGATTGTAATTTAAAATCACCATATTCAGTGCATGACAACAAGTCGAATCATTTGCCATTTGACCGTTGCAGCCGAACGAACCAAGTACAAAGTGTATGAGAATTGGAATTTTATTAGTCATTTTCATATTTATTTGTCAGACTGCCAGCCTTCTACCGTAGACGTACTTACTACATCATTTTCAACTATTTGAGCAACCATGGTGAACTTCTTACCATCAACTTTGAACTGAGTATAGCCCTCTCCAGTAAATAAAGTTGGGCTATTTGGAATTCGATTTCCCCCCCTATACTGAGATTCTATTTCCATACCATCAATCGCTTGTTGTAAACCCAATGCAAATGAATTTGGGTCACCTTCCATCCCTTGATGAATTTGATCTTGGAAGGTTTCATATAATTCGTGCATGGCCATGGCCTCTCTGGAAACGGATCCGTCAGCATCAAGCGCGATAACATCATACATATCGATAGTATTCACGCCTTCACCTTTTTCTGGTCCACTTTCCACACTATATCCCCTGTAACCTCCAAATATAGCATGAACTCTTTCGTCCTGATTTAAGAAGTACATTTGCACATCCTCGGGGCTTTCTTCAATATCCTTAAATACATCATAAAAGATTTGCTGGTGAGCACTTAATGATTCCCGATCCCCCGAAACCGTGATACTGCCATCGTTCTGGACAACAAGCTGAGCTTTTCCTTCAAAAACCGCATTGATCAATTCAATAAACATATCGATCTCATTTTGACCACCCACAGGTGTGAACTTGTCGCCATCTGGATCAATAAAGATTATGGGATTATTACCCATAACCGAATAATTACTCATTTCACTCATTTGATCTGGGTCTAAATTGAACCTTCTGATCACCTTTGCGTCATACTGCCAATATTTTGCAGAGTACGAACTTCCCCCTCCATTCATTTCATCATCCTTCTCCATACCGTTAAACCCATAGCGGTAACACATTGAATTCATTCAGGTTCATTTTCGACCTGAAATGTATCTAGGTGATACTAGCTATCACGCGCAATTGTGAATGACCCGAAATATTTACGTTGATTTTCAATTGGTTACACCCCCGAATAACGGATATCAACAATTTGATAACACCACCCATTCGCAATATTATTTACATCTTTCATCATCCTGTCTGATCAACTCTCGTAACCTCACTTCAAATTCAGATTTGGTTTCTGAGAGAGGTGTTTCACCACTTACGAATACAATAACCTTGTGTTTCTTAGTTCCTCCCCCTCCCAGAGTATAGGAATCGTAATTGCTAAGTCCAATTCCCTCCATAGACGCCAATGTACCTAGAGCACCGCCCTGCTCATCAACGAATACAATTGTGCTGTCTGAAATTATCCCTAGCTGTCTTTCGAACTTGCAGAAGGCAATTCCATTGGTGGTACTTCTTACTAAAACCCTGTCATTGAGCACACTATGCTCCTGACCATGGCAGGAATTAAAAACAATGGCATTCCATCTATGCACTGAAGGATCAATTTCAATTTTAAAGGAATCCGCATGCTGGCATGAGGTCAAATGCACAAATAGGAAAACTAAGGAAAAATAAAAAGATCTCATGTTTACTTGTAATCTGTTTCAACCTCAGAATTAGTCACATTTGTTCCTGTCTCTTTACTCTGTGGGTTCAAATTGTAGAAAATGGCGTTCCATTCTTTCAACGAGAAATATGTACCATTCATCAACGACACACCTTTAAATGTGTCATCTTCATTGAAAACCACGTTGAAATTAAATCTTGACATATCTTCAAAAGCCGTTATCAACAATTCTGTTCCTGGGGCGAATGGATGAAGTGCATCTGGCCCAGAGACACCCAAAAATAGCTTATTTCCTGAAATGTCAGAAATGTACGTCTCATTTGAAGGATAGCGATCACCATACACTTCACCTTGAATATTGAATACTCTTAAACCATCAGAAGAATATCCATCAAATTTTATCTGCATATCTATTTTCACATCTATATAACCCGGATTCCACCCCCAAGTCATTCCGTCATTGTTACCTTGTACTTGCATGAAAAACGCTCCATTGTCAAATACAACATCCTCCTGCCATTCAGCTTCTGATTCAGTTTGCAGAATATATCCATCTTCGGTTTTTAGAAAATTTGTATAAGAATGGTGCAATTTTCTTTCAATAATCTTGTCAGTTTCAAGGTCTAAAATCACGCTACCTCCTATTCGATAATTGGTCTCCCACTTATCTTTGTCTTTGCATATTCTGTCTCCATAGCAGCGGTTATCTTTATCCCCACCGTAAGCGATAGCGAAAGTATCAAATGGAGCAAAAGAAAATGAATGCACAGTTACAACTTCTAACCCCTCCAATTCTATCCCATCTATTACCCTATTCTCACTAAACGCATAAGGACTATTATGAGGATAATCAGGGGCTAGGGGATCAATACTCAGAAATCTACCGATTCTAGGATCATGAACTCTGTATTTGTACGAAATTGCCCCTCCTAACCACTCATCATCGGTTTCTTGGCCTTGGAAGCCGTATCTATAGTCTTCAGCGGAATAACACCTCCCAGGCATCTGCATTCCAAAGAGGTAATAACTGACTTTACCTCCCTTAGAATCCCTTGGCAACCTGTATGTTGGGCTCAGGTTAAGGTTCAATCTTCCCTAAATGTACTACTTCTTACTCAACCAATACTCCGGATTTTGGGCTACGCCGCCGGTCGAACTGATCTTCCAGATTTCGACGTGGGCGATGGACTTGTCGGCTTCGGTGATGATCGTGCCGATGGTCTCTTTGGCCGATACGTGGTCGCCTTTTTTGACTTTTACTTCCTTGAGGTTGGTGTATACCGTGCGGTAGGCTCCGTGGGAAATGATGACGTTGTAGCCTGCGCCTGGCAGACTGAACATCGAGGTGACTTCGCCTTCGAAAATGGATAAGACGCTGGCGTTTTTATCGGTACTGATGTCCAGTCCGTTGTTGGTGATGACGATGCCCGGAATGGAAGGGTGGGCTTGTTCGCCAAACTTCATGGTAATAACCCCCCGAACTACTGGCCACGGGAGTCCGCCCTTGTTTTTTTCGAAATTCTCTGAGATGATCTTGCCTTCAGGAGTAAGGGAATAAACCCCGTTGTTCTTCTTCTTCTCGGCGCGTAGTTCTTCTTCGATAATGCGTTGAATGGCCGAGTTGAGGCGCTGGCGTTCTTGCTCTTGCTTTTGCTGGGTCGTGCGCAGCTCGGATTCGCGCTGTTTGAGGCTGTTCAAGGCCTTTTGACGCGAGCTCTTGTCTCCTTCTAGCTTGCTGCTCTCTTCTTGTTGCTCAGAGACGAGGGATGCTTTTTCCTGGCGCGTCGTTTCGAGAGCGGTAATGGTCGTCGTGAGCTCGTTTTGCTTTTCCTTGATCTCGTTTACTTGTCTGCTCCGAATCTCAGCATAATAGGTCATCATTTTGGCCCGCTTGTACGCTTGGTTGAAATCGTCCGACGAGAATATATACATGAGCTTGTCCTGCGCGCGCCGATTTTGGTAATTGGCTTTGAGCATGGCCGCGTACTCTTTTTTCAAGCTGGTAATTTGTTCCTCTAAGCTAGCTATCTCCTCCTGCATAGAGCTTATATCCTGATCAATTTCATCGATTTCCGAGCTCATGTTGTTGATGAGGCGCTGGCGCAAGTTGATCTGCTTGTTCAATATCAGCAACTGTTGATTGGTGGCCTGCTTGTTTTCTTCGGCTTCGGCGATCAATTTCTTGGTGTAGCGAATTTGCTCATTGATGGCATCGCGTTGCTTTTGAAGCTCGGCTTTGGACTGACCGAAGCCCGATAATGCCATCGCCAAAAAGGCAAAGAGTATGAGTACAGATTTATTCCCAGCGACGATCATAATTCTCAGGTATGTCGAATTCTATTTCGTACGGTTTGTTAATACTCATGCGGGTGATCTTGAACTGCAGGTCCTGCCATGTATCCGCCGAGGTTACTTTAAAACGTCCTTTTGCCGGATACAATTGCCCATCCTCTTCTTTGAAATCGGAGTAGTTGAGCTCAATATCCCGGTTGTAGTAGAAGTCGTTGAAGAGTGCACGCTCCAATTTGAAGTTGTAGCCATTGAGCCAAAACCGCTTGACCGTGATTTCATCGAAGTCGGCCCGACTTTTCAATCGCTCGTATTTTTTCTCTGAAGGAGCAATGGAAAATTGGGTGTTTGGCAAGACGTCTTTCTCGTCGACACCAACGATCTTTTTTAATTTTCGACTGAACTTGGCCAACACACAATACTGCTGGTCGTCGATGATGTTGTTGTAATTATCTTCTTGCTTGTCGAGGAAGATGGCGTTTCCAATTAAGATGTCTTGCAGCAATCCAAAGTCAAGCTCCATTTGCGCTACGTCGCTAATTTTTTCAAAGGTTCCAAGGAAGTAGTGCTTGTTATTCGGGACTTTGCTGATGTACTTCACCGAATCGGGCGTGATCACCATACGGATCATTTCGATGTTGGCGGCGGGTGCTATGGAGAGCCAAATAATGCTGTCCTTTCGAATGCGAACAGTGGCTTTAAAATCTTGCGATTGCTCGGGAGATTCGAAATCGATCGACATTTTCATGCCTACCCACTCGAAGTCAAAATCGACTTTTTTATTCTTGTTAATGAGAATTCCAGAGCTGTGCTTGCGCAAGGGTTTTCCTTTGGCGAGTCTTTTTGAATTGGAGCAGGACGAAAGCATCCATGCACTCAAGCAAACCAAAAGTATCCATACTGAAGCCCCGCGCAGTTTATTCATACAGCTTCTTTTCCGCGATTTTTTTACGAAGTAATTCGGTATCTGTACCCAGTTCTAGGGCTTTTTCCCAAAAGTATACTGCTTCTTCGACGCGGTTGTTTTTGTACAAGACATCGCCAAAATGTTCGACCACTTCAGGGCTCTGATCGCCGCCAGAATCCATGGACGCTTGAATCCAGTTGAGTGCTTCGGTGTAATTGCCCGTTTGATAAAGCACCCACCCATAGGTATCTTGAAACGAGGCCTGTCCGGGCTGTAATTCATTGGCATGCTTGGCCATTTCGAGGGCTTTTGGCAAGTTCTCGTTGCGCATAGACAAGTAGTAGGCATAATTGTTCAAGACAAATACATTGTTCGGATTGATGCGCAGTGCCTCCTCGTAACTATTATCCGATTTCTTATGTTCGCCTGCGCTGTGATAAATATCTCCCAGTGAGGCATAAAATTGGGCTTCCAAGGCGGGGTTATCAAGGACAAACATGCGGCCCATATTGAGGTTGTCAATGGCCGAGTCGTATTTCTCGTTTTCACCTTGGGCAATTCCCAGATAGAGGTAAAATTCAGGTAGCGCAGGAAATAAAGTCACAGCCTCCTGGCTTTCTTCTTCGAGCTCTTTCCAATTGGCAAGTTGCGATTCTAAAATGAGCAATTGCGACCATACAGCATTGCGTGTTTTATCCAATTCCACCGCTTTTCTGTACATGTCGCGGGCCTCAACGATGCGGTTTTCACGGAGGTGGTAATCGCCGTACATCGCAAATGCTTTTGATTCTTTGGGGTGGACCGCTATCGTGATATCCAATAATTCGTAGGCCCGGGGCAACATTTCTGCACTGAAGTCGGTCACCGAAAAGAAGCGTAGGAGGACACCAATTTTCTGATCGATATGCACTTCATCGC
>JADFAK010000146.1 GCA_015665315.1 Flavobacteriales bacterium | reverse complement strand
GTTTGAATAATTTGAATAATTGCAAAAACCTGACTCTACAATCAGTGGTTCTGCTGAAGAGCAAAAATCATTATCGGGAATAGGAACCTCTGACGCACAAATACTAAATGTTCCCCCATCCTCTGAATTGTGGCTATAGGCCCTCACGTAAAGCGTTTGTCCGGCCAAGGACTCGTCGTGGATTGTAAGCTCACCATTGTTGTCATTGTCACTGCTATTATGATTGCACGCGTACAATATCAACGTGCTGCAAGTCCCTGTGTACAAGGCCAATACTGGATTGTTGTTGGCCCCAGAATCGGTGTCGACAAATAAATGTCCCGATGCCGGCATAACCACCGTAAACCACACATCACCTCCTTGGTAAAATCCGCAATTCGGACTTGGCACTGTAGCATCTTCGGTGCTGGTAGCATTGCCGTTCGAATGTTCTTCCATCATACAAGACAATCCAACGGTCAAAGGAAAAGCGTTGGCGCAAAAATCGTTATCGGCGATATTTGGCTCCCAAACGCAGATATCGAAGGTTCCTCCTTGATCATTGTTGTATTTATACACGCTGATATAAAGGGTTTGCCCAGCCAATGTCTCATCATGTAGATTGATCGAATTGTTGTCGCAATCTTCTTCGAGCAATAATCCGCATGTACCTGAAAATATGGCGACACGTGGATTGTTGTTTGTTCCACCCTCCACAGTCACATTGAGATGTCCGCTTGCAGGCATAATAGTAGAGAACCACAAATCACCCCCTTTATAAAAACCACATGAGGGTGTTACCAGTTCGTCCTGCTGGGTACAATAAGCGTTTGAGAATTGTTGAGTGATACAAGTAGTCGACGGAATCAGGCTTATAGCGTCTGAACACATGTCGTTGTCTGGAATATTAGGCTCCCATGCACATAATTGGAAAGTTCCTCCCGTTTGAGAATTAAATTTGAAAACTCGTATGTACAAGGTCTCCCCGGCCAGAGCTTCATCATGAATAGTTATATAATCATTGTCGCATTCAATCGATGTCAAGCTTCCACAGGTACCGGTAAAAACACCCATATGGGGATTGTTGTTTGTTCCATCTACTAACTCAAGTCTGAAATGCCCTGAAGCAGGAACAACAGCCGTAAACCACACATCTCCTCCTTTGAAGAATCCACATTCTGGAAGCGGATCATTCTCGTCAAAAGTGCAATTGGCATTGGTGAAAGTCTGCATAGAACACGAACTACCAACATTCAGAGCAACCGCCTCCTCGCAAAAGTCATTGTCAGGAATATCTGGTTCGTAGGCGCACAGACTAAAAGTTCCATTGGTAGCATTGTTAAATTTATACACCTGAATCAACAAGGTTTCTCCAGCAAGTGATTCATCGTGCAGGTATATCTGGTTGGCATTGCAGTCTAAAGGAGTTAATACTCCTCCACAAGTTCCAGAATACATTGTCATGTGCGGATTGGTATTCGTTCCGTCAAACAGCTCAACAGTAAGATGTCCAGATGCAGGCATTGTGACGCTAAACCACATATCTCCTCCTTGATAAAATCCACAAGAAGGCGAACCGTAACCAGAAGTAGTCGCTCCTGTTCCATCATAGAGCACAGGACTACATGCTGCTGAAACGGGCAAATCAATTGGGCTTGAACATGATTCTCCCGGCGTATTGCAAGAAGCTGGTGCGGTAAAAAGTCCGACCGACGTCATTGAGCACCCTGGTTCATCAGAGAAATAAACATCCACATCTGATAAAGAACCATCTGAATCCAAGCCTACAAGAACTACCGTTTGAGGACTTGAGGTCAAAGGAAAAGCTTGCCCATCGACAACTAAATCTCCAGAATCTGGTGCGTTGGTGTATGAAACGATAACTTCTTGTGTGAATGTATTATCGGCAGGATCGCAGACCGTTTGAGCTCCCGCCGTAACTGAATCTATCGAACACGGTCCATTTAGTCGCAGCGTGCACAATCCAGTTTGGTTTTGGGTGTTTTGCAGACAGATATAATAATCAGTTCCAGAGGTAAGTCCGAGAAGCGTCAAGGATTCATCTCCTAAGTTTCCGTTGTTATTTGCACAGTCGACTACGTTTCCTAAGCCGTCAAAGACAGTGAGCACAACGTTAAAACCTGAATCATAAGCATATAAATCAATTGCTTGAATGGTAACCTCTCCAGAAGCTGGTGCTGTAAAACTGTACCACACCTCTTTACCCGGGTTGGCTGTACAGCCATAATCGACGCCTGTTACAACACCGCAAGAAGTTGATACATCATATTCAACACCTGTTGACAATGGAATGGCATTGGCCTGATCAATATTGGTTGCCACACAAATGTCATCTAGAGCTATTTTATAAAATTCACGGCCAGTAGAACCATTGTCTGCGGTGAAAAACACATCGTCATTCCATGTGATAAAGTCGGCAGGACAACCACAAGACACACCCGCATTCAGCTCTTCAACCATAAAAGTTCCATTTTCGGTGCCATCGCTTGCCCATAGCTCAAAACCTTCGGTTGCCGTATAAGCACTCATAAGTATGAAGTTCTCAGTTCCATAGAAGCCATTTGGATTGGATCCAAATTCACCATCCCGAATATCTTTGAGCATATAAGTACCATTTTCGGTACCATCCGATACCCATGCCTCCGTTCCATTCACACCATCAGTAGCGTTGAAATAAATGCGACCACCCATTGTGCCGTGGTATGGGATTATGTACTTAGAATCGCCAAACGGATTGATATCTTTTACCATTACTGTGCCTCCTGGAGTGCCATCTGTTCGCCAAAGTTCCGCTCCATGCACGTCGTCATCTGCCCAAAAGAAAAGCATTCCATTGACAGCTGCGAGAATCTCTGGATTGCTGGAAGAATTCGGATTGATATCTAAAAGCATGCTAGTTCCGCCGGGAGTTCCATCTGAAGTCCAAAGCTCACGTCCATTTACACCATCATCTGCCGAGAAGAAAAGTTTACCACCAACAAAAGTCAAATCTGCAGGTGAAGAACTGGCAATACCGGGGTTGATATCTAAAATAATATCAGTTCCCAATGTCGTTCCATCGCTAATAAATAGCTCTCGGGCGGCAGTTCCCGAATACGCTGTAAAGGCCACTTTATTTCCTACTTCAGTAAAATCTTTAGGCCCCGATGATCCTGTGCCTGCATAAATATCTTTCACAAGAACGGTTCCAGCAGCTGTGCCATCTGTCTTCCATAACTCCGTGCCGTTGTTACTATTCCCGTCAGAAAGTGGGATCAGATGTATGCCTGTTCCAGTTGTGCCCCACACAAACCCATTGGTTGTTAAAGGAATCGAATTGCTACTTCCTGGGTTAATATCGGCGATCATTTGTGTCCCCGCCTCTGTGCCATCTGTTATCCAAGGCTCATAGCCATTGATCCCGTTATCTGCACGCATACCGATAATCCCTCCACCTAGATCGTGATATATCAGAGGGTAAGAAGGATTACTGCCTGGATAAATATCTTTGACTTGGTAGGTATTTACGGCAGTCCCATCTGATCGCCAAAGCTCTACTCCCTCCGTTGTACCACTCCTCGCAATGAACAGCATATAGCCATAATCAGTTGCAGTAATGTGATCAATCGCAGAAGTGTTTGAGCCTGGATAAATATCCTTGACTAAAGTAATTTGAGCCGATCCCAACATGGTCAGGCATAGCAAGAGCGTCGTAAATAAGTTCTTCATGGTTTGGATAAATTAGACCACAAAACTCCATCAACACCTTCACCATCCTTTCACCCATGTGGGTGATTTTTCTATTTTTTATTTCGCACAAGGCAAATGGTGAAATCAAGGACAGATATCACCGAAGGCCCCAAGCATGAACAGCAGATCAGCCGTATTTACGATTCCGTTATCATCTAGGTCGGCTGGACAGTCGTTGATAAAGTCAAACAAACAGGTGCCATCGTCCAAGGAGGCGGCGCTATCGTAATTAGTAGCTTCTGAATACGTACATCCGAGTATTCCACCCAAGAAGGCATAGTCGATAACATTGGATTCTACGGCACATCCAGCTCCATTGTCAACTACACATGAATACTGACCTGCCACGGTTGGCGTATACGAAGAAGCATTTGCGCCAGCTAAAATATTTCCATCCAAATACCAGTAGTAGCTAGGGCCTGTCGTACAAACGAGGTCTCCTCCAGAAACAGAAATAGTAGGAGTCACATCATCACAAGGATCCACCAAACGGTAGATTTGTCCGCCCAAATCCGCTACATACACCTCACCATAGGCATCCTCTCCAAAAGCAACGTAGCCAAAGTTTCCAGAAGCATTCACGGTGAGCTGATCGAAACCACCGCCACCATTGTCCTTCAATGAATAGAGCTGACCGGCGCAATAATCGGTAAAAATATAGTGACCTTGCATGGCTGGGAATTCATTGCCTCGGTATACAACACCTCCTGTGATTGAGCAGAAGTTATATGGCGAACCATGGCTGTACTCTTGAACGGGATCATCGTAACTTCCCGCTCCGCTACACCCACCTGTATTGTATGTATGAAAGCCTTCATAACATCTCCATCCCCAGTTTTCACCGCCGGTAGACGACGCTGGCTGAAAGTCAATTTCCTCCCATGCATTTTGTCCGACATCTCCAATCCACATGTCGCCCGTAGACTTATCGAAACTGAATTTCCAAGGATTTCTCAAGCCCTGGGCCCATATTTCATCAAGTACTCCTGCATCGCCCACAAAAGGATTGTCCAAGGGAACGAAGTAAGTTCCATTTCCTGTAACGCCAATACGAAGCATCTTTCCGAGAAGCGAAGTACCCGTCTGACCGCTATTCTCAGGATCTCCACCTGAACCACCATCACCCATACCTATGTATAGATATCCATCTGGACCAAAAGCTATGCAGCCTCCGTTGTGATTCGTATATGGTTGAGACATCGACAATATTATCACTGCCGAACTAGCATCGGCGACATTCGATGTCAAAGGGTCTCCTAGAACAGTGTATTCAATGATTTCACTTGTCCCAGACGTATTGTTTCGATGGATGTAAAACTTTCCGTTGATCGTGTATTGTGGATGAAAAGCAAGTCCCAATAGACCTTGCTCATTCCCTGTAGCCACAGTGCCACCCAAATCAAGAAATTGACCGATAAAAGTACCTGCTGTATTATAAATTTCGATTTCTGCCGTGTGCTGCTCAACAATGAACAGTCGGTCATCACCCATATGGTGAATTCCAACGGGTTTGCTTAATCCAGTCAGAAATGATTGTGTTTCAACCTGTAAAGGTGTTGGCGCTTGGCAAAAGGCAGAACAATAAAGCCCTAAAGCAGCTATACTTGCAATAATTCGGTTCATGATAAATGATTTTGGTCGACGGTAAAAATACGAAAAGCATTCCTGTTCATTGAATTGCCTTTTTGCCTTGCTTGGATTCATGTAACTTTGCGGCCGCGAAATACAGACCATGACCCTAAAAGAAGAGATAGAAAATAGGAGAACCTTTGCCATTATCAGTCACCCTGATGCTGGTAAAACTACGTTAACGGAGAAATTCTTGCTTTTTGGTGGAGCGATTCAGGTAGCAGGTGCCGTGAAGTCCAACAAGATTAAGAAGTCGGCCACTTCCGATTTTATGGACATCGAGCGCCAAAGGGGAATCTCTGTGGCGACATCGGTCATGGCTTTTCACCACAATGGTAAATTGGTCAATCTTCTGGACACACCGGGTCACAAGGACTTTGCCGAAGATACCTACCGCACACTCACTGCTGTGGATAGTGTTGTATTGGTCATCGACTGTGTAAAAGGTGTCGAGGCGCAAACGGAAAGACTGATGGAAGTTTGCCGTATGCGAGATACACCCGTAATAATCTTCATCAACAAGATGGACCTGGAAGGTCGGGATGCGTTTGAGCTATTGGATGAACTCGAAGAGAAACTGTCGATTAAAGTCAGACCAATGAGTTGGCCCATCGGCATCGGTCGTACATTCAAAGGAGTGTACAAGCTCTATGACAAAAGCATCAACCTGTTCAATGCCGACAAGCAACGGATTCAGAAGGACATAGTGACGATTGACGATATTAATTCTCCTGAATTGGAGAAATGCATTGGTGAATTTGCGGATGAACTTCGATCTGAAGTAGAGCTGATTGAGGGAGTTTATGACGAATTTAATCAAGAAGCGTATGCCTCAGGGCAGCTCGCTCCAGTCTTCTTTGGATCGGCCGTCAATAACTTTGGAATCCAAGAGCTTCTCGACAAGTTTGTTGAAATTGCTCCCGATCCAGAAGGTCGAGAAGCCGACGTGCGTTTGGTGGAGCCTGAAGAGCCTAAATTTACAGGCTTTGTGTTCAAAATCCACGCCAACATTGACCCGAGACACCGCGATAGAATTGCCTTTGTACGCGTCGTATCAGGAACTTTTGAGCGAAATAAATTTTACACCCACACCCGATTAGGAAAACAACTAAAATTCCCC
This sequence comes from Flavobacteriales bacterium, assembly GCA_015665315.1. GTDB lineage: Bacteria > Bacteroidota > Bacteroidia > Flavobacteriales_D > Sanyastnellaceae > JADFAK01. The sequence continues at coordinate 2,217 of JADFAK010000146.1, read as the reverse complement.
AATCCAGCAACCTTTATGGCCAGCGCGAAGAACATTGTCGAAGAGGCTTTTCCCGGGGATGTTATCGGTCTGTACGACACAGGAAACTTTAAAATTGGCGACACGCTCACAGAGGGTGAAAAACTTCAATTCAAAGGAATACCTAGCTTCTCTCCTGAGATCTTCAAGGAATTGGTAAACAAGGACCCCATGAAGTCGAAGCAACTTGAAAAAGGTATTCGTCAGCTCACAGAAGAAGGTGTCGCCCAGCTTTTTTACATGCAGTCAGGCGGACGAAAGATCGTAGGAACAGTGGGAGAGCTGCAATTTGAGGTTATTCAGCACCGATTGGAGAACGAGTATAGCGCCAAATGTGAATTTGTGCCCAAAAATTACTTCAAAGCCTGTTGGATTACCACAACCAACCAGTCGAAACTCGACGAATTTAAGCGTCTAAAAGGAATGGACATTGTCAAGGATAAAGACGACAACGACGTGTACCTAGCTCCTAGTCAGTTCATGTTGGATATGGAACGACAAAACTACCCAGACATCGAATTCCACCTCACGTCTGAGTTTAAAGTAGCGCGCAAAGTTTGATCCATTTAGACATCTTTAACAGTATTAGGAAAAAGATAGTTCGTTCTTTGTCGTCTATAACAGAGCACATTTTCACTTACTTTTGTCCTAACATGCGAATGAAAATCTTTCTATCAGCTCTGATTGGCTTGCTCACATTGAACGGACTTGCTCAAGACACTACACAAGTGTTGCAAGAACGTATTATTCAATTTTCAGGTGTAGCAGTCACCGGCGACTCCCTTGTACCTGTTCCTTTGGTGACAGTATTCCGCGAAAAGGATAGTCGTGGAACAGTGGCCGACTTCTATGGATTCTTTTCTCTCCCAGCCCACAACGGTGATACCATCGTATTTTCGTCAATTGGCTACCGCACCGCGAAATATGTCATACCAGAAGAGTTTGATAACAACCGACTATCCATTGTCCAGTTTTTGAAAAAGGACACTATCAATCTACCGGTTACATTTATCTACCCTTGGCCGGCTCCGACAAAATTCAAAGAGGACTTCCTTGCCTTGGATTTGCCCGATGATGAAGTTGAGCGGGCCCGTAAGAATCTCGAGTCGATCATGTTGTATGAGCGCACGGTGGTTATCGGCGCCGATGGTTCTGAGAATTACAAAATGGCCATGCGCCGACGAGCAGACGAACTGTATTACCAGGGTGGAACCCCACCCATTTCGATCTTCAACCCAATTAATTGGGCGAAGTTTATTGAATCATGGAAAAATGGAGATTTGAAAAAACAGTAGCACTTCCCTTTTCTACGTTGCCATTCACGGACTTTCTTAGCATTGAAATTATCGACAGAAAATAAAATCTCTGCCTTCACAATTTATTTGTGTCTAAACTGTTAATTCATCGCAACCCAAAATGACTATTTTTGACGCCCGATGGCAGGAAGATTCCTTATTACTCTCGCATTTGCACTTACTTGTACTTTCAGCTTTGCCCAAACGGGTGTAGTTTTTGGCAAGGTTCTCGATGAAAAGGGAGAACCTATCCCCTACGCGACTATTTCTATTAAATCAGATCAAAGCACCAATATCTCATCAGATGTTGATGGTAATTACGAGCTGACTTTGATCGCCAATCGATCCTACGTTATTGTCTACAGTGCTTTTGCCGGTGAGGACGAAGAAAAGAAGGTTAATCTGAAAAATGGTGAACGACGTGAAATCAATGTAAAATTGAGTAATGTCGAAACGATCAACAACGCCGATATTATTGCCGGGGGAACAGGCCGACGGGAAGTCATGTCTTCCATCGATCCCAAAATTGCCAATAAGATACCTACTCCCAATGCTGGAATTGAAGGCCTGCTAGCCGTTGCCCCCGTGAACTTCTCTAGTGAGTTGAGCAGCAGTTACTCGGTGCGTGGAGGAAACTTCGACGAGAACCTCGTTTACGTCAATGACATTCAAGTATACCGACCTTTCCTTGTGCGAGCCGGTCAGCAAGAAGGCCTGAGTTTCCCGAATCCAGACATGGTTGAAAACATCGAATTCTCCGCAGGTGGCTTCGAAGCGAAGTACGGCGATCGAATGTCTTCTGTGCTCGATATCAAGTACAAAAGACCAAAGAAATTCGCCGGTGCATTTACAGGAGGCTTCTTAGGAGGATCATTGCAGATGGAAGACATAGGCAAAAAGAAAC
>JADFAK010000053.1 GCA_015665315.1 Flavobacteriales bacterium | reverse complement strand
ATCGTGTACACAGGTTCCCGTGCAGCCAAATCCGCCAAGAATAGACAGAAGATCGTTGGTGTCAATCACGCCGTCGCTATTAAAATCTCCCGCGCAATCGCCGGTGCTCCCGTCCATGGGGTTGTTGATCGTTGTCGAACCAAGGGTAAAAGCCATCCACTCATTAGGTACCGTTGCGCCTCCAATTTTTACGCCGTTGTCACTCGATTGTCCAGTACTTTCCCACGTCGATAATCCAGCATTCCATGCGCTCACCACGAGTTCGGCAGGGACATCAATCGCCCCGCATCGATCCGTATCATAACTCAGGTGAATTTTCGCTGAAGGAGTTCCCGTATCCACGCTTACAGTCCAATGTTCGCACTGCGCAATATGATCAATAGGAGAAGTCACTGCGGAGCCAAATGCGATATTGGGATCGCTATGTTGGTACGCTATGCGGTAAGTAGCCATGACCGTTGCATTGCTTATTCCAGCTGGCGCAAATACCCCGTCGTCGCCAACAGGAACCATGAGAGTACTGAAACCACTTGCTAGAGCCGGACAGGCAATATAACTGTCGTTGTTTCCGCCAGACCATCCGGTGGAGATATTCGAAAAGAAAGGATTAAAAGCCGATGGATTGGCCGATGTGAGGAGTCCGCTGGTAAGAACCAACTGCGCAAAATTATCCTCTATAATCAAGCTACTCTGCAGCTCAACAACGCCCGAAGGTTTATTGAGCTCAATGACTCCTTCAAACTTCGATTCGGCCCCAGTGAGGTCAAATTGCTGGTCGGCAATGCCGTTAAAGACAAGTGCTGTTGAGCCCCCAAGCCATAAAGACCCTACAAGGACATTACCTTGAGCAGACAGTACAGACCCGTTCAAATATCCGGCATTGAAAGTACAGTTGTTTTCAGCGACCACTTCCTGCGGCGCGACGATCGTGGTGGTGTATCCAAAAGGCTTGTCCCAAACGATATCGTAGAAGCTTGGAATGAAGGATCCTGTGATATTGGAATAGCTGCTACCCATGAAGTGAAACTGGCCCATATTGTGTTCAAATGAACCGCTGTCAAAATGTATGTTGTGCGGTAAATTCAGGAGCATGTCGGGCGCTCTGAATGTTCCTCCTTGAACGTAAGTATTTCCCGCATTCCAGTTGACTTGCGTTCCGTAATTCTGAAACGCGAGGATTCCTTGATCCAGATAAAGTGTTTCATTGGAAGCACTAACGGTCAAGTCTCCTGATCCCGATTCATACCAAAGGATGTCACTGGCGTTCGTTTTATTGATACGCGCGGTGGTATAAAATTGAGAGGTACTGCTGTTAATCAACCACGCATCCCCCGAACCCGAGAATTCGATGGGCGTGCTACCCTTTAAATGTGTGCTGGCTATGACTGTTGAATCTTCTACCAACAACAAGGCTGTCGCGCCATTCAAGTAACCTTGCGTACTGGTGTATTTGTTCACCACACGCACCGAATCACCTCCATTGATAGTCACCGAATACCCAAAAGGCTTGGTCAATTCAAGTGTATGAAATTGTATTTCTGAAAATCCATCGATGTTAGAATAGTTGTTTCCATCCCACACCCACACACCGTTGTTGTGGCTAAATTGTCCGCCCAACTCATGCATATTCCCCGAGCTATACGTGGTACCTGGGTGCGCTACCAAGCTTCCTTGTGGATGAATAGTTACTTGATCCAAGTTCCAATCGACATGGGTTCCTACATTCTGAAACCTCACTGTTCCTCGTGTAATGTCGAGGTCTTCATTGGCGTTGTTTCCGATCGTCAATGCGGCGTTGTTGGTCTCAAACCACACAGTCGTACTCGGATCATCTTTGTTGATTTCAATAATTCCGTAACCAACATTGCCTTGGTCAAATATGAGATGGCCTTCCCCCGCGCCCGCAAAAGTCAGGTTGGTGCTGCCCTTGACGTGTGTCGCTTGAATATGCGCGCTGTCCAAGGCTATGATTCGAGCTGCTGAACCATTCATATATCCCGCCTTGCTGGTATACTTGTTCACGGCAAATAGCGAGTCTGATCCCGCAAGGGTTACGGTATATCCACTCGGTTTGTCGAGTTGAAAGTTGAAGAATCGTATTGCGTCATTTACATTGTAGTTGGAATAGTTGTTTCCATCAGCTACAAAGCGGGCATCATTGTGTTTAAATTCGCCTCCATTCTCGTATAAATCATGCGAGAAAAAAGTAGTGCCTGGCCAAGCGAGGAAACTCCCACCCGGCATGATGTGTAGGTCTTTTACGTTCCAGTCGACGTGGTTTCCACATTTGGCGAATGCCAGAACACCTGTGTTGATATATATTTCATCATTTGCCCCATCGCCTAGCTGCAAATGGGCCAAATTGGTCTCCATAATCACACTGTCGGTCGCATTGGTTTTGTTGATTTCAATGTGGTTGAGCAAATTCGTGGTGTGGTCAATAATGAAATGATTCGTTTTATCCCCTATGAATTCGAGTTGTGCATTTCCTTCTCCAAATCCGGCGGTGTAATGCAAGGAATCGACAATAGACAACCAAGCGGTCGGACCATGCAAGAAACCGTCGACGCAAGTCATTTTATTTTCCACCACAAGTTTATTTGCAGCCGCCAAGGTGAGGGTGTAGCCAAAAGGTTTATCCAGATTCAAATTCCAAAATGTCTCTTCTCCGTCAAAAGAGAAGGTGCTATAGTTATTTCCATTGATCGTGACGAGGCCATTGCGGTGCTTGAAAGTCCCGCCATCATTGTCCCAATCGCGCTCAATAAACATGTGAAATTCACTCGCAAGGAGCGTTCCCAATGGCTGCAATTGAGTAACCTTTTGTTGCATGTGAATGAAAGGATGCTGGATATCCAGTACGCCCGATTGCAAAACAAGGGAGTCGGAGGAATGCATAAAATAAAACTCGGCAATTGAAGAGCTCACGATGACCGAGTCTACATTGGTTGACTTCGCCACATAAAAGCCTCCACTGTTGTGACTGTCTTTGTTCATAGCAACGTGGTTGGTCTGATTTCCAGTAAACCAAAATGGAGCGGTACCCCCATCAGAACCAGCCTCAATGGTTAGGTCCTTTAAAATCTCCAATTTGCCCGGACCTTGAATGATGCCATCCATAAAATCAAATTGCTCGCTCGCAGTCAAGGTCATGCCGGCAGGAATGGTCAAAGTATACCCAAAAGGCTTATTCATTTGGATGTGCTTGACGTTCACGTTGCTTACCAACGTCGTGTAGGCACTTCCGTCGATCATAATGATTCCAGCATCGGTAAACCATCCGCCAAGTGGCCAAGGGTTGAGCTCCAGATTTCCAGCGACATGCGTAATAGCGGTGGACGAAAGAAAACCACCTCCATGAATTTCCAAGAAACCATTGATGTCGAGATCTTCGTCATTGGAATAGAATCCCCCTGAATCCATCCAAAATCCAGTGGCGCCTACGGTGTAGTTGACGCCTGGTTGCAGACTAACGATGCCTGTGTAGTTGTTGTATTGAAGATGTCCGCCCACGGATGCGTCCAAATAAACGACGCAATCGAGGTTGCCAAATTGGTCAAAAATCACCCGATCAGCGGTGCCAGGAATTCCCGCGGGGTCCCAATTGGCCGGATTGTGAAATGAATTGTCAACGGGTCGCCAGTATTTATCGGCGCCGTAAGATTGAACGCTTGCTAATACCATAACAAGCAAAAGTGAGAGTCGTACGCGTAACATAAATCAGAGATTAAGGTTGGGGGTGGTACAAAGTAGACCAGTAAGCCCTTTTTTTTTCCCTGAAAGAGTAGAAATAAAATAATTTGAATGTTTTAGCCTATCGGCAAATGTCGTTTCAGCGACTCCTTAATAGGCCCGTTCGTTGTTGCCTTCGTAGTAGTTTACAAATGCTTTATTCACAACCTTGTTACCACCGGGAGTAGGATAATCACCAGAGAAATACCAATCGCCTGTATTGCCAGGACACGCCTCGTGCAAGCCTTCTAAACTCTGATAAATAATCTTCACTTCGGCCGATACACCTTCAGGGCGTAGCAACTGTGAAATTTTATCAGAAATCTCTTCCGGAGTAAACGGCGCGTACAGGTCTTTCACGTAGTTGCGAACCTGTTCTTTCGGCACATTCAACTGGTCTTTGCACTTCTTGTAGGTCACCTCAATCAAGTCCTCCATGCCGCGCTCCTTGATCAAGGCGATCATGGCTTGAAAGGCAATAAAATCTCCCAACTTCGCCATGTCGATACCATAGCAATCGGGATAGCGAATTTGAGGAGCCGAAGAAACAACGACAATGCGTTTGGGGTGCAGTCGGTCCAGAATACGAATGATACTTTTCTTCAAAGTCGTTCCACGCACGATCGAATCGTCGATCATCACCAAGTTGTCCTCGTGTGGAATCACCGAACCATAGGTCACATCGTATACGTGAGCCACAAGATCATCGCGATCGTTGTCTTGCGTGATAAAAGTCCTGAGCTTCGCATCCTTGATCGCCACTTTTTGAACGCGGGTGCGAATATGGAGGATATCGCGAATTTTATCTCCGTCGGGGTTGGCTCCTAACTTGAGAATTTTCTTGGCTTTTACTTCGTTGAGGTAATCCTCCACCTCTTTGATCATCCCATAATAGGAAGTCTCAGCTGTGTTCGGGATATACGAGAAAACCGTATTCTTTAGGTCATAGTCGACCGCTTCCAATATTTTCGGAACCACTTTTCGTCCAAGGTTCTTTCGCTCCTTGTAAATGTCGGCGTCGTTGCCTCGTGAGAAGTAGATGCGTTCAAACGAACAGGCCTTCCGCTCGAGCGGGGCGCGCACTTGTTTGACCGAAGCAGTACCGTCTTTGCGAATAATCAAGGCGTGACCAGGATCCAGTTCTTTGATAGATTCAATAGGAACATCAAAAGCAGTTTGAATGACCGGACGTTCCGAGGTAACAACAACAATTTCATCGTCTTCATACCAAAACGCCGGACGAATTCCAGAAGGGTCTCGAAGGACAAAAGCATCGCCGTGACCAATCATTCCGGCCATCGCATAGCCACCATCCCAATCTCGCGCTGCGTGTTGAAGCACTTTTTGGACGTCTAGATTCTCTTGGATTTTGCCCGAAATTTTCTCGTTGCTGTACCCTTGGGAATTGTACAGGTCAAAGAGGCGTTGGTTCTCTTCGTCAAGGAAGTGACCAATTTTTTCCAGAACAGTAACAGTATCTGCTACTTCTTTGGGGTGCTGACCAAGACTTACGAGCAAAGAAAAAAGTTCGTCTACATTGGTCAGGTTGAAGTTACCAGCAACCACTAAATTACGTGTCATCCAGTTGCTTTGGCGCAAGAAAGGATGGCATTGTTCGATTTTATTCCCGCCGAAAGTTCCGTAACGCAAGTGACCTAGAAAGACTTCTCCGGTAAATCCGAAATTCTCTTTCAAGTACTGAACGTCCTTGATCTTCTCTGGGTTGTTTTTCTCGAGCTCTTCGAACCTTCCCATGACTTGGGCAAAGATGTCCTTGATAGGAGCCGAGTCATTGGAACGCACACGACTAATGTACCTTTTGCCCGGTTTGACATCGATTTTAATATTGGCCAAACCTGCACCATCTTGCCCGCGGTTGTGCTGTTTCTCCATAAGGAGATACATTTTGTTCAGACCATAAAAGGATGTTCCGTATTTTTCACGGTAATAGGGGAGTGGCTTTTTTAGCCGAAGAAGTGCTATTCCGCACTCGTGCTTTATCGCGTCGCTCATATCACGCCAGAAGGCTGAAATTAGAGTGCAAAAGTAGGTCTTTTTCTTTGTTCGACGAAATCGATGTCGGACATGATGTGAACCACGAGGATAAGAGTTTTCCCAATTACCGTCCGCGGAATACTTCAATCAATAGGTGCCCAGAACAGCGTGCGAAGCTAGTTTCGTCGAACATATACTGTAATTTAATATTCGTAATTTTGAGCTAGTCGAAACAATTGGAAATGAATTCGTTCGGCTCTGAATTGCTTAAAATGGCCCAAACCTTAACCCATGAACACTATTTCCATTCTTCGGTTGTCTCTAATACTTGTCACGACGTTCTTGTGCTCTTTGGCCCTCGAAGCTCAACAATGCAACGATCCAGCCGCCTGCAATTACAATAGTCTGGATGCCTCGGCTGCCGATTGTTGCTATGATAATTGCCTCACCATTACATTGACCGATTCCTTCGGCGATGGCTGGAATGGTGGTACGTGGTCAATTCAAGATATCTTCACCGGAAACGAGATGGCTAGCGGAACGTTGGAATTGGGTTCAGGCCCCGAGGAACAGCATATTTGTCTGCCCGATGGATGTTATAACCTCGGAGTGGGTGGAGGAAGTTTTCCTACCGAAATGGGTTGGACACTAGATGGCGCGAGCAACGGGCCCTTAGCGGGAACGGGTGTTGGGCAGACCTTTTTTGTGGTAAATACATTGTGCCTTTTTGGTTGCACCGATCCCAATGCGTGCAATTTTGACTTGTTTGCCGGCATCGACGATGGAAGTTGCAACTATGACTGCGATGGTTGCACCGATAGCTTGGCTTGTAACTACAGCTCGGAAGCAATAAATGACGACGGGTCGTGCATGTATTCAGCCGAAAACGATCTTTTTGCCAATGCTCTTACGGCCGACTTTGGCTCAACCTACACGGGAAGTTTGTGTTGCGCCAATCAAGAAATTGAGAATCCTTGTCTGTCCGGAACTCCCAGCGTAGACGTATGGTACCACATGAACTCAGGCACCTGCGAAGATATTCAGTTCAACGTCACCAACATCGACGGAGCTGCCTTGGGAATGACTATCTGGGTTGATTCATGCCAAGGGTGCAACGACATTTACCCGATCGTTTGTTGCCCAGAAGTAACTGGAACCTGCGCCGGTAGCATGGCCTCTGTTACGACGCTTTTACCAAATTGGGATTACTACTTTTCTGTCTTTACGAGCAATGAAGCAGGATGTGGATCTTTTACTTTCGACCTCACCTGCACGAGCAACGGATGCATGGATCCTCTAGCTTGTAATTTTGACCCTACGGCGTTGGCAGATGATGGTTCTTGTCTCTACTTCGATGCCTGCGGCGTGTGTGGAGGCTCTGGAGTTCCGGGATGCAACAACCCAAGTGCCTGCAACTTCGATCCTGCAGCAGGCTGCTCCGATGGCTCCTGCATTTTCGCCGAGTTCCCATGGCTCGATTGCGAAGGAAATTGCTTGAGCGATAGCAACAACGATGGTATTTGCGACGGTCAGCCAGTCTTTGGTTGCAACACAGAATTTGCCTGCAACTACGACCCAACTGTTACCGATGACGACGGAAGTTGTTTTTTCGCGACCGCCGTGTATGATTGCGAGGGTAACTGTCAACAAGATAGCGATGGGGACGGAATTTGCGACCAAAACGAAGGGCAAAATGGAGCGCAATTTTGTGGCGATAATACGGTTTGGGATCCTGTTTCGCAGACTTGCGTTGGTGTAGACAATTGTCCTGCAGACTTGAACAATGATTTAATTATTGACACAACCGATTTGTTGCTCTTCCTCATCTCATTTGGAACGCCTTGCAACTAAAGATTATTCGAAAATAGCGTGTCCCAATCGTTGTTCGATGCCCACATTTCCTTGCAGTCCGCCGCTATGGATTGCGAGGATTCTTGAGCCTTCGGCAAATGTTTTTTTAGAGATCATATCATCCAACCCGAGCATCATTTTACCGGTATAAATGCCGTCCAGTTCAATGTCATGTTGTGCTTTGAACGAGCGTAAATATTCGAGCTCACGTACACTGCATTTGGCATAGCCACCCTCGTCGTAGTCGGTAATAACCTCCAGTTGTGCCATAAGCTCATCTGCCACCTCCTCATCGCCCAAAGCGTAATACACAAATTTTCGAATTTCATCGCGCAAAAACCCGCCATCCTTCAAAGCCGAGAAAGCCAAGATTTTCTGTTGAGGCCCCGCCGAAATGAGCAATCCAGCAGCCGTAGCACCCGTTCCACACGCGCAAGCCACATGCGAGTAGGCCGATTTATCCTCAGCATTAAGAATCTCCACGCACCCCTGAACACCCAAATAATTCGAGCCCCCTTCAGGAATCAAATAAACCGAACCATGTTGATCGCGAAGCCATGCCTTGAAATAATCCTCATGTTTTTCACGGTATTCTTGTCTGGACACAAAATGAAATTCCATACCGCACATGCGTGCAAATGATAACGTGTCGGAATACACCTTAGGCTCTTCCCCACGAATCACGCCAATGCTCTTGAACCCATGTTCCTTGCAAGCAGCAGCAGTCGCATAAATATGATTGCTCCACGCCCCCCCGAAAGTGAGAATCGTCTTATACCCACTCTCCTTCGCTTTTAGCAGATTATACTTCAACTTCCGCAGCTTATTCCCCCCATACTCCGCATGTGTCAAATCCTCCCGACGAAGGTCAAGATGAACAGGAGCAGTAATGATATGGGATGTAGGGACGTGCATGGGGCAAAAGTAATAGAAACCAACTCGACGCATCTCGACGGCGCGGAACTACTTCTTGGGAATATATCAACTTCTGTTTTACCGCTCTGCTCGATGACCTCATCTCGACGGCGCGGAACTACTTCTTGGGAATATATCAACTTCTGTAATACCGCTTTGCTCGATGACCTCATTTCGACGGCGCGGAACTACTTCTTGGGAATATATCAACTTCTGTTTTACCGCTTTGCTCGATGACCTCATTTCGA
>JADFAK010000114.1 GCA_015665315.1 Flavobacteriales bacterium | reverse complement strand
TCCGAGTTTTACTTCCGTAGCGCAGATGAATCGTGAAGTCAACTAGGATCTTATTCACCAGCCTTGATTTTTGGTTACTTTTGATCAAGCAAAAGTGACAGAAAGTGAATAGGTGGAGTGTCTTCCATCATGCGCACCACGGTCCCACCTACTATATCGCCTCTACGAAGTCCATTCTATTGAAAGAGAGCGACCAGTCGAAAAAAGCTCTCCTGTCCCGAAAAAGTCAAAAGAGCGATCAACCCAATTTATCATTTTGAATTTTCCATTTTGAATTTAAAAGGGCTCGGCTGTCATAGAGATAGGACCTCTACATGCTCAGTTCTGTGAAAGACAGAATTTCACTCTACAAAAAAGGACCGGCCTTTGAATGAGATTCGTGTTGACTCGATTTATCGGAGCGTTAAGCGGAAGTAGGTGTCTGAGGTCAGCTTTCGGATGGCTCGAAGAGGCCTCCGCTAAAAGCGTTTCCGAGTTTTACTTCCGTAGCGCAGATGAATCGTGAAGTCAACTAGAATCTTATTCACCAGCCTTGATTTTTGGTTACTTTTGATCAAGCAAAAGTGACGAAAAGTGAAGGATTAAGAATAACAATCAGTGTTAGGTGTGACCCATACTGGGTCAGATTGTTCTTCGACCTGCAGTTATAAAGATGCGACCCATACTGGGTCGGTTACTTGTTCAGGCACTTGATATAGAGATTGGACCATTTCGAAGTCCAGGCCGTCGAAAAAGAGCGCCCAGTCGAGAAAAGCTGGCGTAGCAAGGAAATACATTCGAGATACCAAACCCATTATTAATTTTTCATTTTTAATTTAAATAGACCTGGAGCCTCCACGAAGTCCAAAGCGTGGAAAATTGCATTACTTAATAAAAGTGAGCTTCGTCGTCAGGCCTCATCAGTGAGGACCAACTTCTTCATCCGTGAAAGCGTCTCCGGAGTCATTCTTAAATACGAGGCTATATGCTTGTTTGGGATTTCTTGGAATAATTGCGGACTGCGCTTCAACACGCGCAAGTAGCGCTCTTTGGGCGAACTCGTGAGTATATCCCGCTCCCTTTCAAGTTGCTGCAGGACTAGTTGTTCCAATGCCATTTGCCATCCTTTGAGATTGCTTTCGCTCTCATTGACGAGATCCATAAAAGCTTTTTTCGAAACCGACACCAACACCGTCTCCTTGATGGCCTGAACATAATAATCCGATGGCTCGCTGTTGAGAAAAGAGTCCAAAACAGCGAAAAATGTATCTCGGTACCCAAAGCGTATCACCTGCTCCTCATCCTCATCAACCACAAAAATCCTAAGGCTCCCCGAAATCACGAAATACAGATTGCGATCAACTTTCCCGTGTACATCGAGAAATTCATTCCGGCGAAGTGTAATTGGAGGATTCCAAAGATCATTCTCTTCTATCTGCTGGATTAGTTGTTGAATTAAACTCATGATCGTACTCTTTCTTGCGGCGACTTATTCCACTAGGAGTTTTTGCGTCATTTGACCATCTAGGGTTTGAATTACAATGGTATACAGCCCTACGGGCAAATGATGAACATCCATCGTACGCTCATCCTTTTCGCCGTGGCACATCACTGTCCCCGCCGAATCCATCACATAAATTCTCTGAACCTCCCATTCGGCTGGAAGCACGAAAGAAACTTGATCTGAGCTTGGATTTGGATGAACAAGAAAGTTCTTCTCCCTATCGCCTGAATTCTCCTTTATGCCAACCACCTCATATTGTTCCTCAATAAAAGCAAAACACTCCATCATCTCACTATGGTAGGTCGGGAACTCCACTGTATGTCCTACTCCTTCAATTTCATTCAGAATAGACATTCCTCCATTGGCCTGAATCTCATTGTGGATATTGTTTGAGACGCTTATGAAATTCTGACTGTCGTTCAATCCAATGCAAATACAGGCAGGTGGAAACGCTGAAATATCTTCGTAGTTGGGTTGAAGATCGCTTTCACTACCTGCAGCAAATGGAATGACTCCGCGCAAGTTCGGAATGGGTCCATTATCGGTATCCATCGACACAATTACCGCGTGCCTACCTCCGTAGGACAGTCCTGTGAGGTAAATATAATCAGGATCAATATTGTACAAAGCCATGGTCGTGTCAACGGAATACTGAAACAACTGCTTGGTAAGCCCTTCCTCACTCCAAAAATGTTCGGCATTCTCAGGACACATGATAATCGCCCCTAGACTATCGGAAAGAAAAGTGAGTTGATCGCGAAAATTACCGGCATCTGAATTCGGTCCGCCACGAAAACCTACGACCAACTTATAACTTTGAGCCGCATCGTAATCTGTCGGAACATAGTAATACAGCGAGCGAGTTTCCACGTAATCGGTTTCTTGAAAATCTACCGAAATCTCAAAGCTGCCTGTTTCTTGCGATACCACAAATAGGGATATGAAGAGCAAACTTAAACTGCAAGCGATTTTATTCATTTTGTGAGGCGTGATGATCCAAGCCGAAAACTACGGCATATATGTTACAAGACCATCACACTAGTCCACATAAGGATGCAATCCGCGCAATCCCATGTCTACAACTGTTTCGCCTGCTCCTGGCTCGAATTTACCATCGGCATTGACCTCTATCCATTCGAATGAATTGTTGATCGAAAAGGCAAGAACTACTTTGATGTCTTCGGTTTCGTCTCCAGTAATGACCAGTGGCTCATCCAACTGTCCAGTGACGACGCAAGAACCTGCCGGAATAGGACTGGTGGCGCTCAAGGGGTTGACAACAGTTACTCCTGCTCCTTCGCCTTCGTCGACACTCCCATATTCGAATCCTGCAACCTCCAAACCTGTCTCAAATGCCCAATAACCTTGGACTTTATCATCGTTCACGACCACAACTGAGTCCTTCACCGTATGGGACGTGATATAGGTATTGAACCCCACAAAAGAAGCGAGCGTTCCTGTAAAGTCACCATTTTCAATATAGGGTGGGTAGTTCAATCGGTAATCGATATCGTAATTCTGGTAGGTCAATGAAACGCGCAGCCACTCATAGGTTCCCGGAGGCAATGTGCTTAGGTCCATCGAAAGGATCGTCGAACCATTTCCTCCCTTGGCGGCCTGGTCAAAGTCTACCGCGGCATCACCACCCGCCGTTGTTTCAATTCCATTGTAAACGATCGATCCGTCGCCCAACCAGGTGTTAGCCGATTCTGCAAATTCGATGTAATGTAAGCTTACCTCGTTCATTTGCGGACTCTGAGCAGCGTTTCCAGCGGGGACGCTTTCGTCGTTGCCAAAATTATCCAGGCGGGGCAAGGAGGCGTCAAACTCCAAACCGATTCGCAGTTGCGGACCAGAGGGCGTGTCATCTTCAACAACAATTGGGTCTTCTTTTTTACAAGCAAAAAGTACAGCGCACATAGCACCAAGTAATAGGATCTTTTTCATTTCAGGTGTGTTTTCAGGTTTCCCTTAACTAACAAGTAGTGCCACTATATTATTGCTAGCAGCGAGCCGTTTTCTTCTTTTTACCGAGACTTCCTCGATCAATAACTTTTTGAATATAATCAGTGGCCAAAGGTACTTTGCACGCCGTGCCATTCATGTCCACTTTTACTTTTCCAATACGCCGACCAACATCAAGAGCCTTGTCGCTAAGTTCGGGAATCATGCATCCGACCACGATTACAAATCCGTTCATGGTATACCCCACTCTATTTTGAGCCGAGTGAACTTCTTTCTCCGCACGATCGAGCAATTCACTGTATTTCTGTATGTCCAAATGCTCATCGGCCGTAACAGTTGCATAAGAAGACAAAGTAGCCCATCCAGCCGAGGCAATCTTTTCATCTTCGGATTCGATCCACTCCAGTCCCAGTTCAAATCCAAACGGCGTTTCAGATGCCACCCAAGCAACGGTGTACTCAGAAATCATATACCAATAGGCGCCTTTCACCCAGTTGTTCAGGTCTTTCTTGGTGATTTGTTGCTCGTCGGCAATCAATCCGGCCAAGTACATCGCATCGGAATTTCCAGTTGCATACAGACTCAACGACAGCTCGTGATTCTTTTTCACCTTTTTCACGATCTTCTTAAGGTCTTGCACCTTCACACCAAAAAATGGCTCTCGTGCTCCGTGTTTGAGGAATGTATTTTTTGTTGAAGGGTTCCCATATCCTTCAAGTTCTTTCATTACTTCTTCGGTCGTCATAGCAATTCTGCAAATGATAGTTTGTTCTACATCAATCACGAAAATACAAAATATGAAAACGCTATTTGTAATCTTCTCGAACAGGGTAAAACACATCGGTTATGGTGCAATCGCTCAAGGCCACGCCTCCGTGCTTGGCATTGGATGGAATAAGCGCGACCGATCCTATGCCGCAAACCTGTGTTTCCCCTTCAATGGTAAGCTCAAATTCACCACTAGTGATCTGCGAGCTTTGCTCGTGCACATGACTATGCATCGGAAGGACACTCCCCTTTGCGATTTCCCAATAGGCAATTGTAAAATTGTGGGCATGTAGAAATCGAGCCTTTATGCCGGGTAGAATTTCTTTCAATTCTAGTTGGTTTATAGTTTGGAACATTATTAGGGTTTTAGTGCTTTGGAATGTACTATTTTTAAGCAGCTCAGGAATTCTTTAAATTGACTGAATTACAATAACTGTTAAAATCCCACCGTTTAATATTCATGAAAAGAGTAAGCACATTAGCATTCCTAATCTTGTCCATTGTGGCTTGCCAGAAGTACGCGACCCCCGACATCAAAACATTGATCAGTTCGCATGACGAAGACGAGAGCCACAACAAGGGCCAAAACTGCATGGACTGTCATTATTCGGCTGGAAATGCTGAAGGGATATTCACTCTTGCTGGATCGGCATATGGCAATACGAATAACGGATTTTTCGAACTATACGAAAACCAGTCCAACGAACCAATCATGACAATTCCTATCGACCGACTTGGTAACGCGTATACCACAGAAGCAATCGATTTTGGAAATGGTCTCTGGGTAGCGACACGCAGCTCAAATGGCGAAGTTGAATTTATGGACGATAGAATTACCAGCGGACAATGCAACTTGTGCCATGGAACAGGCATTGAAGAAAACATAGACATGGATTAACAATAGTATAATTACAAGATGAAATATTTACAACCGCGAACACTGTGCTTTGCTTTATTCTTGATTCTGACTTCAGTTTCATATGCGCAAAACTGGACCACTGATATCGAAACGGCAAAAGCGACAGCCACTTCCGAAAGCAAGTTAATCCTCCTCAGTTTTTCTGGATCTGATTGGTGCAGCAACTGCATTCGATTGGAAAAGACTCTTTTTGATTCGGAAGAATTCAAGTCTTACTATGCTGATCATTATGTTCTGCTCAAGGCCGACTTCGCGATGAAGAAGAAGAATAAATTGAGTCCGGAGCAGACTGCCCACAATGAAAAACTAGCCGAGAAATACAACAAGTCTGGCACCTTCCCGACTGTTTATATTTTGAATGCTGCGGGCGTCGTACTTGGCAAACTTGAACATCCGAAAGACACGGCTGCAGAGTATATTGCTCAACTGACTAAGCTGACTAAGTAGTGACTACATTTCTCCGACTACATATCGTTTCCTTGGTATTGCTTTGTGCGAGCGCAAATGCCCAGCAGTCGTTTTCTGCGGATACACTTCTAATGGGCGTGTCATTTTCCTTCACCGCCATTCATGAGCAATTTGACAATGCTAAAGTTGCGGTAGACGAAGGAATAAAAGAGGTGGTCAGGATTGAAAAACTCATTTCGAGTTGGGATAAGAATTCACAGACGAGCAAGATCAACGCGAATGCCGGAATTGCGCCAGTTGAAGTAGATGCTGAGTTGATCGAATTGATCGAACGCAGTTTGAAAATATCGGAGATCACCGATGGGTATTTCGACATCACCTTTGCCTCGATTCACAAGGTTTGGGATTTTGAAACATTCGAGCAGACCGGGATTCCTTCCGATGACGACCTTGCGAAATCCATAGCACTTATTGGTTTCGAACATATCCAAATCGACCCAGACAAAAACACCGTCTACTTGCCCATTGCCGGAATGAAAATTGGCTTTGGTGCCATTGGAAAGGGATATGCCGCCAATAGAGCCAAAGAAATAATGCTAAACCATGGAGTTGAAAGTGGTGTGGTAAACGCTGGCGGTGATGTGCTTTGCTGGGGCGAGAAACCCGGGAGCGATCGCTGGTCAATAGGCATCGAAGATCCAACGATTGAAGGAAATATCATTTCGTGGATCGACGCCACAGACATGGCAGTCGTCACTTCCGGAAACTACAAGAAGTACCTGCTAATCGACGGCAAAAAATATTGTCATATCGTCAATCCCAAAACAGGTTGGCCCGTAGAAAATTTATCGAGTGTCACCTTGATTTGCGCCGATGCCGAGATAGCCGATGCGCTTGCAACTTCAGTATTTGTTTTGGGCATGAATGACGGACTGAAACTGATCAATCACTTAAATGGAGTTGAGTGTTTGATTATCGACAGCAATAACAAAATGCACTTTTCGGACAACCTCCAGAAAAACATCTTCCACAATGAAAGATTCAATTAAAAAACTAGTTGTAATTGGCGCTATTGCCGCGCTCTTCCAATCGTGCATGAGCATCAAAGAATATCAAAAGATGTATCTCAACGATGCCGACATGCTCCTTTCGGATGACAAAATGTTAACCTTCGAAACAAGTTTTCAAACCTATCGCGAAGGGGTTTCTGGTGCTAACGGGGGAAAATCAGGTGGAGGATGCGGATGCAATTAAGACAAGCTATTATCGCAGTATTTGTTTTGGCTTGTGTTCCCATGCTTGGACAACAGGATTCATCGAAAATCAAGCTCGATGATATTGAGATCAACTTCATTTCGAGTTACTATCAACAAGATGGAAATCATTCACCCGTGACCGGAGGACGAGGGACTGAGTTGCTCACCAATATTGCTCCTTCCCTGAATATCATTATTCCGCTAGACACACTCAATTCGATCAATCTGGACGGAGGTGTCGACTTTTACTCTTCCGCTTCAAGTGATAACATCAACAATCCATACTTAGATAAAAACCATGTCTCAGGACCTTCATCAGAGGATCAGCGGAGCTATGTCACCGTTGGATACAAGCGCAAGTCCAAGCAAGTTGAACTTGGAGTCAATGTTGGGACTTCCATGGAATGGGACGTCTTTTCTTACTCAGGAGGCCTTTCTCTGGGAGTTCAATCAAAAGATAAAAATCGTGGTCTGGACCTTAACTTGAAGTATTTCTACGACGACTGGAAACTTATCTATCCAGTAGAATTAAGAAATGGTGAGGTTGAATATTTGAAAACAGACAAGCGGCAGTCAGTCAATGCTTCTTTGGTGCTATCTACCAACCTAACAAAGAAGATCAACATGTCCGTCGCAGGAGACTTTGTATACCAATCTGGATTGCTATCTACTCCATTCCATCGTGTCTATTTCGAAAACGAAGACATCGCTGTAGTAGAACAACTACCCGGAACTAGAATAAAATATCCCATCGGTGTGCGCCTAAACTTTCACGCAACCGATTTTCTAATCGCCCGAACATTCTACAGATACTACCAAGATTCGTGGGGACTCACAGGTCATACAGCCGAGCTCACCCTTCCTATCAAAATCACACAGTCGGTGAGAATCTATCCTTTCTATCGCTACCACATGCAGGGCGCTGTAAACTATTTCGCCGCTTTTCAACAGCATAAAGCAAATGCGGAATTCTACACCTCAGATTTCGATCTAAGTGATTTCACAAGTCACAAAATGGGAATTGGAGCCACTTACCAACCCCTCTTCGGCTTGGCAAGATTCAAGGTGTTCAAGAAAACCGCCCTCATCAAATCTCTCAGCGTACGCTACGGATACTATATGCGTTCGGACGGACTAGAGGCTAATATCGTGACCTTGGGTATAAAAATGAATATTAAGAGAAGCTAGGCATTCGGCCTAAATTCAATATCGCATCCTACTTTCCAGATATCGATTACACGTATTTTAATGCAAGATCGCAGCTTTCACCAGACCGTTAACGAGTAATATATAAATACAATCGCACCCAAATTACGACTTATACAATACCTAATACCTTCACCCACAAAGTTTATGTAATCAACTTGAGATTATATAGAACCAGGAAAAGAGAATAAAGAAAACTTTGAAACACTACCGCAACAATGTAAAACTCCCTTGTTTGCTGAACTTCTCGGTGGGCAGACAGCTATAACCGTATTCTACCAAGTAAAAATATGTCCCTTCAGAGACTGCCTCACCTTGAGCGGTGCCATCCCAGCCAAAGCCTACCTGATCAGATGTCCACAAGATTGTGCCCCAGCGGTTCAATACAGTTATGGAGAAATGATCCAGTTCGCCCAAGCTTTCTACTTCGTTCATCATACGAAAGCGATCGTTTACTTCATCATGGCCTGGTGTAAATACGTTGGGGAACTCCAGTATGGGCATAAGGTCATTGTCCACGCCAACAACTATCGACTGCGTCAACTGGGAAGTTGTATTGCACGGTTCACTAAAAGCCGATAGGGTGATTTCGTATGTGCCTTGGGGGTAAATGGCCAAAAATGATTCTTCGTCTGATGACCCGCCTATGTTGTCAGACCAGTGAACCCAAGTAGAATTTGATACTTGCGACAGTCCTGTGAACTCTAGCTCCGAGCACAATGACTCTTGGAAAAAATCCAACTGCCAATCCATTTCAAGAGGTAAAAACACTTCTATTGTGTCAAAATACTGTCGGCTAAATCCGCAAAACTCATCCTCTACTTCAAGCATCAATACATACAAGCCGTCGGTTGTTATTTCTAGCGAAATGGCTTCTTCACCTTCTCCCA
>JADFAK010000181.1 GCA_015665315.1 Flavobacteriales bacterium | reverse complement strand
CCCGTCGTTGGGCCTGGGTAAGTATTGGAATTGAAAAACTTGTAATCGACGTTTAGTCCGACCGAGTTCATGACAAAATTCCTGTCTTGTATTTGAATAATATTGCTCACATTGAAATGCCCGGAGATATAGCTCTCATTGAATTTACCGGCATTCGTGATCGGCATAACGACTGAATCCAATTTCATGAGTCCGTCAAAATCTTCCGTTCCCCGAAACATCTTGTAGGCCAGACCATAATCGAAATTATCGATCATGAGGATCTTATCCGTAAAATGATGTCGGCCCACTTCGAGGTAGGCACCAATCTTTCCTCTTGAGTTAAAATCACCCGTAAACAAGGTATCCAAGGCACCGGCATCGGTAGTGCGCATGCGCTCATCGGACCAGTTGAACTTGGTAGGCAGCATATAGGTCATGCCCGGGGCGAAATACCACCCCTTGTTGTTGTAGTTGGGATTCGTGAGGTCGTACAACTGTTTTTTTTGCCGACCGCCCTGACCGGATACGGTGCTAGCGCTCAGGAGGAGTACGAGTATGAATAAACTGGATCTTAACACAGGTTCAAGTTAGGATTATATGCGATAACAGAACGTGAGACTTTGGCTGATATTGAACACAGTGCTCTGAATAACAGCAGGCTCCTCACCTCCGAAGCAACATTTGCCGAATGGCGGATACATAAAAAGCTAGTCCTGCAAGGACAATGGAGACGGCAATTTAAGGGCTTGAACCTCGGCGATGATTGCTTGCTCCACAGATTCCGAGTCCCAGTTTTCTTCGATGTCGGGGCGATCCATTACGCGCTGCATGATTCTGTTTTGAATGTCTCCACGCTCCAGGGCCTCCTCGTAGGGAATATGGCTAAAGGTCACTTGTTCGTAGAGCGGCATCCACTTTTCCGGATACTTCTTGGCAAAGCGCTTTTCAATCTTCTTTTGCAGCACAAAATGCGGGTCGGCGGTAAGGTCGCGCATTTCAATATAGTTGCGCACGGCCAGTTCCAATATGGCGTCACCCGCGGGCTTCCGGATTTTCGAATAAGCCTCGAGCACTTTGGTCCAATCGCTGTTATGCTCTACCATGAGCGCTTCGAAATAAGTACAATCTTCAAATCCGGCGTTCATTCCTTGTCCGTAAAAAGGCACAATTCCATGCGCCGAGTCACCCATGAGGCACACCTTGTCTTCGTAATGCCACGGATCGCATTTTATCATGACTAGGGAAGAAGTTGGATTGGCAAAATAGTCCTCTACCAAGTTGGGCATATGCGGAACGGCATCGGGGAAAGTGCGCTCGAAGAAGTCGACCACATCCTGTTCTGTTTTAATGCTCTCAAAAGAAGTTGGGCCTTCAAATGGAAAGAACAAAGTGACCGTATAACTCCCGTCCATATTGGGAAGCGCGATGAGCATGAACTCCCCGCGTGGCCAAATATGCAGAGAATTCAAATCCATGCGGTGCTCGCCATTGGGAAGGGCTGGAATCTCCAATTCCTTGTATCCATGACTCAAATATTCCTGTGAAAAATCGAATCGATCGACCTTTTGCATGCGCAGTCGGACCGCACTGTAGGCCCCATCGGTTCCGAAAATCCGATCGAACTTCTGAGTTATGACCTCACCCGAAACAACATCCTTGAAACGGATAGAATTGGTTTTCAAATCGATGTCCTTGCACTGCTTATTGAAGTGAAGGGAAACGCCTTCGTATTCATCGGCTTTTTCGAGGAGCAGTTGATTGAGTCCGCCACGAGAGACCGAATAAATACATTTTCCGTCCTTGCTATAGGGTTGAAAAGACAATTCACCATCGAGTGCGTGAATCATACGTCCCTTCATCGGAATCGCGATTTCACGAATGGCTTCTTCCATATTAATCCCGCGCAATGCCTTCCACCCGCGATCAGAAAGCGCCAGGTTTATAGACTTTCCCGCAGCAATTTCGGCTTTTCTGATATCTCCACGTCGTTCAAAAACCGACACCTGATATCCGCGTTGAGCCATATAACAAGCTTGCATACTTCCTACCAGTCCGGCACCTACAATCGCGATATGTTCCTTTTCCATAATTTCAAATGAAATAATAATACGCCTAAAGGCAAATGACCTGCATCATAAACGACCGAGGGCACTTCCTAAATCGGCCACAAGATCCTCAATATCTTCCACTCCCACACTCAAGCGAATGAGTGTGTCGGTAATTCCAATTTCTTCCCGTTGTTCTTTGGGAATGGAAGCATGTGTCATCGTTGCAGGATGTCCCGATAACGACTCCACGCCACCCAAAGATTCGGCACAGGCAAATATTTTTGTGGACTCCAAAACGGTGATCGCATCTTCCAATTTTCCACTCTTGAGCGTAAAGGACATCATGCCACCAAAACCCGTCATTTGGCTCTCGGCGACACGGTGATTCTTGTGGTCGGTAAATCCTGGCCAGTAGACCTTATCAACGCGTGGATGGACTTTGAGAAATCGTGCAACTTGCTCTCCATTTTCACCATGTCTTTGCATGCGCAAATGCAGTGTTTTGATTCCCCTCAAGGCCAGGAAACAATCTTGCGGTCCAGGTACAGCACCACACGAATTCTGCATCGTATACAGCGTTTCGGCCAGTTTCTCGTCCTTGACAATCAGACAACCCATGACCACGTCGGAGTGACCACAAAGGTACTTCGTCATCGAGTGCATGACGATATCGGCCCCTAAATCTAAGGGTGTCTGGAAGTAAGGCGTCGCAAAAGTATTGTCTACCGCCACCAGAACACCTGCTTTCTTCGCTCGTTCGGCAACCGCTTTGATGTCAATAATTTGAAGCAAGGGATTCGTAGGAGTTTCCACCCAAATGAGCTTGGTTTTTTCCGTAAGCGCGGCATCGAGATTGGAAACATCGGTGAGATCGACAAAGTTGAACTTGATCCCGTACTTCTCAAATACCGTCTTGAAAATTCGATAGGTCCCTCCGTACAAGTCATTCACCGAGACAACTTCATCGCCGGGTTGCAAGACCTTGATCAAGGTGTCGATGGCGGCCATTCCCGACGAGAAACACAAGCCATACTTGCCGTTTTCCAGGGCGGCCAGACTACCTTGCAGGGCATCGCGTGTGGGGTTATGCGTTCTCGAATATTCGTATCCCTTGTGCACACCTGGTCGGTCCTGTACATAGGTTGTGGTCTGATAAATCGGGGTCATGATTGCTCCCGTCGTGGGATCTGGTTCAACACCCGCATGAATCGCTTTGGTACCAAATTTCATAGCCATTCTATATCTCTATTGCTCGATAAATATGTTCTAGTTTCACTTACGCTTGACGCGATCAGGACTCGCAAGTTACATAATTGACCTTGAGAAATGGCCTTAGTTTTTACTAGTTCTTCGAATCCATCCAGGAAGAACGGCGACCCCAAGGAAGAGGTAGGGAAAATAGGTGAGCAATCGCCAAAGCAAGGTCACCAAAAGCAGTACAATGCTTGTAGGAATGATGTCGCGGAAAAAGCTGTCCAAGGCCAATTCGGCCACTCCACTACTTCCTGGCGTGGGGCTTATTAACATGATCACCCACATGACGAGCTGACGGGCGTAGACAACGAAATGGTCGAAGCTTGAAATGAAGGCGAGGAAGATGAAATTCAAGGTGAAAAATCGGGCAGTCCAGCTGATCATAGTTGCGATGAAGGGGCGAATCCAATAGCCCATTCGTTTTCCTTTGAGCTCTTCAGATGAAATGACAATCTCTTCACCCACCTGCGTTGCTCTTCTCAACCAACGCCTCAATATTTTCACCGTAAACAACCGCATCAACAGTCTTTTGAAGCCATACGGGAAGAAGAAAATGGAAAGGAAAATGATGGTGGTGAGTAGTACGATGAACCCATAGCCCGCATAAAATAGCGGCTTGACAGAGGCAAACACGCCCGTGCCACCTACCCAGGATTCCGGGAAAATATCGGCACTGCCAACGATTAAAATAACGACCGGTACGGTGACGATGTAAAATAGCTCGTCCATCATAGCGGTCACAAACACCGTAGCTGTGCTCTTGCCCAAGTTGATTCCCTCGCGGTTAAGAATAAAAATAGCCACCCCCGAACCTCCTACAACTGAAGGAGTAAGCGCCGAAGCAAATTCCCAAAGCATGATGACGTCAAAACTTTTTCTCCACGATATCGCATTGTCGGTAAGCGACCGGATGCGATACATATAGCCCAAATCTCGTATTACAACAGTGAGCAGCGCCCCGAGCAGCGCCAAGAAAGAATACATGGTCCACCGCTGATCGGCCAGCATGTCTTTGAAGCTCTTTTTAATGTAGGCACCACTTGGATCGGGTACGAATTCTTCGGGATCACCACTATCGACCAGGCCGTTGTCATTGGCATCTTGCCATGTGTAGGCGCCGACTTCTTCTTGGTCGGTTTGGACAAATTTCACTTCATTCAGACTGCGAACGAGGAGGAATCCAGAGGCCAAGACACCTAGAAGAACCGGAATGAGGATCCGCTTCCAATTGAACTGTTTGTTGATGTCTATTTCAGGAGTTTCCACAAGGGTGAACTGGTTTCATTTTGGAGCCATGAATGTAGCAAGAATTATTGGTCGACGATCATTGCGGGTCAATTGCTCCTGTCAAAATGAGAATTCTCATTCGAAACGCACTACAACCACTTTTTCTGGAGCAAGTAAATTATTTGCACATTGCAGAAAAATAGCGAAATGGACTTTGTAGATATATGTGGATGGGTGGGAGCTTTTGTATTGCTCCTTGGGTTTGGCTTATCGATGCGGAAAATAATTGGACCTCAGTCCTTTGCCTACGTCATCCTGAACTTGGTGGGCTCGATACTGCTCATCATCAATGCATTTCTAATACAAGCTTACCCTTTCCTAATCGTGAATATTTTCTGGGCCTTGATTTCGACGCACCAACTGGTAAAAATGTTCTCGAAAGAATAATTATTGCGGGAAAGAAACAGCAATCGTTCCAGAGAAATCGTCAATTCTGATTGTATTGGACACGTCGTTGATGTCGTAGAGTGTGCACGAGAATAGCACTTTCACTTTGCGCGTTTCCAATCCACCAGCTGTCGTATTGAAATCAGTCACTTCCAGCACTTCAAACGCCCGATCCGGATCCTCATCGACCTCCGGACTGTAACTGCTGTAGTGGATTCCATTCTCATCGACATACTCTACACGCACATTGGAAACACTCACAGCCGAAGGATCGACTGGTACATGCTCATATTGAATACTTGCAGCGCACACATTTTGGAATGGAGCGATGTTTTCTACGTATTTGAAGACGTAGCCATTTTCCATTATCACGTTCATCGTCACTTGATGCGGACCGTCACTGGTAAAGTAGTGCGTGTAATCGGGGGCATCGTTGACCGTAAAGTTTTGATCGTCTTCGATGACATCCCACTTGATTTGGATGGTTTCGCTCACATCACCCGGATAGGCAAATTTCACCCCACCGTTGGCTAGATAAGTCGTCTCAAAAGGAAGCTTGTGGTAGTTCAACAATCCGCTTGGGACTTCGTAAGCCGGTGATATTTGACGCAGCGTGTCCGAACACGTACCATCCAAGCTACTCACCTCAACAAACATGTCGAAGTCGGCATAATCATCAAAGGTCAGGATTGGAAATTCGGGGGTCTCTTGTGCACTCAGTTCAACGCCGTTTATCAGCCAATTGTAATTGTATGAGCCTTCGGCAAATGCGAGTGAGTAGAACTGGAGCGTCAAGGGGTCCAAAGCCACCTCGTCGGTCTGGAAACTGTACATCCCTTCGGCGATGGCCATATCGACTGAAACCGGCTCCACAGGCAAACGGCGATCATCATCTTGGATTACGATCTTGAGTGAGGTAAGGTCTCCGTTGTCCTTTTTGAATTCTCCGACAAACTCGTTCACCCCTTCATTGTTGCGATCGAAGGTGGCCTCCATAAAGGTATTGTTCTCGCCTGCGGCAAATGCAAAGGGTTGATCGTTCAGCAGTCCTGACCCTTTGAGGGACGGACTTGCTTTGATGGACTGCTCGATGGGTGTCTTTTTACAACCCGAGGCCATCACAACCAAAAATGCGAATATGTAGTAAATGTATTTCATGATCAGAACACGTTGAATCTTACGTAAGCCGCAAGTCTTGTGTTACTATCTTTATTGTTGTTGTCAAATAAGCCCGAACTATCTAAGGTCACGTCTGTAAGCCCAACTTGGTAATTCACGCCCAATGTTACATTCGGCATAATGTAATAATTGTAGCCAAAATTCAAATAAGTCGTCACAGGAGCAAATCCATCGGCGACATTTTTCACTTCAAATTGGGTTACTTCTGTTTTATACAGACTGCTATTCTCTGATTTCGTCACATTGTTATTGGCGGCTAGCATGTACGAAATTCCACCTCCAGCGCTAAACTGATGGCGATTTTTTATACGGATAGCCAAGTTCACGGGAACCGATAAATAATGGAGCTTCTCCGTGGCATAGGTATAAGTAGTCCTTGACAAATCAAAGTCAATTTCCTCTTGAATAACAACACGATCGCGTTGAATGTTCTTGATTGAGAAATACTGCAATTGGGCATTGACGCTTAAGCGGCGTTTGAAGTTGTAATCGACCCCAACTCCGGCGGCCGGACTGAGAGCAAGCTCTCGCTTCCGGCTACCGTAATGGGTCAGGATGCTCGTACCAAGCATGACCTG
Organism: Flavobacteriales bacterium; assembly: GCA_015665315.1. Taxonomy (GTDB): domain Bacteria; phylum Bacteroidota; class Bacteroidia; order Flavobacteriales_D; family Sanyastnellaceae; genus JADFAK01. The sequence continues at coordinate 2,374 of JADFAK010000181.1, read as the reverse complement.
AACATTGAACTGTTGTAATGGTAGTAGCAGTTCTTTTTGTTTGAGATTTACAATTACACCTTGCGGTTTCTTAAAGTCTGTTGAGTAGGCAACCAATGCATATGGAAGGGGCTCCATCATCTGCTGCGGCTCCTGCCCTAATCTCATGAATTCGGTAGAAAACGCATGAGGGGCAGGAGCACCTTCGGCAAAAGGCTCATACTGAAGAGGCGAATCCTCTTCATTTGGTTGTTTAATGTCGAGTGGAATAGGTCTTTCAGCTAGGTCGCCAGCATTGGCTCCCTCTGAATTTACTCCCTCGTGGGTATTCTCGTTGGTACTGGAATCATTCCCTTGACCAGAGGAGTTAACTGCTCCATCTGCTTGGTCGTGAACGATTTCTAAGACTATTGATTCATCTATCTGTCCAATAGTTGTCTGCGCTTCATTCTTCGCAGTAATTTTTTCAATTTCTAAGGCAGTTGTATTGGCTTCATTTTCCTGTTCACTGGTAGATGAAACTTGTACTTGTGCTGTAGCTTCTCCGGTAGAATCCTTCTCTACAGCTTCTTCAATCTGACCCTGGGCCAACTGACCATTCACATTCCCCGCAGTATTGGAAGCGACATCGCCACTTGATTGAACTGGAGTTAAATGCACTTGCGTAATTGGCTTACTATCATTTAGTGAAATGCTCGTGTTTGCTGAATTTGCTTGTTCAGTTGTAGGGACTACATTTTCCGACAACCCAGCGATCGGGGAAACTTGATGGCCACGCGCATCGGCGAAGAGAACATCTTCCTGGTGATTCATTTGCGCTCCGTCGCTTGACATATTTCTATCCCACATACCAGCTCCCAATGCAATGAGCAAAAGGATACCTGCAGCAGCAACAAGCTTGCGTCGAAAAACCACTTTCTCGTGATGCTCGATCAAACCCAGTGCACTGTCCCACATTTCGGGGCGGTACTCAAGTCCGGCGGGAATTTCTTCCTCGTTTCCTGGTCGATATGGCTTACGAAGCTCGCTCATTCACTAAACCTGCGCTTGCAGAGTCATTTATCATTTGTCTAATTTTCTTTTTGGCAACCGAATAATGCCACATCGAAGTTCCCTCACTTATATTGAGCAAACTCGCGATTTCGTGGTGCTTGTATCCGTCAATTGCGTACAAGTTGAACACCTTGGAAGTCACCGGCGGCAAAAACCGCATCTTGGTCTTGATCAAATCCAGCATTTCTTCCTGGGTTTCGCTCAAAACTGGCTCAGCTGGCTGCATACGCGCCATTTCCTCTCGGGCTTTCAACTCTATATTCTCCTTGTATTGCTTGCCTTTACGGTATTCATCGATAATCGTGTTGATCATCACGCGCCGGCACCACAATTCAAAGGGCACTTTTGTCTTATACTTGTCCAAATTGGTGATGATCTTCAAAAATCCTCGATTGAAGTACTCCACCGCTTGGTCGCGCGATGTGGCATAACGCCAGCAAACAGGTATCAACACATTGTAGCAGCGCTCATGAAGTTCATTCTGAGCACGCCGGTCTTTTTTCAGACACTTCTTGATCAATATTGGATCATATTCCAACAATGCGTTCCGTTAGTTTTGGTTGTGGTATTGCAAAAGCGAACTCAGAGATTTTGTGGGTGGGTCAAACGCGGAAGTCTGACTTTCTACTCAATCCCTGAACCCGCTGATTGCAATGTATTATACTAAACATTTAACCTGTTATCATCCTTTGTTCAAATCGCTTCGAACTCCAGAATCACGCTTTCACTTATATAGACGCGCACAGATTTAAAAACCTTGGGTCTCTTTTGAAAAAAACTCAAACTATTTTTCAATTGCCGACAAAACTCCATCGGGGCGGGGCTTGCAGACTCCAGTTGAACTGATGAAAATACGTAAAAATTAATGGATTCAGGCCCAGACTTTGGTTCCTTCCGAGCAGTTACGGCAAATATCAATCTGATCACGTCCGTGCAGCAGGTTATTTCGAAAGCCGTTGTATTCGGCTCCTTTCCAGATTTCGGAAAATTTCGCACGCTTCAAATCTCCCATGCGGTGCTCGGCATCTTTGTCAAAACAGCACGGAACGACCAAACCATCCCACGTAATCACACATGAACTCCACATGCGCCAGCACTGATTGATGAGTTTGTTTTTCACCGCCCACGTACCATCATCCAATTGCTTGTACCTGCTGTACTCCGTATTCTCAGGAATTAACGGATTGCCGTTTTTATAGTCGTATACCTGTGCCGTTTTATAGCGCACTTCGTCCACACCCAATTCATGGGCGAGTTTTTCTACGTCGGCAATTTGGTGTTCGTTGGGGCGTACAATCAAGTACTGGAAAATAACATGTGGCGTATTCGACTTCAGTTTCTT
>JADFAK010000040.1 GCA_015665315.1 Flavobacteriales bacterium | reverse complement strand
GTTTAGGCCAGCCGCTGAAAAGTTTTAGAGACCATATTGGAGATTTTGCCATCTATCAGAAAGGTGCCAAACTTCCATATTTGGATTCACTCGGTCCGCTTATCAAACCTACACGATTAGATAAGTTGTCTGAATTGAAAATGGCCGAAGACAAGTTGACGCCACCACCATCACCTCAAGCCTTTAAGGGCGAGAGCTAAATTAAAGTTATACTATGGGAACAGGAAAAATGAAAAAACCAGCCAGATTGAAAAACTTAGTTAGTTGGTTTGAAATACCAGCTATCAACTTTCAACAGGCCGTGAATTTTTACAATTATATCTATGGAATTGAGATGGAAACTTTTGCCAGCGAAGTGAATTCCATTGCCTATTTCCCAATTGTCAATGGTGTGGGCGGAGCAATAGTAGCTGGCGCTGGATCTACCCCAAGTGATCACGGTCCGCTTATTTACCTCAATGGAGGTACCGACCTGAACAATGTAGCAGGTAAAATCGAAGAGGCCGGTGGTAGAATTATTTTGCCCAAAACATGGATTAGTGAAGAAGGCGGCTATTACGCTATTTTTATTGATTCAGAAGGAAATAAACTCGCTTTACACTCTAAATCTTAAAAGGTGACCAAGAAAACACAAATTAGCACTCCTTATTTTAATATTCGCCAACTTCGGATCAATCTGTGGACCGAACTGAAAACTGAATCTTCTGAACTAGTCAGATGCAATCAGGGATCGGCGAATCAAAAGAAGCACCTGGCAAATTCAACGGAATTACTAAAGGCATTGAAAGGTGTTGAGTGTTATTTTGCTTTTCCTGGGATGTTTCGCCTTGGCAAGATTTCCATTGCTCTTGAGCGTGAAGAATTTGCCAATCTAGCTCATCTGGTTTCGGAAACAACTAGTCAATTGGTCAGTGATAGCTACCCAAGTCATCCTGATTTTCTATTTGAGGAATCTGAAAAAGAGGTTGATATCGAGGAAAAGGCAAAAGAGCACAAAACAAAGAAGAAGTATTTTGAAGTACTTTTTGTTGAAAATATGACCGAGTCAGATGAGCATGATCTACGTCTCAAAGTTGCTGAAATTGGAGACCCTGATGAACAATTCAAGTATGGGATTGTCGTGCAGAGGTCAATGCAAGCTGCCCTTATCGCGCTCATCTTCAACCACAATATTCAAGCAGTTGTCATTCGCTTTGCTCCTCCTTTTCATGCAAAGTCCATTTCACCGTTGATCAAGTCCTATATTCAACCAGTTCTGAAGTTGGATCTGGCCTCGAAGTCTGACAAACAATTAGGACCAATCTTGGGAAGATTGGTGAACGAGTTTCGTCCTGAACTGGATACCTATTATATCACAGAAACTGCCTTATCCGATTTAGAAGATCGAACCATCAAAACCTTTCGAAGAATTTTTTACCGCAGGGAAGACCTGCAGGAGATCCACCTTTCGATTTTGAGAGGTGTTCGAGAACGCTATGAAACTCCTTTCTTCTCAGCGCTCAAAGAGTATAGTCAGAAACCTACTGGAGTATTCCATGCGATGCCAATTTCACGAGGAAACTCCGTATTTAAGTCGCGTTGGATCACCGATTTTGGTGACTTTTACGGACGAAATATGTTCTTGGCCGAGACGTCGGCGACTACAGGAGGATTGGACTCTTTGCTCCAGCCAACTGGTCCGCTGAAAAAAGCGCAAGAGCTGGCTAGAGATGCCTACGGTTCGCAATACACGTTTTTTGTGACGAACGGCACATCAACGGCCAATAAGATTGTTCAACAAGCCCTCGTAGAACCGGGTGATGTTGTACTCATTGACCGAGACTGCCATAAATCACACCATTACGGACTGGTACTCGCTGGTGCCCTTCCGGTCTACTTGGATTCATATCCGATTGAGAAGTATTCAATATATGGGGCAGTACCTCGCAGCCATATCATTGATACCTTGCTTGAGCTAAAGGAGGCCGGGCGATTGGATAAAGTGAAAATGCTTCTGCTTACCAACTGCACATTTGACGGTGTAGTGTACAATGTAGAAAGTGTCATGGAAGAGGTGCTCGCCATTAAGCCGGATATGATCTTCTTATGGGATGAAGCTTGGTTTGCTTTTGCCGGATTCACCTATATCTACAAGCAACGAACAGGTATGTTTACGGCTCAAAAGCTCTTGAATAAATACAAGACCAAAAAATACAAAAAAGCCTATTCAGAGCACCTAAAGAGCTTGAAAGACGGAGAAATCCCTAAGATGCCTGATCCAGACAAGGTTAAGATTCGGGTGTATGCAACTCAGAGTACCCATAAGACTTTGAGCAGTTTCAGACAAGGATCAATGATCCATATTTATGATGAAGAATTCCAAAGGAAGAGCGAAAGCACTTTCCTCGAAGCTTATATGACCCATACATCGACTTCTCCGAACTACCAAATGTTGGCTTCCCTTGACGTCGGCAGAAGACAGGTTCAATTTGAAGGATTTGAATTGGTGGAGAAAAGTATCGAATTGGCAATGGGCCTAAGAGCAAAAGTCTACGACACTCCACAATTGAACAAGTATTTTGATGTACTCACCGTACACGACCTGATTCCTAGTGATTACCGGAAGGCGGGCTTGGATGAATACTATGATAAAAAACATGGCTGGAATCGCATGGAAGATGCTTGGCAGACCGACGAATTTGTTCTTGATCCGACTAAGATCACCTTGCACATTGGTAGGACTGGTGTCGACGGTGATACGTTCAAGAACAAGTATTTGATGGATAAATTCAATATCCAGATAAATAAAACGTCACGAAATACTGTACTCTTCATGACGAATATTGGTACTACACGAGGTAGTATCACCTATTTGACAAATGCTCTTCTTCAAATTGCCGATGAGCTAGATGAAGAAACGAAGTCCTTGAATACACGTGAATGTGAAATTCACGAAAAGAAGATAAAATCATTGACTCTGGATGTACCCCCACTTCCCGACTTCAGCCACTTTCATCAGTCCTTTCAGGCGGTGCCAGGTGTAAGGGGCGGTAGCATTCGAGATGCTTACTTTTTGGCCTACAACGAAGAGAATTACGAGTATATAATGCTCAGTGATTGTCTTGCTTCGCTCAAAAAAGGCAAGCAACTAGTCGCCTCTTCATTTGTAATCCCTTATCCTCCTGGATTTCCAGTTCTCGTTCCAGGCCAAGTTGTTAGCAAAGAGATTATCGCTTTCATGTTGGCCTTGGATGTATCCGAGATTCATGGTTACCGAGCCGATCTTGGTTTGCGGATTTTTAAAGAGAGTGTCTTAAACCGACAGAAAACAACAACAGCTATAGGTGCCATGGGAATTGGCATGAATAAAAAATAATACCATCAACTCTTAATATTTGAAATATGACCAAAAAAAAGGAACTGTCCGGAAAACTCAACGGAATATCTGATATCAGAAGATATTTTTACAAAAATGAGGAGCCAATTTATTTTATAAGCGCAACGAATTTTAACCTGTTGGGAGCCGATGAATGGATCAAGGGTTTCAAGTATATCAGCTATATCGAGTGTTTCGATGGTTTGCACCCAAACGTCTTTTCTCCGCAAACAGAAATGCCTCATGATGAATTTGAAAGCATTGAGGACATCAATAACTACTTGCTTCAACACCCTGAGGTTCAAGATCACTTAAAGACTCGTTCTACGGGCAAGAATGCCGGAAAGGCGATGTTCTTGATGTTCAACGAAGCCACTGAGAAATTGGCCAAAAAATTGGGATTGAAGATCATGTTCCCCTCGGCCAAGATGCGTACCTTCTTGGATAACAAGGTAAATACCAATCGTATTGCCGAAAAAGCTGGCGTCGCCTGCGTTCCATACGTACTCTCTCCGGTAAAGGATTATGCGCATCTGCAAGAAGTTTCCAAGAAATTGGGCAAGGATCTCGTAATTCAAACTCCATTCGGCGATTCAGGTCACACGACTTTCTTTATCTCAAATGAAGCAGAGTTTGACAAGCATGCCGAGGAAATAATCAAGGAGAAGGAAGTGAAGATCATGAAGCGCATCAATTGTAGAGGTTCTGCAGTAGAGGCTTGCGTTACGCGTCACGGAACAATCGTAGCTCCTTTGATGACAGAATTAGTTGGCTTTGAGGAGTTGACACCATACAAAGGAGGCTGGTGCGGTAATGAGATTTATCCAGATGCATTTACTCCGACTTTGCGCAGAAAAGCCAGAAAGTATACCGAACTTTTCGGTGAGCAATTGCGCAAAGAAGGCTACAAAGGATACTTCGAGCTTGACTTCCTGATTGATCAAGATAACGGTGAAATCTATCTAGGCGAGCTCAACCCACGAGTTACTGGTGCAAGTTCGATTACCAATCACGCCGTATTTGCCCTGGCAGATGCACCTCTCTTTGTATTCCATATCCTCGAATGGATGGATGTTGATTATGCCATAAATATTCGAGCATTGAATACACGTTGGGCCAAACAAGAGAACATCGATAGTTGGAGCCAAATCATCATCAAGCACACGAAAGATACCATCGAATACATCACCGAAGCGCCAAAATCAGGTATTTGGAAAATGTTCGACAATGGTCACATTCAATTCGACCGTATGGATACGCACCGTCGTGCAGTGGAAACAGAAAACGAGGCCTTCTTCCTTCGAATTTCGCGCGAAGGTGATTACTTGTATGAAGGTGCCGACATGGGAATTCTCGTGACTCGTGGACGAATGATGACCGATGATTTTGAGCTGACCTATCGTGCTAAAAACTGGATCTCGGCGATTCAAGGAAAGTACAGTGCCAATTTGATCGAAGATAAAACGGCGCAGCCCATATTGATGGGTAGTTTGACGAAATAGTCAGCTCTAGACATATTTTACATTGGGTGCTTCTGTTCGGAGCGCCCAATTTTTAAACGCAATAATTCCTGACATAGAATTTTTATGATCTTCAAAAGTATCAACCCTTATAACGGTGAGCAAGTTGGCGAGTACACCGCATTAGGAAAAGGCGACCTAGACGCTAGGCTGTTGGCTTCTAATCAAGCCTTCGGCAAATGGAGAAACACTCCTCTAAAAACGAGGGTAGATCTCATGATCAAAGCCGGCCAAGTGCTGCGCGATGGGGTAGAAGAGTACGCTCAAATGATCACCCTGGAAATGGGTAAGCCGATCAATGAATCCAGAGCAGAAGTAAATAAGTGCGCCTGGGTGTGCGATTACTATGCCGAGAATGCCGAAGAATTCCTCAAAACCGAAGTGATTAAAACAGATGCTTCCCAAAGTTTTGTGCGCCATGATCCTATCGGGACGGTTTTTGCAATTATGCCGTGGAATTTTCCTTTCTGGCAGGTGTTTAGGTATGCAGCGCCCACATTGTTAGCTGGAAATACAGGACTTCTCAAACATGCCCCCAACGTCTTCGGATGTGCCGAGCTAATTGAAGGCGTTTTCACAAAAGCTGGATTTCCCGCGGGCGTCTTTCAGAACTTAATTGTTCATCATGATCAGACGGATAACATAGTCTCTCATCCAACAGTGCAAGCCGTAACGCTCACTGGTAGCGAAATGGCTGGTTCGGCGGTTGCAGCAATTGCTGGAAAACATATCAAGCGAACCTTGCTCGAATTGGGAGGTAACAATGCTTTTATTGTTTGGGAAGATGCCGATATCGACCAAGCGGTCCAACTCGGAGTTGCTGCGCGTATGCTCAATTGCGGACAAAGCTGTATCGCTGCCAAGAGGTTTATCTTGGTGGGTTCAGTATATGACGAGTTCGTAGAAAAGTTCATCGCTGCAGTGAGCAAGTTAAAATCCGGAGATCCTTTGAAAGATGATACCCAAGTAGGAACACTCGCACGAAAAGACCTTGCCGATCAACTTCACAAACAAGTTACTGACTCAGTTGCTCAAGGAGCTAAGCTGTTGCTAGGAGGAAATCAAAAGGATTGTTACCACGAGCCTACCGTTCTAGGTGACGTTGATTCGACGATGTCGGCCTTTCAAGAAGAAACCTTCGGACCGTTGGCTGCCATGATTAGAGCGAAGGATATTCAAGAGGCTTTTGAGCTTTCTGAACAATCACGATATGGACTTGGTGTTACAGTTTGCACAAAGAACATTGACAAGGCTATCGAAATGGCCGCCGAAGTGAGCGATGGGGCCTTCTTTATCAATCAATTGGTCAAGTCCGACCCTAGATTACCTTTCGGAGGAACGAAAAAATCAGGCTATGGACGCGAGTTGGCCAAAGACGGCATGCTCGAGTTTGTGAATCGCAAGACGGTATATGTTGACCTCTAAGAAATAGAGTTTCAATTTTGAGGATAAAGACGTATTTTCCAATTTCGTATAAATCATGTGAAACTGAAACTATGACTAAATATCTACTACTATTCCTACTTGCGGCTATCCCAGCGCAATTTATGGCACAAACTCAGGGTTGTACCCAAGATTTTGCCTGCAACTATGATTCGAACGCAGAAGAGGATGACGGCTCCTGCGTGTTCGTCACAGGAAGTCAAATTGACATTTTAAACACGACTTTCACTTACGAAATAGAATGCTTTGGAAAGGTATATGACTTGGAAGTGTCCTTTCCTGCTTTCGGTGAGGCTATAGTCGACGGAGTTTCAACTGTTTCGGAATGGTCACTTTGCAATGATGTTTTAAGCATTGACGGGCTGCTAAGTGTGTGGGATGGAGATTCGTTCTTTTACCAAGAAGAAGGCTGTCAGGGCGATTTCATACCCAATGGTTTCACCAATATACAAGAGATCGAAGCCGAAACGCGCACTTTGGTGAAGGTGGTTGATTCAATGGGAAGAATTGTAGACATCGACAAATCAGTTGATTCGGCAAATTTACTTTTCTATATCTACGACAACGGTGACGTAGAGAAGGTGATGAGCTTGCGATAATACACATGTTTCTACATTCGTGAAAGACTCAATTCAAATTGCATGAAATCTGGGAAGTTCATGGAATAGAATCAATTGGTAAGTGAACTAAGAAGATTGGTCTTGCGGATTGTGGCGATAATTCTTTTTTATATTAGGGTCAACTACCAATAACTAAGGATCTATGAAAGTTGTGGAATTATTGATTTTATCCTTGTTTTCTTTGGGCACAGTCGTTGGTGGTCAATCACAAGATTGCGATGTGTACATCATTGAAGAAAATGAATATTGCGTAGCTCCCGGGGCAAGTAGTCACTTCAATACAACTTGTGAGCAAGAAGTAACGCAAACAGGCGTTGCGATGTGCATTAATACGGGGCGCCGTGCACCAGGATATTGGGAACAATGGGAGTCGTTTATTGGCCTTGTTGAAGATTGGAATACCCCATTCACTATCGAAGTGAGCAATACCATAGAGGTTGGAGTAGGAGAGTTGTACTTCCATCAACTTGAAAGTGATATCTATGGGGAAGTGGTCCATTTGCCTCCATCGTCTGGAACCTTTGTGTTTTCCGGACAGCCTTCTTCCGATCCTAACATCATTGATTGGATGATTACCGAATCAAACTTGAATATTCCTGCTTTCCAACTGGGAATCGCAAGCAGCGGAATAAATTCGGTCGGACCTCATTTTAGCTTGAAGTCGTTTGGCACCTTGGATCTCACAACGGGCGAACTCTTAGGATTTTGGTCGAAAAGAATCGAAAATGATATCTATAACACTACGTGTGGGATTGGGGTGTATGCCGACTTATCAGGACACTACAATTCAGAATCTGGTATTTTAAATATTGACCTAAAAGGCTATTGGAGACTCCCTCTAAATCCTGCAGAAATGATTTGGGGATGCATGAACCAAGAAGCGCTCAACTACAACCCATTGGCCAATTGGGAGGACATTTCATGCGAAATAGGGGGAGATGTTTGTCCCGTTGACTTCTCAGGAGACTTTGTAGTGAACACAGTTGATCTACTTATGTTGCTAAGTGTCTTCGATACTGCCTGTTATTAATCCTTCAGCTCTATTTGTAACGTGCAATATCAGCCAATAAACTTATCCTGAGTAATGGAAGAAATAATTATCTACAGAGGACTGTACTACGCCGATATTATTGGAATCAAACTTCTTCTCGATAATCACGATGTCTGGTACCGTGTTCAAGATGAGAACACTTCGGTTACCATGTCTTTTTCTGCCGGTATCGGGGGGATCAAAGTGTATGTGCGGCGAGAGGACTTCTTGAAAGTAGTGGCTTTGATGCGGGAGAATGGAATGGTCGATGAAAGTGAGAGTATTGAGGCGATGTACCCAAGTGAGTCCAGCAACGATCAAAATGAACCAGCTGCCATTATCCGATTTTTAGCCAAATACTCCAAGTGGGTCTTTATTGTTGGGATAGGTGCTTTGGTAGCTTTTATGGCAATCAGGTATTTCAATGCTCCGAGCGATGTGGAGCTGTTAGTAGGGCGTGATTGGTACTTGGACATGCTTACGGCATCAGATCAACAGCATTTGAATCGCATTGACGCGGAATTAGGCGAGTTGCTGGACTTGCCTGAAGTGCAACATGAGGTGTATTTAGTGGCTTGGTCAGGTAGCGACTTTTTCTTTTTTCATAATGGTAAATTTATTTTCAATATGTGGGGTTTGCCCATTGAAGGAGAATGGACGAACGACGGAGATGAAATCACGCTGAAAGCCAACGATGGGATGGCTACATTCCTCAATACTACTTTCGAAATAGATATTGTAGGTAAAAAGCTCAAACTCGAAAACGATTCATTGGTGATCGACGCGCGTTTGGATATGTGGGGAACACTTTTCTATTGATGATCAATGGTGTGTTCTAGGCGCACAACATACATCAGTGGTTATCTATCTCGGTCTTTCAAGTTCTGATTTCAAAGATTCAATATTCTCCTTTATGTGAAGTTCAATCTGCTCGTACTCCTCTAGATTACGTGCACTTAAGGAATTAATCTGATCTAAAGTTTTGGTGTGAACAATTCTAACTTCATAACCCCATTTGTAAGCCTTCGGCCTCACCCGTCTTGACTGACTGTTTTTGTTGCTTTAGGTTTGGCGTCTATGAGGATAACGAATTTACAAAAGCAGCGGGATATGTTTTCACTTCTAGCTCGTT
>JADFAK010000093.1 GCA_015665315.1 Flavobacteriales bacterium | reverse complement strand
ATGCGGCTATGAAAGGGGATATGGCGCATGCGCGCAAACGTCATTACGAGTTGCTTGAAATTATTCAGTTATTATTCATCGAAGGCAATCCAGCTGGCGTGAAGGAAGTTCTCGCATATTTAGGCGTTTGCCGAAACACTGTGCGTTTGCCACTACTTTCTGTCTCAAGCGCAACCAAGGCCAAGTTGATCGAGCGAGTAGAGCGATTGAGTTAAGTCGAGGTAAGGAAGTCTTGTTATGTGATTCTGCCTACGTTGATCCTTGTGATTGGCCGAATCCTGGAAGGCGCTCAATTATTTTCTTGGGTCTGTGGTTGAATAGACCCACATTTCACCACCTTTGTCTTTTTTCAAAATTAGTTCGTCCTGCTCAATTGAATATATTGACCATGAATATTCCCTATCATCAATGACCAATTCGATTGCATGCCCATGGTAGCGAAGATGCCAGTTGCCATTTTTTGGAAATCCTTCAATAATTACAATAGTCCCGTCATCAAGAAACTCTAGTGAATTCCCTGTGATCAACTCTAGATATAGTATGCGGCTTTCTTCATTGTTAATTGGCTGATTTAAAAAGTTTTCATCCCATTGCTGATCAACGAGATACCACTTTTTACAAAGCGCTGTCTGAATAATTTGGAGTTGTTCAATTTCTTTTTCTGGGTCGAATATTTCTATAGGTTCTCCTTCTCCGTAATCGATTGATTCAATAATATTTCCTAAGGTGTCCAACCTGTCCCATTGTCCTTTTAAATACCACCAATTTGATCTTCTTTCGACACGTGCTCCAGACATTAAATCTTCCGCTATATGAATACGTGATTGAAGATAATAATATCCCTGCCATTCTATGTTATTCGAATTTATAAACGACTGTTTGCATAATTCAGAAGGTATTCCTTCGGAATCATACTGGATTTTATAAGACCTCCCATTGTTCTGTTCATCGTTAAAAGTCCATATTCCAATCTTAACGTTTTCATTGAACTGCCCTTCGCATCTTATTAAAGTGTCTTCTGTTTGATTTTGGTCAAATTCAATATACTGCCCATGTAAAATGTCAACCCATTTCACACAGTCTGAATTTACCGAAAAACCATCTAGCCAAACGTCATTCTTGAAGACGCTATCAAGCCGAAAGATTATTTCAGCTTTGGAAAGTAAATTTCCTTCAGAGCTATAGAAAGACCGAATCCATTTGCCTGAACCAATTGCATGATATGAGAATTGAACCGTTCCATTGTGGTTGAATGATTTGATTGTTGTCTCAAGGGTATCGCTCCAATTCAAATTGTAGTGATAATTGGGAAACACTGGTAGCGACTCCTCCTGGCAATAGGAAAAAATACTAGTAAGTAAAAAACCGACTATTAGACCTTGTTTAATCATTTAGTATTCAGGTGTTTAGAGAACGACGACAAGGGGCACTAAAAATGATGAGTCCAATGCCTCCCTTTGTTCGCCTTGCTATGTTTGTTTGCGCTAAAAGTAGCAGATTGCTAGACTTGTTCTGAAGAATCGAATTTCGTCTTTTCAATGTTTCACGAGCTGACTGCTATACGTTTGACCACTATCCCCAATGGCCTGTAATAAATATACACCTTTGGCCTGCGGTAGCATAATAGTCGTAGACTTTCCAGCATTCAACCGTTCTACATGGATTAGTTGGCCTTGCACAGAATACAATTGCAATCGTGCGGGTTCCTGAAGTGTCACCTGTACCGTGCCAGAACTTGGATTGGGGAAAACGCCTAAACGGGCGAAATCATCGTTTTCGAAAATAGCCACGTTCGTACAGTCGTAAAAATGATAAAAATCGGCAGTTGTGTCGCCCCATTCATCGTTGCTCCAATTGTATTGTTCCTCGTGAATAACGTTGCCGTGAATATCGTATGAGTAGTTGAAGAGCAGCACCGGAGACCAGTCATTGTTTTGCCAGTTTTCGCATAGCATTTGACTTTCGTATCCCTCAGCATTGAAGCTATGTGAATATTGCGCAAGATTCGTCCAGGCTTCATTCGACCAATAGAAATACTCGTCAAGAACCAACTGGTCTAAGTCGTTGTATGAATTGACGTGCAAGGTTGAGTTGTTCCACATTTCGTTCATGTAATTTTGAGACAACTCTTCTTCTAAGTCACCATTTTCGGTGTATGTATAGGTTATCAACGAAGACGGAAACCACATCTCATTTTGCCATAATTCAGCAAATAGTTCCACGAGCAGACCCGCATCATGGGTATACGTAGAACGATAACTCACGACCCAGTCATCGGCTATCCAGTTCGAATAGGTAACATCGTTGATGACGTCGCCATCGTAGGTGTATTGCGTTTGGTAAAATGGAGTCCATTCATCATCATCCCATGTGTATTCGGTATAGAATTCCAACTTGCCTTCGGGTGTGTAGGTGCTTATAAACTGCCGAAAGTTCGTCCCTATCTCGCCATCCATATTTTGCACGATGGCTTCGATTTGCTGTGCATCGTTATTGTAATAGTAATAGGTGCGGTTATAGAATCCACCAATCGCGAACGTGTGAGAACTGTCGCGCAAACAACCATTGTCGGCTTGATGTGGGTAGATTTTAGGGTTGGTTGGAATAGTGCGTTGAATCGGGTTCTTTATTCGTTTAGAATGTCCGAAGCATTCCCTGACAACAACGGATTGTCCGCTTGAGAAAAGTGAGAATAGCACCGCAGTACTGATGAAAAAGAGATTCTTCATGGAGTTTTGGTTTTAGTTTGGCTTGTTCGATGAATTGCAAGTTCATCCTAATCGGAACGAATTACTGTGTCATTTAGTATATATAGTTCTCTGGTTCTACTTCTCACAAGTTACTTCAATAATCTCGAATGAGTAGAGTCAAAAAGTGTACCTTGACCACGAAAGTGCAAGGAAGTTCTTGTACTTAACTTTCCAAACCTCGACACCACATGCTAGCCCAAACAGTTGAAGCTAATTCCAATATTGCCATTCCCAATGTTCCCGCCATCATGTGCCATGGAGCTACAGTCTATTGGCTTTTTACAGATGAATTCCAGCGTCTGCCGACAGTAGATGAATTCACCGATCAAACGCTGTCTCCACCTGCACCAGTCATTCAACGAATGTTGGGATTAGGCAATCAGGTAAATGGTGCCACGGCTTTGAATGGGCTAACGCCAGGAACGGTTCTCGTATTTGTACTCAACGGTGAACCAGCGCACTCCTGCGTGGTAGCCGCAGGACAACGGATTGCGGGTTATAATCAGACTGGATGGTACTCCAGTGCAGGTGCTCCAGGTGCTTACTCATCTCACAGTATGAATGATGTGCAGTGGAATGGAGGTGTCTTTAATCGACATCATGTCCAAGGTGCTCTGCCTGGTCAGCTTTACCGACTTGTCGCCATCCCAGAGAATATGGCAAAGGCCATTTTACGGCAAGCTGTACAAGGGTAGTGTTGTGCATGTCTTGAACAGACAGATATCTTCAAGAATCCGTGAAAATGAGCATTTGCCTTGTGCTAGATTATTTATATCAAAAGGAGGGGGGTGCCTATGTCGCTAGTCTTTCACAACTCGTGTGCTCGCTCTATTTCCCAGTTCATCGATCGCTTGGATGGTGTACAATCCTTTAGCCGCTGGCAAATGTATGGTTGTCAGTGAATTGGCGACTATCCGTTCTTTCTGAACCAATTTTCCGTTCATGTCAAATATGGTCACCAAGGCTGCATTGGGCAATCGAATATTGACAGTTCCTGAAGTTGGATTTGGATAGACAGTCATGGCGTCATTGAATTCGTTGTCAGTCACGCCGACTGAGCTGGCAGGGATCAAACTAGATTCACAAAGGCCAACAAATGAGCCGCCGTCGATGTTGCCTCCTTCGCTTCCCAAAATGGTGAGTGTGGTAAATGGGGTCTTTGAATAGACCAGCGCGATGGCGTTCAATCCGCCTACAACTTCGGGGCTAGTGGCTGTGTTTTCCTCAATAATCCACTCGGCGCAACTGCCTGGATCGATGGATACTACAGGGTTTTCGATGTTGGTAGTAAAGGTGAAGGACTCGGGTAAGATTTGTCCGTTCAAACCAACTCCAGCCAAGAATATGCGAACGGCAAGGATAGGTTGACTGAAGGTGTAGGTGATTGTTCCTGCTTCGGGGCTGTTGCCTGAGAAGGCGGTATAAATGTCTGGATAAGTGAGCTCACACGCGGTAAAGGAAGAAGCCATGTAAAATTCGGCACCACCAAAAACCTCGACGGTATAATCCACAAACACCTGTTCCTGGCTATCGTGAATAGTACCAGATTCTCCGCTTACAACGGTGCATTGAGCGCTGCTAGAATTGAAAACCAATAGAGCGACGAAAAGGCTTAGGTAAGATGTTTTCATAGTAGTGTTTTGTCAAATGAGTGCGGCTTAAAAGTGCGATTATCCTGTGGTACCAGCAATTAAATAGCTTGCAATCCTTGGATGCGATGACGGAAAATGGTTGGGTTTTGGGCAGACAAGCATTTGCCTTGTGCTAGATAGAGCCAATTGTTAAGGTCCTACTCGAAAAATTATTGCTTCAATACCCTGTTACTATGCACATTCCCTAGTTCGTCGATTGTTTGGATTAAGTACATGCCTTTAGCCGCTGGCAAATGTATGGTAGAGATTGAATTGGCCTGAGATCGTTCTTGCTGGACCAGGTTGCCATGCACATCGAAAACACGCACCAAGGTTGCATAGGGAAGTTGAAAATTGACTATTCCCGTAGATGGATTTGGATAGAAAGTCGTTGTTGAATTGCTGTTTAGTTCGCCCACGGACACATTAGAACACGTGTAATAATACGCGAAGACATTGATTGGTCCGACCCAAGCGCCATCGAGCCACGAATAGTTCATGATGGTGGTGAGGTTCTGAAATTCGTCGTATTCATAGACTTGGCGGAAATTTTCTTGCCAGAGGTCTTCATCCCAATAGCTGGCAATGAGCTCGACTTGATTACCAGCCTCATCATACGCGTAGTTGCTAAGTCCCATAGGCCACCATTCTGTACCTGTCCAATAATTGAACTGTTCTTGAATCAATTGATCTTGGTCATTGTACTGGTAAACTTGAGTCGATTCATTTTGCCATTCATTTTCGACCCACGGTTGAAGCAAAAGCTCCGACAAGCGTCCTTGTTCGTCATACGTATAGATCGTCCGACTAACATCTTGCCATTGATCAAATTGCCAGAGTTGAAAAAGTTCCATCGAAAGCAGGTCTTCTGAATCGTAGGTGCTCAAAACTTGGTAGTTGTCGGCCCATTCGTCCATATCCCAATACTGACCGAGCAACGATTCGATCTGGCCATTGGTGGTATAGGTGAAGATTATATTCGATAAGGGGCTCCATTCTGAATTTCCCCAGTATTCATCGGTACTAGTAAGCAGTAGATTTTCATCATTGTACGTCATTACTGATTGGTAGTCGGCAATCCATTGAGTTTCTTGCCAGACTTCAGTGTAAATACCTGTTTGATTCCCTTCTAAATCGTAAGAGTAGTAAGTGCGGTTAACGGGTTCTTTATTCACATATATGTACAAACTGTCTAGTGTACAATCGGCAGATCGCTTAGATAAATTTTGACTCAAGGCTCTGTCTTGGAAGTTGCTTTGAGCGCCAAGTAATTGTTCTAGAGCTGGTTTGGTGAAGTCATTATGTGCTATTTGTACTTGGCCAATGGACAGGATTGAAAGCAGACTTACAAAAAGAAGGAGCAGTTGGTTTTTCATGCTAGAGCGTTTGAATTGATTAACTAATAGGGTGAATATAAAAAGATGTATTGAACATTGCCATTCAATCCTGCGTCAAAAAAGCACATGTCAAAGTGATACCTTCATTGAAAACGAGGTGTACATTGTAGTCCAAAACCTAAAGTACTTATCTCTTCCTCTTGACACTTGCTCCAAATTAGGTTTAGATTTCTTCATCCGTCTTAGCCGGTAATTCTTCTACCACAGCGACGTCTTCTTTTCCTTTTTTACCGAACATCTTGCGGAAATAGGCTAGTGCAGCCACGGCTCCGATAGCTAAGAATTTCCAGATTTTGGCAAGGAAAATCAGTATTCCACCTTTGGCCAAGACTTTACCAGCAATCAACCCTCCAATTCCCACGGCGGCAATCGTATCGATGTCTGGATCGAAGTCTGCGTATTGATTCCCCTCAGTAAAATCGACACTTGGCAGAATAAAAGGGATATCGGCTTTCACATTTTCGAGCTCGTCCATGTAGCTGATAAAATTCATCTGCAAAACCCCTTGTCGGCCCAAAACGCGAATAGCATAATTCAAGGTGTGATCTTCCTCGTCGCCAAACATAAGCTCCTTGGCCCAATGAAGTTTCTTTGTTTCGGCATCGTAGAAAGGTTCCGACGCCCAGCCGATGAATTGAATCGGCTCGTAGCCTGCTTCAACCCTCAATTTATTCTCTTCTACATTGTCCGCGATCATCTCTTGCTCGAGTTCATCATAGTCGATATCTGCTGCATCGTCATCCTCGATATAGCCCATTTCTTCGTAGGTAATATCGATGACATATCCGTCGCCCGATAACACGTTGCCACTCTCAAGAAACAGCATGCCCAAGCTCGTCGATGGCGGATTTCCCCATAAGTCGGTAAGCACATATTCACTTTGTTCGGCGTTCAGGTACTTGTACCCTTCAGGCACTTGAAGAATGGCAATACCGTCACCAAGTTCAATAGTTCCCACTTCAAACACCATGGTCGCCTCAACACTATCGGCAAAGGCCAAATAGGCCATCTCATCTTCAGTCAAGTCCACCTCTAACTCATACGACTCGTCTATTTCGGCGGATTCATACTCATCGGCCTGAGCCCTCAAAAGACCGGCATTGAACAATAGCGAAAGGGCAAGCATTCCGCGAGAAAGAGCATTGGCTCTTCGGAGAGAGAAAATTTTCATTGGTATATGGTTTATGTTGGTGTAAATATATGGAAATCAAAATGCTGTGTGCAAAAGAATAAGCCGTGTAGTCTGTCTATACATTCACTCCATAAAACCCCATCACCCGCATAACCCGCAGCGTGTTCCATCTACTTGGTTGTCCCGCTTTTTCCATTGCCACATGAACTTGACCAGGATGGTGTGCATGCAGGTTCCAGGTATGCGCTTTGTTTTGTTGATTGATCAGCACGTCCACGGCCTTTTGCATTCTATTATCCCAAGGAACTTCGGCATATTGAAAATAATCCATCGCTCTTAGGATATTGTATTTCCATCGGCAAGGATAGGTGAGTTTAAGGAAGTCCTTGTGAATGATTTCACCTGTGTGATCGGAAAGAAACAATTGATGTAGTAAAATAAATTCTTCAGCACTGCTTTTCGCCGCAAGCAAGTCGGCCAACCGATACGAATTACCAACCTTTATAAATTCATACAAGCCTTCAAGTACCGAGATTGTCGTGTGCAATGAGCTGTGCCGAGCTCCGCTCCGGGTCGATCTACAATTGAAGCCGCCATCTGGCATAAGCTCACCTAGAATACAATCTACGATCGAGTGCAATTTTTCTTCGTCTACACCAAAGTAGGATGCATAATTCAAAAACATGCCATTCACACATACGTCGCTGCGTTGCGCTGTTGAAGGGCCTAGTGCTATGCCACCATCAGATGATTTTGGAGTGTCCAAGACTATGTGAATGCTTTGGCGAACCTGCTTGTGGTGCCGACTCAAACATAGATTTCGCAGATCGAGCAGTGTGTAATGTGTCGAAATCCACTTGGGTTGGTAAAAACGCAATCCCCAGTGCCCATTGGCCTGTCGATTGGATAGAATTTGTTTCCCCCATCCTTCTAGCGCAATTCGATCTTGTAAGTCAGGTCGATCAATGTGCAATAGATCCCGACAGACCTGATACTGCACCGAAACATCTCCTTCAAGCAGCCATGAAATTAGTTGGTCTGATTTCACCATGATTCCCACTAAAATACGCAGAAACACGCTGTATTAGAAGTCAAGTGATAAAGCTCATGAAATTGAAAGACATAATGGGGCGTGTTCCAATCAACCACATGGTCCAAATAGTCCTCATCCTTTCATCCAGCCCGCAATACTGCGTCGTTCGCGTGTAAACGAGGCACTCACTTCGTGTTCCATTTCATCGCTTCGAAAAAGGACCATCCGCCCACCAATCGGACTAATATCTACTTGGTCACGGCCTTTTGGATACAAGGATAATTTTCCGCCATCTTCCTCCTTCCAGTCGTGATTGAGGTATAGAACCATGGAGAATTTACGGCCTTTTTCGCTTTTGAACTGGTCGAGATGTCGCTTATAAAAACTGCTGATTTCATAACTAGAGTAATGACTTTCGAAACCCGTAATGGCCGTGAAACAAGTCACGTTCAAATGATGAATTAGATTCTGAACCTTTTTCAAGTAGGCCGATTCAAATACATCGATACTTTTATCCGCAATCCAATTGATCTTGTCGCCGCGTATGTTCTTGTCTTCCAGTTTGTTAAAATTATTACCTACCCACGAGGTTTTCATATTTCCGGCATCCTTCCTCCGTTGGATATTGTCGCTTAGTCCCACGACATCCAATGGCAAAATGAAATCATCGCAACAACCGTATTCGTGGTCTATTAGACCTTGAATCAGCCCTTCAAACTGATTTTTCTCTCGAATCTCTTCGCTCTCCATTCGCGCATGCTTAAACGTTTGCCTAAGTGTACCGACATACAGAGAGGTTGAATCAAAGAACGATTATTTAATGATTGGTCCGACTTGAATAATTAGCAAAATAACGTCCGCTATACCACTCGATTTTTACATGCCCGATTGAGCTTTTGAGAATGGTTAGGAATTGGAAAAATCCCCTGCAAATTAGTCCCAATCGACATCCAACGGGAGTGAAAACACGTATATGCTATCGGAATTACCACTGTTTAAAGGATCACCAACTCACAAGCAACAAAAATAGGGCAGTGGTTACCGGTGATGCTTTTGTCATTCAAGCTACTTTTATATATGGCACATGCGTGCAAATGTCTGTACTCCGTATATACAACAACTCCCTTCACCGAAAGGTATAAGTGCAGTCAAGGCTAGGGTCGTTTCGCATGTATGGTCGTCGGTTTCCACCAAG
>JADFAK010000062.1 GCA_015665315.1 Flavobacteriales bacterium | reverse complement strand
GGTTGTGAAGAATACCTTGCTAAAGAAAGCATTTGAGTCTACCGATGGACGTGATTTCTCTCCTCTTTACGAGGCACTTAAAGGCAATACATCACTTATGTTCGCACAAGTGAATAATGCCCCAGCCAAGTTGATTAGAGAGTTTCGTAAGAAGCACGACAAGCCGTTGCTAAAAGCAGCTTATGTCGAAGATGAGTGTTATCTAGGAGATGACCAATTAGGAGCTTTATGTGATATTAAATCTAAAGAAGAACTTCTTGGAGATATTATCAACTTGCTTCAGTCTCCAATCAAAAATGTTGTTTCTTCTCTTCAATCGGGACAGAACAATATTGGAGGTTTGTTGAAAACACTCGAAGAACGAGCATCATAAATTATTAAGTAAAAATTATCCAAACACTATATTGAGATGGCGGATATCAAACAAATGGCAGAATCGCTTGTAAACCTTACAGTAAAAGAAGTTAAGGAACTTGCTGACATTCTGAAGGACGAATACGGAATCGAGCCTGCTGCAGCTGCAGCGGTTGCTATGGCTCCTGCTGCTGGCGGAGACGCTGGTGGTGCTGCAGAGCAAACTGAATTTAATGTAACCCTTAAGGCAGCTGGTGGTTCTAAATTGGCGGTAGTTAAGCTAGTTAAAGAACTTACTGGTCTTGGTCTTAAAGAAGCGAAAGAACTCGTTGACG
The DNA here is from genome assembly GCA_015665315.1 of Flavobacteriales bacterium. GTDB lineage: Bacteria > Bacteroidota > Bacteroidia > Flavobacteriales_D > Sanyastnellaceae > JADFAK01. Next base: position 8,634 of record JADFAK010000062.1, on the reverse strand, counting down.
GTGCACCTACTGCTATCAAAGAAGGTATACAGAAAGACGAGGCTGAAGCACTTAAATCTCAGCTTGAAGAAGCCGGTGCGGAAGTTGAAATTTCGTAAGGATAGAATATATTTTAGCCTTGTATAAAGGTTTAGGCCTCCCCTTTTTGGGGCAGGCCTAAACTCTTTTACGTCAGCCTATTTGAGGTAGTACGAGTACTTAAACCTATTGTTGATCTTTAATTCTAAAGGCCTTGGTACAAAATCAACCGACTGATCAAAGAATCAGTTTCGCGTCCACTAAAAACTTGTACGCTTATCCGGATTTCCTTGAAATCCAATTGAAATCATTCCAGGAGTTTTTTCAGCTGGAAACGAACCCTGAAAACCGTCAAGAAGAAGGACTGTTTAAGGTATTCAGTGAAAATTTTCCTATCACGGATACTCGAAATCAGTTTGTTCTTGAGTTTCTGGACTATTTCATCGATCCTCCACGATATGGTATCGAGGAGTGTATTGAAAGAGGATTGACCTATTGTGTCCCTCTCAAAGCAAAGTTGAAACTGTATTGTACAGATCCTGAACATGAGGATTTCGAAACAATCGTACAAGATGTATACTTAGGTACAATTCCGTACATGAGCCCTCAAGGTTCATTTGTGATTAACGGTGCTGAACGTGTAATAGTTTCACAATTGCATAGATCTCCTGGTGTGTTCTTCGGTCAAAGCCGTCACGCCAATGGAACGAAGCTTTATTCAGCTCGTATTATTCCTTTTAAAGGATCTTGGATCGAATTTGCTACTGACATTAATAACGTCATGTATGCATACATCGATAGAAAGAAAAAATTGCCGGTAACCACACTCCTAAGAGCAATTGGTTATGAGAGCGACAAAGATATCTTGGAGATATTTGACCTTGCCGATGAGATAAAGGTTTCCAAAGCTTCAATGAAGCGCGCTGTTGGTAGAAAATTAGCAGCACGTGTTCTGAAATCATGGGTGGAGGATTTCGTTGATGAAGATACTGGTGAAGTAGTTTCTATTGAACGAAATGAAGTGATTATTGATCGTGAGACTATAATCGAAAAAGACCATATTGAGGAAATTCTTGATTCTGGGGCGAAAACAATTATTCTCCACAAGGAGAATATCAACGCTGCAGATTTCTCGATCATCTATAATACGCTTCAAAAGGATACTTCGAATTCTGAAAAAGAAGCTGTTGAGCATATTTATCGCCAACTTCGAAACGCTGAGCCACCAGATATGGAAACGGCACGTGGTGTTATCGATAAATTATTCTTTTCGGAGCAACGCTACGATTTGGGTGAGGTTGGTCGATTCCGTATCAATAGAAAGCTTGGATTGAATATTTCTTCTGACGCACGTACGCTCACAAAAGATGATATAATCTGTATCATCAAATACTTGATTGAGTTGGTGAATTCAAAGGCTGATGTCGATGATATTGACCACCTCTCGAATAGAAGGGTGCGTACTGTTGGCGAACAACTTTATAACCAATTTGCAGTAGGTCTTGCTCGTATGGCTCGTACCATTCGAGAGAGAATGAACGTTCGAGACAATGAAGTTTTTACGCCAATTGACTTGATCAATGCAAAGACTCTGTCTTCTGTGATTAACTCGTTCTTCGGAACAAACCAGTTGTCACAGTTTATGGATCAAACGAATCCATTGTCTGAGGTAACGCACAAACGAAGAATGTCGGCCTTAGGACCTGGTGGTCTCTCGAGAGAAAGAGCTGGTTTTGAGGTGCGTGACGTTCACTACACTCACTATGGCCGACTTTGTACTATTGAAACACCTGAAGGTCCGAACATTGGTTTGATCTCGTCTCTGTGCGTATATGCGAAAATCAATAAGCTTGGTTTCATCGAAACGCCATATCGTGCGGTTTCTGATGGTAAGGCTCATTTCAAAGCTGATAGTGTAGTATACTTGAGCGCTGAGGAGGAGGACGAGCAAATGATTGCGCAAGCGAACGCCAAGATTGATGATGATGGTAAGTTTCTAGGCGATCTTGTAAAAGCTCGTCTCGAGGGAGACTTCCCACTTGCAACTCCAGATAAGATTAGTTTGATGGATGTTGCCCCAAATCAAATTGCCTCGGTTGCCGCCTCACTTATTCCTTTCTTGGAGCATGATGATGCCAACCGTGCCTTGATGGGATCCAACATGATGCGTCAAGCAGTTCCTCTGTTGAAGCCAGAATCACCCGTTGTAGGTACTGGTATCGAAAAGATGGTTGCTTTGGATTCACGAATTCTGCTCCGCGCCGAGGGTGAAGGAGTCATCGAATTTGTTGATGCAAAAGAAATTAAGATTCGCTATAAGCGATCTGAAGATGAAGATTTGGTGAATTTCACCGACAATCTCAAAACCTACGAACTCACAAAGTTCCACAAGACAAATCAAGGAACCTGCATGAACCTTAGACCTCTCGTAAAGAGAAATCAAAAGGTTGTTGAAGGTGATGTGCTTGTTGAAGGATATGGAACACAAGAAGGAGAGCTTGCTCTTGGCCAAAACCTGAAAGTGGCTTTTATGCCTTGGAAAGGTTACAACTTTGAGGATGCAATCGTCATCTCTGAGCGAATCGTTAAGGATGATGTGTATACCTCTATCCATATCAACGAATATGTTCTCGAAGTTAGAGATACAAAGCGTGGTGTGGAGGAATTGACTGCGGATATTCCTAACGTAAGTGAAGAGGCTACGAAAGATTTGGATGAAAACGGTATCATCAGGATCGGTGCTGAAATTTCAGATGGGGATATCCTCATTGGAAAGATCACTCCGAAAGGTGAAACAGACCCTTCTCCGGAAGAAAAACTTCTGCGTGCCATTTTTGGAGACAAAGCTGGTGACGTGAAGGATGCTTCTTTGAAAGCTCCTCCGTCGACACGTGGCGTTGTGATCAACAAGAAATTGTTCTCTAGAGCAGTGAAAGATCGTAAGATTAAAGCTTCTGATAAAACACTTATCGATGCTTTAGACAGAGATTTTGACAAAGAATGTGCGGCTCTCAAAGACGTTTTAGTCGAGAAACTAATGAAGATATGCGGCGGAAGATCGAGCCAGGGTGTTTTCAATTATTTCAAAGAGGAGCAAATTAAGAAAGGTGTGAAATTCACACTCAAAGCTTTAAGAACTCTCGACTACAGCATAATCAATAGTGATGGCTGGACGAAGGATGCTGGACTGAATGGTTTAGTAAGAGCTACCGTGCACAATTATAACTTGATGTACAATGAGATTCTAGGTCACTACAAGCGCAAGAAGTTCCAAATCACTGTCGGTGATGAGCTTCCTGCAGGAATCGTAAAACTTGCCAAAGTATATGTTGCTACCAAGCGAAAGCTTAAAGTAGGTGACAAGATGGCCGGTCGTCACGGTAACAAGGGTATTGTAGCTAGAATTACACGTCAAGAAGATATGCCATTCCTAGAGGATGGTACCCCAGTGGATATCGTTTTGAACCCACTAGGTGTACCTTCAAGAATGAATCTTGGACAGATCTATGAGACTGTTCTTGGTTGGGCTGGTGTTAAGTTAGGTAAGAAATTTGCTACACCTATTTTTGATGGAGCTCATATTGACGAGATAAATGCTTATACTGATGAAGCCGGGGTCCCAAGAGGAGGAACGACTTATCTGTACGACGGTGGAACAGGTGTTCGTTTTGACCAACCAGCTACTGTGGGAGTGATCTATATGATCAAACTTTCTCACATGGTTGATGACAAGATGCACGCTCGTTCAATCGGACCTTACTCATTGATTACTCAGCAACCTCTCGGTGGTAAAGCACAGTTTGGTGGACAGAGATTTGGTGAGATGGAGGTTTGGGCACTTGAGGCATTTGGAGCTGCTCATATCTTGCAAGAGATTCTCACTATTAAATCTGATGATGTTATCGGACGTGCGAAGGCTTATGAAAGCATCGTTAAAGGTGAAACATTGCCAGCTCCAGGAATTCCTGAGTCGTTCAATGTATTGTTGCATGAACTTCAGGGACTCGGTCTCAATATCACGCTGAAGTAGGAGTTCCTACTCAGTTAATGAACTAGATATTTACTTTCTATTGTTAGATGAATATGTCTCAAAAGAAAAAAAACACTAGGCAAAATAGCGCCTTCAACACGGTAACGGTTAATCTGGCTTCGCCTGAACAAATGCTCGAACGATCATTTGGCGAAGTATTGAAGCCTGAAACAATCAACTACCGAACGTATAAGCCAGAAAGAGATGGACTTTTCTGTGAGCGAATTTTTGGTCCAGTAAAAGACTATGAATGCCATTGTGGAAAATACAAGCGTATCCGATACAAAGGAATCGTTTGTGATCGATGTGGTGTTGAGGTCACAGAGAAGAAAGTACGTCGTGAGCGCATGGGACACATTCAGTTGGTCGTCCCAGTTGCCCATATTTGGTACTTCAAATCGCTTCCTAATAAAATTGGTTACCTATTAGGTTTACCAACGAAGAAGCTAGATCAGATTATTTACTACGAGAGATACGTGGTGATTAATCCAGGACCTGCGGTGAACGCCGAAGGAGAACCAATGCTCTACATGGATTTCATTACCGAAGAAGAATACTTGGATGTTCTAGAGGTAATGCCTCGTGAGAATCAATTCTTAGATGATAAGGATCCTAATAAATTCGTAGCCAAAATGGGTGCGGAGGCCTTGCACGATTTGTTGCAACACTTGGATCTTGATCAGCTTTCTTTTGATTTGCGCCACAAGGCAAATACAGAGTCTTCTCAACAACGTAAAAATGAAGCCCTTAAACGTCTTCAAGTTGTCGAAGCCTTCAGAGATGCCAATACACGTATCGAAAATCGTCCGGAATGGATGATCGTTAGAGTGGTGCCAATTATTCCACCTGAATTACGTCCACTTGTTCCACTTGATGGTGGACGCTTTGCGACTTCAGATTTGAATGATTTGTACCGTCGTGTAATTATTAGAAACAATCGTCTAAAGAGATTGATCGAGATCAAAGCCCCAGAAGTAATCCTACGTAATGAAAAACGTATGCTTCAAGAGGCAGTTGACTCACTACTCGATAACTCAAGAAAGTCGAGCGCTGTTAAATCAGACTCGAACCGACCTCTAAAGTCACTTTCGGATAGCTTGAAAGGAAAGCAAGGTCGTTTCCGTCAAAACCTTCTCGGAAAACGTGTTGATTACTCTGCACGTTCCGTGATTGTCGTCGGTCCAAAATTGAAATTGCACGAGTGCGGTCTGCCTAAGAACATGGCAGCTGAGCTCTACAAGCCTTTCATAATTCGTAAGCTGATTGAAAGAGGTATCGTTAAGACTGTTAAATCAGCTAAGAAAATTGTTGATCGTAAAGAACCAGTTGTTTGGGACATTCTTGAGAATGTATTGAAAGGACACCCTGTTCTACTTAACCGTGCTCCTACACTGCACAGATTAGGTATTCAGGCTTTTCAACCGAAACTTATTGAAGGAAAAGCTATTCAGTTGCATCCTTTGGTTTGTACAGCTTTTAACGCCGATTTCGATGGTGACCAAATGGCGGTTCACCTTCCGCTAGGAAGTGCCGCTATTCTCGAAGCACAATTGTTAATGTTGTCTTCGCACAACATTCTCAATCCTGCCAATGGAGCACCTATCGCTGTACCTTCTCAAGACATGGTTTTGGGTCTGTATTATATTACAAAAGACAGACCATCGACCAAGGAGAGACCTCAGCATGGTGAAGGAATGACTTTCTATTCCCCTGAAGAGGTGACTATTGCCTACAATGAAGGAAGAGCTTCGCTGCATGCCAAGATCAAAGTGCGTGTAGGTACTCCCCAAGATACTACTGAGATAATTGAAACGACCGTAGGTCGTATAATTTTCAACCAAGTAGTTCCCAAGGAAGTGGGTTATATCAACTCTATCTTGACGAAAAAGGCACTCCGAGATATTATCGGGGATGTAATGAAAATTGTTGGTGTTAGTCGTACGGCCCAGTTCCTTGATGATATCAAAGAGATTGGATTCTACAACGCTTTTAAGGGCGGACTATCTTTCAATTTGAATGACGTAATTATTCCAGAAGAGAAAGTAGCTCTTGTAGATGATGCGACAAGCAAGGTGAAAGAGGTAATGGACAACTATAACATGGGTCTTATTACCAACAATGAGAGATACAACCAGATCATTGACGTTTGGACACATACTAATTCGAAGTTAACCAACATCTTGATGGATCGTCTCCAGAAGGATAACCAAGGTTTCAACTCGATTTATATGATGTTTGACTCAGGAGCGAGGGGATCGAAAGAGCAAATTAGACAGCTTTCAGGTATGAGAGGTCTGATGGCCAAGCCGCAGAAATCATCTGCAATGGGTGGTCAAGACATTATTGAAAATCCCATTCTTTCGAACTTTAAAGAAGGACTTTCAATTCTCGAGTACTTTATTTCAACTCACGGTGCACGTAAAGGTCTTGCCGATACTGCCCTTAAAACGGCCGATGCGGGTTACTTGACTCGTCGATTGGTTGACGTTGCTCAAGATGTCATTATTCGCGGAGTAGACTGCGGAACGCTAAGAGGAATTTTGGCGAGCGCACTGAAGAAGAGTGACGACATCGTTGAGTCCTTGTATGACAGAATTCTTGGACGTGTGAATGTCCATGATGTATACAATCCTGAAACTGAAGAACTAATCATTGAAGCAGGATCTGAGATAACCGAAGAAATTGCCAAAGAGATTGAAAGTTCAGGTATTGAAGAAGTTGAAATTCGATCGGTTCTAACGTGTGAGTTGAAGCGTGGTGTTTGTACCAAGTGTTATGGTAGAAACCTGGCAACCAACCGCATGGCTGAAAAAGGTGAGGCTGTCGGTGTAATTGCCGCTCAGTCTATTGGAGAGCCTGGAACTCAGCTGACACTTCGTACTTTCCACGTGGGTGGTACAGCCGCGAACATTACAGATGCAAACGAGATCAAAGCCAAGTACAGTGGTAAATTTGAGATCGAAGAGCTTCGTAGTGTCGAGCGAGTGGATAGTGCTGGCGTTGTTACGAACATCGTTGTTTCACGTTCTGCCGAGTTGAAGATTACCGATGAGAAAACGGGAGTTGTTCTACAAACTACCAATCTTCCTTATGGAGCAAAGCTCCATGTCAAAGGAAAGCGTAAGCTTACCAAAGGAGATAGCGTTTGTGAGTGGGATCAATATAACTCGGTGATTGTTACTGAAGATAGCGGTACAATTCATTTCGATAATATTGAACTTGGTGTTACGTACAAGGAAGAAATGGATGAGCAAACCGGATTTACGGAAATTGTCATCGTTGAAACCAAGGACAAGAAGAAGAACCCAGCTATCCATATCATGGGTGGTAAAGATGGAAAAGAGAGATTAAAGGTGTACTCACTTCCGGTAGGTGCCCATATCTCAGTTCAAGAGGGTGATAAAATTGGAACAGGTGAGATTATCGCCAAGATTCCTCGTCTCGCTGGTAAGTCTGGTGATATTACCGGTGGTCTGCCAAGGGTAACTGAGCTTTTCGAAGCGCGTAACCCTTCAAATCCCGCAGTTGTTTCTGAGATTGATGGTATCGTAGAATATGGTAAAATCAAAAGAGGAAATCGCGAGATCATTGTGACTGCCAAAACTGGTGAGGTGACGAAGTACTTGGTGCCGCTTTCGAAGCATATCCTTGTTCAAGAAAATGACTTTGTTCGCGCTGGTTCACCACTTTCTGACGGAGCAATTACTCCTGCCGATATTTTGGCAATTGAAGGTCCAACAGCTGTACAAGAATACCTAGTGAATGAAATTCAAGAGGTATATCGACTACAAGGTGTGAAGATCAACGATAAACATTTTGAGGTAATTGTGCGCCAAATGATGCGTAAAGTAATTATCGAAGATCCAGGTGATACACGTTTCCTTGAAAAGCAATCTACAGATAGGATTGACTTCATGGAAGAGAACGACAGATTGTTCGGTAACGTTGTGGTAACTGAAGCCGGTGACTCGGAGGTTATCAAGCTAGGCCAAATTATTTCTGCCCGTAAATTGCGTGATGAAAATTCACAATTACGTCGACGAGATAAAGCTTTGGTTGAAGCTAGGGAAGCAATTCCTGCCACTTCGAGACCATTACTTCAAGGTATCACACGTGCGTCGCTTCAGACCAAGTCATTCATCTCTGCTGCCTCATTCCAGGAAACTACAAAAGTTCTCAATGAAGCTGCAGTAAATGGTAAGACAGATTACTTATTGGGTCTGAAAGAAAACGTTATTGTTGGTCACTTGATTCCTGCTGGAACAGGTGTGAGAGATTACCAAAAAGTAATCGTAGGATCACAAGAAGAATACGATGCTCTTCACAAGGCCACTAGCAAGCAGCCAGAAGTTGAGCCTACTGTTACGGAAGAATAGCTGTTAACAGTATAGACTATATTGAAAAGGGCCGCTTTTAGCGGCCCTTTTTGGGTCCAATATTTTCCAAATTGGAAAAGGTAAACCAACCAAGTTTCATCCACCAAAAACGTAAGCCTACGGCCTCGCCCGTCCTATAACTCTTCTAGATTTTCCTTAAAGACGCAATTTTGTGGAAACAGCTCATGCAGTTGAGAAGCTTTGTGGTCT
>JADFAK010000152.1 GCA_015665315.1 Flavobacteriales bacterium | reverse complement strand
AAGTACGGCGATCGAATGTCTTCTGTGCTCGATATCAAGTACAAAAGACCAAAGAAATTCGCCGGTGCATTTACAGGAGGCTTCTTAGGAGGATCATTGCAGATGGAAGACATAGGCAAAAAGAAACGCTTCACCCACAACACTGGAATACGCTACAAATCAAATAGTTATCTGCTTGGAAGTCTGGATACACAAGGTGACTACCGACCGAATTACACAGACATCCAAACCTTCATCACCTTCACTCCCAAAGAGTATTCGCCTTTCGAATTGCAATTCTTGGGTAACTACTCTCGGAACAACTACAACTTCATTCCTTCCACACGTGAGACTGAAGTCGGAAACATAAACGAAGCCCTGCGACTTACTGTTTACTTTGACGGACAAGAAGTCAGCAAATTCGAGACTTACTTCGGTGCATTGTCGGCCAACTACCTCGCCAATGAAAAGGTGCTTCTTCGTTTTATTGGTTCGGCCTTTCACACCGATGAGTCGGAATCATTCGATATTCTAGGTGCCTACAGCTTGGACGAACTAGAACGCGACTTGGGCAGCGACGAATTTGGTGAAGTGCTCAGGAATCGTGGGGTTGGTGGATTTTTGGACCACGCGAGGAACTCCTTGAACGCACGCGTTTACAACTTCACGCACAAGGGATTTGCCGATTTGGATCGCACGGGCCACTACGTTGAGTGGGGTGCTCGATTCCAGCATGAGGATATCTTGGATCATTTGAGTGAGTGGTCTTACATCGATTCGGCTGGTTATGCTACTCCCCGACCGAATGACATTCCGGGCCAGGTAGGCAATGGATTTGGACAGGGCATCGCCTTGCACGACGTCATTAAGCAGACCAACAGAGTAGTTTCCAATCGTGTCACGGCATTCGTTCAGGACAGCAAGGAATGGGAAACGGGCAAAGGACATAAGATTACGGCCAACGCTGGTGTTCGCGCCAATTACTGGTCTTATTCCAATGAGATGGTTTGGGGTCCAAGGGCCAACTTGAGCTACAAGCCAAACTGGGAGCGCACGAAGCAAATCAAAGACACCGAGCGGGACACAACAATCAACAGCAATATTATCTTCACATTGGCCGGTGGCGTCTATTGGCAGCCTGCCTTCTACCGAGAGATGCGCGGTATCGATGGAACGATCAATCCAGACATCAAGGCACAGCGAGCGATTCATGTTGTAGCCGGCGCCGATTATATCTTCCAAGCTTTTGGCCGTCCGTTCAAAATGGTCGCTGAAATCTACTACAAAGACCTTTCGCGCATTATCCCCTACGAAGTGGAGAACGTAAAATTGCGCTACTATGCGACCAACAATTCCAATGGATACGCCTATGGTGCAGATGTCATGCTGAACGGCGAGTTCATCAACGGCGTGCAAAGCTGGGTAAGGATGTCCTATTTGAAAACTGAAGAAGATCTAAACGACGATTTCTACTACCAGTACATCAATAGCGATGGCGAGGAGATTATCCCAGGATACACCTTGAACAACGAAGCGGTCGACTCAACACTAGTCGAACCAGGATTCATTCCAAGACCTACCGATCAACGCGTAAGTTTCAGTCTGCTCTTCCAAGACGAAATGCCTCGCTGGCCTGAATTCAAAGTATTGGTCAGTCTGTACTACGGTTCCCCTCTACCCTTCGGTCCGCCATCTTTCGAACGTTACAAAGACGTATTGAGAACGCCAGCCTACCGACGAGTAGACATAGGATTCAGCCGTGACTTGATCACCGACAAGAACCGCAACAAGGGCAAGCTTACCACCTTCATCAAAGACGGCAGTAGCATCCAATTGGAAGTATTCAACGTCCTCGGAATCAACAACACCATCAACTACACCTGGATCGAAGATGTGAGCGGTAGGCAATACGCCATCCCGAATTTCTTGACGGGAAGAAGGATAAACTTGAAGTTGATTTTAAAGTTTTAAGGGGATTAGCCCGGTGGGCAAATGAGAGCTCTGGGTACATTCGAAAATTTTCGTCAGAATGGTTTTTTCTTTAAAACACTAACGTTTAATTTGTCCGTCATTCTTGATGATCATCAGGATAAATTTCATCATTTCATTCTTTCCTGTTTTGATTTCTTCCTGATCCAATTTTACACTATATGGATTCTCGATTTTCAAACATGAAATACTTTCTCGATGTTGGCCAAAACCATCACTAACGTTCACGACCTCTACATATAAGTCGATTTTATATTGTCGGTCAAACACTTGCAACTGGCTTTTGATCACCAAGTCAACTTTGTCCAAAGTAGGTTTGAGAGCCCGCAAGGTGTATTTCCAAGTGATTCTATTGAGATTTTCAAAATCGGCATCCTTGATACTCTCTTTGATCTCGTCATTTTTTCTTTCATTCTGATCTTGCTCTTTTGCGCGGTCATCAACTAATATTTCACCTTTCATATCATGAAAGAACTCTGCCAATTTGTTAACTTCAAGAACAACTGGTTTCCACAAAACATCTTCAACTTCATGGTAAAGTTTTAGAGAGACTTTTGAAGATTTTAATATTTGAGGACCAGCTAATTTTTCCCGTTTGAGCAATGTAATCTCTTTGTCAATATCCGATTCTTCCTCAATACTCTCCCCTTTAGCACACTTGATAGAAAGCTCCAATGACCACAATAACGACTTTTCGATATACTCGACTATACTGTTCATGTTTCCGACGTCGGCCTTTCGAAGGGCTTGGAGGTATCCTTCTTTGTCTTGCGATTTAATAATAGCAAGTGGGTAGCCAAACTTTAGGAGAACATAATTCATCAACAGTCTCGCTACTCTTCCATTTCCGTCATCAAAAGGGTGGATACATACGAAACGATAATGCAATTCCGCAGCCAATTGAACGGGATGCATGATATCCATGCTTTTATGGTACCAGTCAAGAAGATCAGACATGGCAGCAGGCGTTTCTTCGGGAGCAGTATATTCATGCACTTCTCCATTTCTCAGCCGCACACTATTTGGAGTTGTTTTATACTGACCTGGTATGATTTCCTTGCTCCCTGCATCTCCGTGCAACGTTACAGCTTCTTTCCAGTATGGTCGGACGAGTATGATTTGGTTCAGTTCACGAATATCAACGGACGTGAGCTTTCTATCCTTTTCTTGCGCGTACTTCGTTACTAATTTCAAAGCAACATTATGTGCTTTCATCTCCTCCAGATCACTAGCATTCAAATCTCCGCTCCCTTGATCAAAAAACAACAGTAATTCAGTCTGGCCATACGTTAATGTGTTGCCTTCAATATGATTCGAATTGTAATTGAACTCAAGGCTAATCTTCCGCTCCAAACGATTCTGATCTTTTTTAGTCATCGGGAGCAGCCGATCCAAAGCTTCCTTCAAAGAATCTACTTTTGCAATATAATCGGTACCGTATATCAATTTTTACGAATTGGTTTGCAGGAATCGAAGATAGGTTATTCTAATTTTTGCGAAGCGCATCGCACGCAAATTATCAACCTCAATTCCCAGTGTTTGAATCTAGAAGGTTCTCAATACGTATAATGTTTTCAAAAAGCTTGCGGCAGTCTTCGACGCTAGAAACCGATATGTAGCAATCTGCATACCTCAGTCATTCAATCAAAAATCCTCCCAAAGAACCCTTTCACTTTTGCCGTAATCTCGTCGAAAACTTGCTCCGCTTCCTTTTGGACCTCGGCGAAGGTTTCGGTGGTTGAATCGAGTGCGTCTTGCATCTTTTCGGAAAATGAGTCGCGGTCTTTGATGGCTTCGTCACGCAGTTGCTTGATTTCTTCTTTGCTGCGATCTTTTGCTTGATCCATTTTGACGTTTAACTTGTCGATATGCTTGTCCATGGACGCGGTTTTCTCGTCGACCCATGATTTGAATTCCTCTCTTGTTGCCATAATCTATATTGGTTATCCTTACAATTTAGTAAATTTGGTAACATGCAACGTATACTCATAACGATATTTGCGCTTGTCGCTATTCTAGGTGATAATGACGCGTATTCTCAACTGGGACAATGTATTGATGAACGCTACGGTGAAGTCGCTGTCTTTGATTCCAGTGATGTGATGGTAGCGGAGAATGTTGTTTATGGCAATTCGACGCATTTTGTGACGGGGGCCAATGTCGAGCTGAAAATGGATATTTATTATCCGAATCCCGATGTTGATCCAGTCGAGAACAGACCAGTCGTTTTATTGCTACATGGAGGGTCTTGGATGGCTGGAAACAAATCAGCTATGGCCTATCAATGCATGGAACTGGCCCGACGCGGATATGTGGCCGCAACGGCTAGTTACCGTTTGGGCTGGGATTGTGCAGGAGCCGATTTCTTAGGGATTTGCGCTTTTTGTGGCGGTCTGCAAGCCAACTTGAGGAAAGCTATGTACAGCGCAGTGCAGGATTCGCGAGCGGGTATACGATTTCTCATGGATGAATCTACTACCTATGGCATTGATGAGGACTGGCTGTTTATTGGTGGAGAAAGTGCTGGATCGATCACCACCTTGCACGCGGCCTACTGGGAACAAGAAGATGCTGATGCTTTCATTCCTGGGTTCTCGGCAACCGCTGGTGGCTTGGACGAAAGCGGAAATACGCTCGATAACGATTATCAGGTTCGCGGAATTCTGAACACGTGTGGTGGTGTGACCAATCTGGCGATAATTCAAGATACTCCCCTGCCGATGATTTCCTTTCATGACGATTTGGATTGTGTGGTGCCTTATGGGTGCGGACCGGTCATTGGATGTTGTAGTTCGGCCTTCTTTTCGGTTTGTGGCTCTAGTACGATGCACAATTGGCTAGTACAAAACGGACATTGTAGCAGTCTGAACACCGTATTCTTAAGCGCTGGGCATTGTTCATTTCCACCATCTCAACGCGTGCCCAAAAGTGCGTGTTTCATGAAGCGCATCATGTGTGGCGTATGTACATCGGGAGCGACGACCAACGTATACGAGGCAGTCTATTGCTCCAACTTGGCCTCTGAAGGGGTTGGTCCGACAGGCTGCACCTACCCATCCGCCAGCAACTACGATCCGCTTGCCTTGATTGATGATGGAACCTGTGAATTCGAACCGTGCCCCTTGCAGGGTTGCGATGGTGACCTCAATGGCGACGCTTTGATTAATGTGACGGATTTATTGATCTTTTTGGGCTTGTTTGGGTCTGCTTGTTGATTCACAACGTGGGAAATAGTTAATTTCTCCGACAACATTCATCTTATCAAATCACACCATAAACAACTATACAACAATCAATTACATCTATCCTTCTGATTGATTTCATCCCGATCTGAACCTTTTGGACATTCCCTTGTTTAATATTTGTAACGAATCATTAAACAAGAGATCAAATGAAACTCAATTTAACACACCTTAAGCTACCTAGACTTATTGTATTAGGTATATGCCTTTTTGCTGGAAGTGTACTCAGTGCACAAACCAATGTATTTGATGATGTCATAGCGACAAGCGCAAATCATGTTTATCTTAAAACAGCACTTGAACAAGAAGGATTGGATGCGGCCTTGCAAGACGACATGGCGACATTGACCGTATTTGCACCCAATGACGCAGCTTTTGACAACTTGGCGACGGCACTTGGTACTGATATCGCCGGTCTGCTCGCGCTGCCAAACTTGTCAGACATCCTGCTGTATCACGTATTGGGTAGTACGGCTCTATCTGCAGACATTCAAAATGGAGATATCGTTGATCCACTAAACATGGACAACAGTATCAAACTCACCAAAACGTCTATGAATGCAGTGTATGCCAACCAAGCTATGGTTGAAGCAGCCGATTTAACTACCGACAATGGTGTAGTTCATTCAATTGACGCTGTACTTCTACCTTACGAAACAGTAGTAGACGTAGCCCTCGACAACGGATTTTCAACGTTGGCGACTGCTGTAATCACAGCCGAGTTATTGCCTGCTCTGACCAATCCGCTTGCTACATTAACTGTCTTTGCTCCTACCAATGATGCTTTCGACGATCTAGCTGCTGCATTGGGAACCGATTTGAACGGCATCCTTGCCCTTCCTAATCTAGCCGATGTATTGACTTACCATGTACTTGGTGCCGAAGTAATGAGCGCTGATATCAACAACGGCGATGTCGTTGATGCTTTGAGCATGACCAACACGTTGAAATTGACGAAGACAACAATGGGCGACGTATATGTCAACCAAGCAATGGTCACTTCGGCCGATGTAATGGCTGACAACGGTGTAGTTCACATTTTGGATGCAGCCGTATTGCCTAGCGAAACTGTTGTAGATGTTGCTTTAGACAATGGATTCTCGACACTGGCAACGGCCGTGATTACTGCCGAATTGCTTCCTGCTCTGACCAATCCTTTTGCCTCACTCACCGTCTTTGCTCCTACCAATGATGCCTTCGACGATCTAGCTGCTGCATTGGGAACCGATTTGAATGGCATCCTTGCCCTTCCTAATCTAGCTGATGTATTGACTTACCATGTACTTGGTGCTGAAGTAATGAGCGCTGATATCAACAACGGCGATGTCGTGGACGCTTTGAGCATGACCAACACGTTGAAATTGACGAAGACATCAATGGGCGACTTATATGTCAACCAAGCAATGGTCACTTCGGCCGATGTAATGGCTGACAACGGTGTAGTTCACATTTTGGATGCAGCCATATTGCCTAGCGAAACTGTTGTTGATGTTGCTTTAGACAATGGATTCTCGACACTAGCAACGGCCGTGATTACTGCCGAATTGCTTCCTGCTCTTACCGATCCATTTGCCTCACTCACCGTCTTTGCTCCGACAAACGGTGCTTTTGATGATCTAGCTTCTGCATTGGATACGAACATTGATGGACTCTTGGCATTGCCAAACCTGGGAGACATTCTCCTCTACCATGTTGTTGCGGGAACTGTACTTTCGACAGATTTAACCGATGGTTTGGTGCCAACGTTGAATGGCGCTGATATCTTGGTTGATCTGACCGATGGAGTGATGATCAATGAGTTCATGGTCACCATGGCCGATGTAACTGCAGCAAATGGTGTCGTTCACGTCATTGACGGTGTGTTGGTTCCAGTGATCACAAGTGTTGGTGAAATCTCAACAATCGAGAAATTCGATGTATTCCCGAATCCTGCTCAAGAAATATTGAATATCGTCAACGTGGATGGAAGCAATTACACCATAATCGATATGAAAGGTTCAATCGTTTCAGAAGGTCGTATCGTGAACAATCAAGTTCAGATTTCAAATCTCAGCGAAGGAAACTATATGCTACAAGTGATAGGCATTTCTACTGTATCGCAAAGTAGGTTTGTCAAGCTATAGTCAACGAATAGCCCTCTATTCATCAAAAGGCCTCAATTAATTGGGGCCTTTTGTACATTAACATCCCAAATACAACTGACATGATTCTCCGTATAATCGTTTTCATTGCCCTTAACTTCTCAGCATTGGCTATAGGCGGACTTTTCACTGGCGCCGGGGTTTCATCTGATTGGTACGCCGAATTGCTCAAAGCTCCATGGACACCACCCGGTTGGGTTTTTGGAGCGGCTTGGACCACAATTATGATCTGTTTCGCGATCTACCTGGCCTATTTATGGCCGCTAGTCCAAAACCGAAACAAGTTAATTGCTCTGTTTACCCTACAGTGGATCCTCAACATAGGCTGGAACCCTTGTTTCTTTTACTTCCACGAAGTTGGCTTGGCCTTAATCCTAATCTCCTGTCTGACCATACTAGTGGGCTACTTCACCCTCAGCTATCGCGGTATTCTGAACGTAAAATCTGTCTTGCTGCTGCCCTATTTTATTTGGTTGGTCATAGCCACATCTTTGAACGCGTATATCCTGGTATACAATTGAGCATTTCGACGGCAATCGGTCTAATTTACATCGAAGCCCCATTTGCCTTGTGCTAGAGAAATTTTAAATAGCTTTTAGGAAGGCAGAACCAGAAGGGTTTCTTCAATTGATTTTGTGAGCTTTTGACCCACTCCAGCTTCCTTGGCATATCGTTTCCATTGCTTCACTACGTCTTGAATTTCGGCTATGATGTGCTTGGCTTTTTTAATGTTCATCGCATGCGCAAATGTTAGAAAGTCGTCCATAACAAAGTCTTTTCGTTTACCATTGAGGCTCAATGCGTGTTGACTTACCCATATACTATCCGGTCGGTAGGCATGGCAAATATCGTAGGCCGGTGCGAGTTCCCAGCTACCCCCTTCTTTAAGTCGAAAAGCGGTATTTTTCGTGTGGTCGTCGCAATTTCTCGAGAGCACATTGAATACCATGCGGCGAAACATTTGCTCGGCATCTGGGTAGGGTAATCGAAGCATTCTCATTGTTTGAAAAAGCTGTTCGTAGCTATAGCTGCCGACTTGGTTGAAATCGAAATGGCGCATGGCGCAAAAGGTCTGAATATGGTGCTTGACATTTCCCGCTTCCCGATCGAATCTTTTTGTTAGGAAATGTGCTCTCCCATTCTCTTCTATCAGTGCCGACTCCATCATGTGAATTCCGCAGTCGATGGCCATTTTGTAGTAGGCCATTTCTACCCTGCCGTATCCTTTCGTCGAGCCAAACTGGGCATCACTCACGCCATCCAATTTGATCATCCAGTGCTCAAATCCTGCAGGAGCATTGGTTTGCCCTGATCGAACTTGCCCCGTTTTTTTATCATATGCAATAATGGCTTTCGGTCTGGCCCCGCCCGCCGAGGTCCCGATTTTGAGGATGTCAAGGACCGCCTTTTGCGCATCTTTGTTCACATTGGTCTCAAAGCTATCGCGGTCGTTGAGAATGCGGTGAGCGATGTCTACCAGACTGTTGATTTCTACTTCAAAGGTATTTTTACTTGGCTTTAGCTGTGTCGGTTCAAATTCCAAGGCACCCATCCCTCGAGTACCTATGAAACATAACTGTTCGACTGGGTTCATACTGTTTTCGGCTCTACCCATTTGCGCTAGCCAAACATTCATCAATTGGTTTCCGTAGTTGTCGGGGAGTACATCGGCAAGGAGGCCGGGCAGACCTTTGAATGTGTTAAACTCGACGTTTTTCAATGCACGTAGTTCGGGAAAGCTAAATACCTGCTGCCTGGACTCGATGGGCATTTGGATAGGCGCCAAGTCGATTCCCTCGGTCTTGAATCGAGGATCATATTCGAAGCTAGCCACACCGAGATCTTCATCCCAAGCGACGGCCCCTACTACCTTTCCCCATATGCGGACGAATGCTGTGGTGCTATTTACCATTCGCTGGATTTTGGGTTGTTGGGTTTGGATGAACTGGCTCGTTGCCGTTTTTCGCGGTCGATTTTGGCAAGTTCAAGCGGACTGGGTCGATTGTTCACGACAAAGCCTTCTAATACATTCAAGCGATCAAGAGCACGGAGGATAGCGATGAGAGAGGATAAAGATATAGCCTCTCCATTTTCGATCTGACTCAATGTCCATCGGTTGACACCCGCGGCTTCGGCCACTTTTGCCTGTGTTCTATTTTGATTGAGGCGCTCTTGTTTGATGTACTGACCAATGGTCTCGATCAAAGCACCATCACTCAAAGCAACTGGATCAATGTGCATAATTCCCATCA
>JADFAK010000094.1:953-9626 GCA_015665315.1 Flavobacteriales bacterium | reverse complement strand
GGTACTTGGATGCCCTGTACGACACGAATTGCGGGTCGACCTGGATTGTTTTGAACGATGGTACCGGAGAATTTGGCGAACCGCAGCAATTATGGGAAGAGTCAACAACTTGTCTTGACATTTATCCCGCCGACTGGAATTTTGATGGCACCATGGATCTAATCTGCTTGAATGGGAATTTCCGCAATGAGAATGGGGCATATATCCCAGATGACAGCCTTGATGAACTTCTAGAATGTTCTTCAAGACGCGCTTATTATGAAGATATTGACCAGGACGGGGATATAGACCTGTTGATTCAAGGATCGGACTGCCTTTACTGGTTTTCAAACCTCACCTTCCTTTTTGGGGACCTTAACGACGATCAGTCGATTGATACGACCGACTTACTTTTCTTACTTGAAAATTTTGGCAGCACGGATGCCGCAGTGGTTGACTTAAATGATGACGGCATTGTGAATGTGCTCGACCTTTTTATTCTGCTTGGATTGTTTTGATTTCAAATCCACGTCGACACAGAGCAACGGCCATTCATTCTTCGCTTTACAATCCTTTACATCAATTTACATGAATTGACTTTTGATACAGTCGTTGTAAGCTACATTGGCTTTACAAACGAAAAGAATTCACATCATGAAAAAATCCGTTTTTACCTACATCGGCATTCTCGCAGTTCTAACTTGCTTGGCATTTGTTTGCGCAGATTCAAACCAGTCTGTTACTGAAGTGCCCGTTACTGGCCATTGCTCAGCCCCTCAAGAAGCAATACAGCAGGAAGAGTCAATAGAGGCCCTTGACTACATGGTCACGACCTGGTCGAGCCCTGTGACTAGGGAAGAGGTGCAAGAATACAGGTCAATACTGGACTTTTGGACCGATGACGACAAGGCCAAGTACAAGCACGACAACTTTAGTGAAATTTGGGTGGTGAACCTGAAGGATTATCCAGATTGGACCTTAGATGTAGCAGCCATTGCGCCCGAATACAAAGTTGCAAGTCCGACCGAAGAGTTTACCGCAGAACAACTGGCCCTGGTAGCCGATGCCGAATATTCGGACCACCTGCGATTTTCAGCTCGCTTCAACAGCACGAAGGTTTCGACGGGTGAAGTCGAAGAATATGTGTTGGTTAGTCAGTCGGTATGCCTAGTGCCCGAAGTACAAGCCGACTACAAAGGCGGGTTGGATGCATTGGCGAGCTACCTCAAAATGGCCAGCAAGGATCACGTAAAAGAGGTAACACGCGACCAAGTGGGTAGAGGCCGCATCTTTTTCACCGTCAGCGCCAAGGGCACCATCACGAATGTCAAATTGATCGAAACGTCAAATTATCCAAATGTCGATCAGGCAATGATTAAGATAGTACAAGATATCCCAAAGAAGTGGAAACCCGCCCAGGATGAAACAGGCAAAAAAGTTGATCAGGAGTTTGTGTTTACGTTTGGGCAGGCTGGGTGTTGAACACATGTAAAAAAATGGGGTGCATTGGCGGTGACCACGTGGACTTAAACGTTTAATACTCTAGCATAAAGCAAATGATGAAATACAGGGAGCTTCGGCTCCCTTTTCTTTGGGGCGAATTTTCAGGTCTATCCCTTTTAAGCAGTTAGCCCGTAAAATCAAACGATTACAAAACCGTCTGTTCAAAATCACCTCTCATAGGCACGAAAAAGTAAATTCGAGCATTGCAGACAGAAAACCGAATTTCAAGAATAAAAATGAGCAGTGACCTCTTAAAACCAGATGAAGTCATCCTAGCTAAAATTCACGAGCTAAGGGGATTGAAAGTGATGATCGATAGGGATTTGGCCGAATTGTTTGGCGTGGAGACAAGAGTGCTCAAACAAGCTGTGCGCCGAAATTTGAATCGTTTCCCGCCAGATTTCATGTTTGAAATGTCCCAAAAAGAACTAGAAAATTGGAGATCACAAATTGTGATCTCCAAAAATGAAAAGATGGGACTGCGTTACGCCCCACGCTCGTGCGCGTTTGCAACGCGTTCAAAAGCTCACCAACACTCAGAACCCTCCGATTAATTCCTCAATTCCAACGAAAAAAGCATATTTTCAAGACATGAGCAGAAACTACAAATTCTATAATCCAAAAGGGGTATACTTTGTAAGTTTTGCAGTTGTCGAATGGATCGATGTATTTATACGCAACGAGTATAAAAAGATCCTACTGGATAGTTTAGAATATTGTCGGAAAGAAAAAGGGATGGAAGTCTTTGCTTGGTGCATCATGACCAGCCATGTTCATTTGGTTTTCCGCAGTCGTGAGAATAAGGAACCAGGAGCAGTGTTAGGCGATTTTAAGAAGTTTACAAGCAAGAAAATAGTTCAAGCTATAATTGATAATCCAAAGGAAAGTAGGAAAGAATGGTTGTTGGAGCAGTTTTTAAAGGCCGGTAAGACATCATCAAATGTAAGCAAGTATCAATTTTGGCGACATAACAACCAGCCCATCGAACTTTGGAGCAACAAAGTAACCGAGCAAAAGATTAACTATGTGCATATGAATCCAGTTGAAGAAGGATTCGTTGGTCGGCCCGAGGATTATTTATTCAGCAGTGCTAGAGATTATAGCGGAGAAACAGGCTTGTTGAAGGGTGTCCTTGTCCTTAAATAATGGTCTATGTTGAGACATGAATTGTAATGTTCGAGAGTTGAACGCGTTGCAAACGCGCACGAGCGGGGGTATAAGCGGTAGAAAGAGGTCTGCTTTAATTTCACATCGGATCAAGGGAAAAATCAAAAATATTCACTTATATTTGCAACTAGATACAGTTGCATTCGTTCATGAGTAGAAAGAATAAACTTATCGAGCATTTTTTGAAAATGCCAGCCGACTTTCATTACAATGAAGCAGTCAAACTTTTAGGGCTCTATGGTTTTGAAGAAATTAATAAAGGTAAAACCTCAGGATCCAGGGTGAGATTCCAAAATAAAGATGGCATACCGATAATGTTGCATAAACCCCATCCAAGTGGAATAATGAAACGATATCAATTAAGGCAGATCAAAGAAATTTTAGAGCTATGAAATACCTAAACTACAAAGGATACAGCGGTTCTATTGAATACAGTGAGGAAGATGGCTTGCTCTTTGGAAAGGTGCTTGGCATCAGTGGATTGCTCTCCTACGAAGGAGAAACGGGCAAAGAGTTGGAGCGTGATTTCAAAGAATCCATTGACGCATACTTAGACGAGTGCAAAGAAGAAGGTAAGGAACCACAAAAGCCTTTCAAAGGCAGCTTTAATGTGCGCATTCCTTCCGACCTCCATCAACGAGCTGCCTTATTGGCCATGGAGGCAAAAATGTCCCTGAATGCATTTGTTGCCGAGTCGATTCGTTCGAGGGTTTTGGGGAGTGTGTGAGAATAATGAGCACCCAAAACATAAGACTGTAACATTTCTCTTCGGCTTAATAAATTCAACACTTCCCACAAACCCCCGTCAACACAGCGTTCACCGAATCAAGTTGATAACCCTCAGGCAATTTGACTTCTACCTTGTCGTCCAAGCATTCTATCTGTCCGCATGACGTGCACTGAAAATGAAAGTGATCATGAACGTGGTGATGCTCGGTACAAGAATGGCACAGCGCATAATACTTTACCCCATCACTGCCCATTGTCATGTGTACAAGTCCGTCTTCTTCGAAGGATTCTAGAATGCGATAGATCGTAACTCGGTTGATCGGGATGTCGAGTTGGTCCTGGATCATGGGCTGACTCATCGCCGAATTGGCGGTCTCCAAGATTCGTTGGACGGCCTTTTTAGAACTTGTGGTGCGTTTTGACATAATAAATGCAACAGTGCTGCAATAGTAAGGAAAAATGGTACATGTGCCGACCTTCATACTCAGAAAATGACTGAATCCAAACTGCAATCTGTTTTCATCGTGACTTTTGCTTTTCTTCATTCTCAGTCACGCGAAGAACCAGCTCATGATCACAACTACTTGGCCATCCACCGACATGAAGTAAGAGAGGGCAACGCGCCAGTCAACTTTATTAGGAATAAGATTTAACTTCACATGGCCCTAGTCTATACCCAGCTGATCTCAAAGTTGACTTTCCTTGACAGTGTGACCGGATACGTGGATGTCAGAAAAATAGTTGAACCACATAGCGATAGAGTAGTTAATATCAATGATTTTAGGTCTACTTTAAAAACCAACCTAGGTTTGGAACCCAGTAATCATTATTTTTAGCGGATGCGAATTTACTTGTTTAGTCTATTCCTCTCGCTTGCTGTACCTTTTCTTTCTACAGCACAAGACACCATCGATCACTGGGAAAGTGTAGTCTTGGCCGATCAAGAATGGAATTACCTCATTCCCACAGCCCAACCAGATCTTTCATGGAATACCTTGCTATTCGATGACTCGACTTGGCTCACTGGCAATGGAGGTTTCGGCTATAGCGATGGAGACGACAATACGATCTTACCCACTACGGCGTCCGTCTATCTACGAAAGACCTTTGAAATCATAGAACTTGATGAAGTACTTGATTTAGTATTTAACATGGATTTCGACGACGGATTCGTGGCCTATATAAATGGAGTGGAAATAGCCCGAGAGAACGTAGGAGTCCCCGGTGATATTCCCGCCTGGAATATCCAATTGGACATTGACCATGAAGCTGTCATGTATCAAGGTGCTTATCCCAACACTTACCAGTTGGATGATCAACTAGAACTGCTCAACGAGGGTTCCAATATCCTCGCCGTTGAAGTTCACAACGTAACCATCAACTCTTCGGATCTAAGCGCCATTCCCTTCTTAAGCCTAGGTTTATCCACTTCCGACTTGGTCTATGAGCCCACGCCCGAATGGTTCATGCCTCCCTTGGCCGATTGCGAAGGCTTGGGAACTGAGTATGAAGTTGAACTCACCACTGGAGGATGGGGTGGAGAGGTTTCGTGGGAAATTCGGAATGTATTTGGTGTCGTGCTGTTCTCGGAAACAGGGTTTGCCGACTACTCAACCTATGAATTTGATATTTGCCTCGTCGACGGATGCTATGAATTCTTCATGATCGACTCCTATGGCGATGGCTGGAATGGGGGTAGTTTTTACATAGAGGATGAAGAAGACAATCTTCTTGTTGCGGGCGAACTCGCTGGCGGATACGAGGATTCGATCCTGTTTGCTGTGGGCGATGATTGTGAAATTGAAGGATGTACCGACCCGGAAGCCCTCAATTACAACCCCTGGAGCAATGTCGATGATGGATCTTGTTTTCTCTTCGGAGAGAGCAATTTACCCATCATGATGATCAATACACTCGGACAAGAAATTCTGGATGATCCGCGCATTGTAGCTCAAATGGGACTCATTAACAATGCCGATAGTCTGAACAACACCAACGATCCCTTTAACGATTACGACGGTCTGATTGCCATAGAATACCGTGGATCATCTTCTCAAAGCTTTCCCAAAAAATCATTTGCCTTCGAGACCCAAGACTCTTTGGGAATGAACAACAATGTTTCGCTTGCTGGAATGCCCGTAGAAAATGACTGGATTCTGCACGGACCGTACAGCGACAAGACGCATATGCGCAATGTGCTAACTTTCGAATTGGGAAGGATGATTGGCAGATATACACCTCGAACCAAGCACATCGAACTGTTCATCAACGGTGATTACCGAGGTATCTATGTCCTCATGGAAAACATCAAGATTGACGAGAATCGGGTCGATATTGCAACACTCTTGCCCGAAGACATCGAAGGAGATGAGCTCACAGGAGGCTACATTCTCAAAATCGATCACTGGACTGGTGATACCAACGGTGGTTGGAACTCTCCCTATAGCAATATTGGAGGAGATGGATTGTATATCCATTACCATAAGCCTGAAGATTTGACCAATGAACAATCCCAATACATCCAGTCTCATATTACGGCGTTCGAGGATGCCTTGGCAGGACCCAATTTTAGTGACCCCCAATTGGGCTACGCTCCCTTTATCAACGAGGAATCCTTTATGGACATGTACCTCATGAATGAATTGTCAAAGAACATTGATGGATACCGTTTAAGCACCTATTTCTACAAAGACAAAGATTCCAACGACAGTTTAATTCACATGGGGCCTTGGTGGGACTACAACCTCGCTTTCGGAAATGCCGATTATTGCGATGGTGGGATCACGACCGATTGGGAAGTGACCACGGGCTGTGGAAGTAGCAACCCATTTTGGTTCGAGCGGCTGCTAGAAGATAACCTGTACCGAAACCAACTTAAATGCCGGTGGACCGATTTTCGAAATGGCCCATGGTCCAACGATAGCGTCATGTTCGTGATCGATTCTTTGGAAACCCTATTGGCCGATGCACACATCAGAAATTACACCCGATGGAATTCAATGGGCAATTATGTATGGCCCAATTACTATGTAGGTGAGACTGTAGAGGATGAGATAAACTTTCTGCGTGACTGGACCCTGGACCGACTAGCTTGGATCGACGACAATATTCTTGGTGGCTGCGTCGCGGGCTGCATGGATCCCAATGCCTGCAATTTCAACTCCGAGTCCATTTCGGATGATGGCTCCTGCATGTACCCTGAAGAGTTTTACGACTGCTTCGGAAATTGTCTCAACGACGGAGATCTGGACTTGTGGTGCGATGAACTTGACAATTGCCCCGATGTCTACAATCCCGGTCAGCTCGATACCGATGGCGATGGAATTGGCGATTTGTGCGAACCAGTTGGTGTAGAAGAATACGCCCGACTCAATGGCGTGGATTTGGTCAAGGTCACCGATTTGCTAGGCCGAGAAGTCGACGGAGATGCCAAAGGTCCGCTGTTGTTTATCTACAGCAACGGACACGTGGTGAAACAGGTGATTCTAGAGGATTGATACAACCTCAAGTAGTCATTCGCCTATCGGGATATTAAAAATGACCAGCGCTACGCGCAAATGATCAACTGTACCATAGGCGATGAGCTTCGGGCGTGGCGTGGACGATATCACTGACGATAGCAGACCATATTTTGCTATAAAACCCATGCCTACAAGATGGTCGATTTGAGAAGAGCATAGTGGTCTAGAACTCTTAAGTAACATCGCCCCAAACGTCCAACACCTGTTAATATCAATGGTCGTATAATAATTCGAATAAACTTACGGCTACATTGTTCTATACGCATAGAATGCCGTAGGCTGGGACCAAGTTAAATGCAGTGATTAGAGGCGGTGAAATAGCATTCATCCGCGTTGTTACTGTCGCTTTTTCTGTCAAATGCCCGAATGTTTTTTACTTTAAGGTAGATGATAAGGCTTGAGTTCAATCCATTTTCCAAAGAAAATATCTAGATTGGACGAAGCTATAATAGGTATATGTGCAATACACATATTAGCACGGATTGTGCAATACGCATATACGGTTGTTAGCTGCAATTAAAGAATGAATAAAAAGTATCTCATACTAACAAGTCTCAGTCTTTTGTTCTTATACGGATGTATAGATAAACGAAACAAAGAAAATCATGTAATAACTTGGGACGCAGGAAATGGATTGTATATTGAACAGTATATTGTCTATCAAGGAGGAGTATATGCAGGAGACCTGCGATCATATTGGCTGACAGATTCAATTGGATTTGATAAATACCTATTTGTAAAAGAAGACAAAGAGACTATTAAATATGAAACTATCGGAAATAATTTAATTATTCAAAAAATCTCCAGAAGAACGAAAAACAAAGGAGAAGTTTTATATGAATACATTCGAGATCTGAATTAATAAAGCAGCTAACAATTAGGCTCCAATGAGGTGCGGTAAGGCCGCAGTTCATTAGAGCGAGTGTTGTACTCTTCCTGCGATAGCGCCAAGCCTAGACGCTATGTGGATTCAATAAATTTCTAGTGTTGTTTGATTGTGTGCGAGGCCTTCAGCTGGTCGGAAAGAAGGTGGCGATGAATCGATTTCAGTCTTATTTTCTTGGTTACTTTTCAATGTTTTGTCGGTCAAAAATGGTTCGGCTTCTGTTTTACGAAGTGCGCAGATGTGGACATCCCGCATCCGCAACGGTGATATGTTGCAGCGAGTAGTCATTCTTGCAAAAAGTTTAGGTTGGCTTTGAGCTTGAGTAGGGGCGGCCCGCGAGTGGGTAGGATGGAGTCGACGACTTCTAGGATTCCTTTGGGGCATTTGGGACAGGCGTCGGGGTTGATTTTTAGTTTTTTCAGTGCGATGGTTTTCCAAGAGGTTGATGTCGCTTACAACGCTTCTAGCTAAAAGATGGTCATTTGCTCCTCGAACTTGGCAAAATGCGCAGTATACCCCGGCACTTCGCTCTTGGCTCGTGCAATAAGCGTTTTGGGGAATCGGAGCCTAATTTGCGCCCACGTCTACTTTTTTTAAAATCGTACTCATAATTTTATAGTTTTATGAGCGTATACTCGACCAAGAGCGAAGAGGTTCTTTAGCTACCGCAGGTTGAGTGCAACAACGCATATAGCTTATGGCGGGCGAACGGCTGCCAGCAAGGGTTTCGCTTCGCAGCCAGGTTTGGTTTCGGCTGACAAGAAAGTGCTTTGAAACCGCCACACGCCATATGCAAACCGTTAGGTGTAATAATAGAACAGAGTATGGAACTCCATGATTTAATAGAAAAAGTTAACTCCAAAGAAACCTTTCTTGATTTTATCGAAG
>JADFAK010000094.1:0-943 GCA_015665315.1 Flavobacteriales bacterium | reverse complement strand
TGATAAAATTAATGAGGATCAAAAGGAAAAAGAAAACCCTTCCCCTCCTTATTCTGACGGAAAAAACGGATGGGTAAATGGATCAATAGCTCAATTTCTTGACTCAGTTCATGCATTCGGTGTAGATAGTGATACGGTTAACTTGGATTGGAGAAGTGTGGCTGAATTGTTTTATGCCGGAAAATTTTACGAATAATGAATGCACGAATAACAAAAGATAAAGAGTTTAAGGAAGCAATCGGTGCGTTTATTATTGCCTTTTCGGAGCTCGAATATGGGCTAGCAGATTTGGGTTCTATGACTGAGTTTGACTTAAGGAAGAAATCAAGTTATTTTATCAAGCACGTAGGTTTCCCTTTTGAAAGAAAGGTTTCCAATTTGTCAGATTTTATAGAAGAACATCTTACAGAATTAAAGCCTATTTGGGATGAGTTAAAGGTGGAAATTGGTCAAATAAATTATGAACGGAGATTTATAGCTCATGGTTTTATACAATACTTTTTACCTCACGAAAGCAGCACAACTTCAACATTCATAAAGAAAGGAAAAGAGCTGGTAGAAAGAAAACATGACTCTAAATCAATAAAGGAGTTAACTAATCGCATTTATCACCTGAATACAGGTAAGAATGGAATAAATGGAGAATTTCACACTCTATTCACGAAAACAAGAGTGAATCAATGGAATTCCCTAGTTAATGAGAATAGCAAGATTGTTTATAAGGTAAACAACGAGATTATCTCCGAATGGAAAGGGAAATGATACACCTAACAATTAGGCTCCAATGAGGTGCGGTAAGGCCGCAGTTCATTAGAGCGATTGTTGTACTCTTCCTGTGGTAGCGCCCAGCCTGGACGCTATGGGTATTCAATAAATTTCTTGTATTGTGTGATTGTGTCAGAGGCCTTCAACCGGTCGAAAAGAAGGTGGTATTGAGTCGATT
>JADFAK010000205.1 GCA_015665315.1 Flavobacteriales bacterium | reverse complement strand
GGTGGATTAGAGCTTAGTTTGATTTATATTATCCGCAAGTTGAAAATGCCTGAAATTCAAGATCGCATTTGTCCCGAGTACATATAGCGCCCCATTGTGCTACTTTTGCCGAAAATTCGAAGTAGATGAACGCCACAGATAGGAATCTTCTCATAGCAACGTATGCACTCTTATTCATTCTCAATATTTTTTTCGCACTAGGCAAATGGTGTCCTGGATTACCCTTGATTGGCGGTTGTTTTGAGTTTATTACTGCGTACAAAGGCACAATCACATTTCTCGAAATATTGGGAGTGATGACGATTTTTGCCGAGATGATTCTGAATTATGACAACCACGAACGGGCCATTCGAAACCTAAAATTGGTAGGTGTCGTCATACTGACATTTGCGTTTATCGCTAAAGTTTTTGTGAATTACCTCGATTCGGCTCTTCTTCAATAGACCTCTTCTAATCTTCGTGGTAATAAAAATCCTGTTCGTCAAGCGGACGAGCTTTTTTCAAGACTTTGTACATCTCGAAGCGATTCTTAACGAAAATAATGAAGTCGTACTGCGATGTGGACTTGAGGAAATTGTCATCTACCCCAATAAAATCAATAAAATCGTCGAATTCTTCCGTAGATAAATCGATGATTTCATAGTCGACATATTTAACAAATAGCTCTTTTAGTAAATCCCTTCTTCGGTCCTCGTTGACCAATTCAATCGACAGACGTTTCGACTGTTCTCGCTTGCTAAACATCTCGTAGAGGAAGGTAATGGGACTAGAAAGTACGTCGATGCCACTCACGCGGTAGTCTTTCTCATTGAATCCTAAGTTTCTGATGTCATTCTGGATCTCATCCAAATCTCTTGGAGCGACAATCTCGACTACTCCAATGCTCAGGGTGATAGGCTTCAGTTTAATGTCCAATCGGTATTTAGGACGTGGAATCGAATCGGCAAAACATACTTTCACGGACGCATAGCCCATAGCGCCAAAAACTACTGTATCGGTCTTCTCGATTTCAAATGAAAATGTTCCATCCGTATTTCCAAAGAAGCCTGTATAGGTGCGCTCATTGACAACCAGTAAGTCGCTTTTATACAATCCAGTTTCGTCAAAAGCTCGTCCCTCAACAATGATTTTGGTTTTTACAGAATCTTGAACTTGACCGTACGTACTTACGCTTAAAAGGAAGAAAGAAATGAAGATCCCTGCAAAGGTTAATTTCATGTTGGAACTTTTGTATTCAAGATTAAGACGTAGAATCGGCCGAAAAATCACGTCAATTGTACTTTTTTATGAAATTATTGCGGTCTGCGATGATACCACGACTCCACTTTTCGATAATCTCCATGGTCCTCTCCTTCGATATAGGACACCATCTCAATTTGAGACTTGAGAACATAGGCAATGCGTTGAGGATACCTATATCTCTGATTTTCAAATAAAAGAATATTCGGTGTTCGAGAGCTCAAAGTAAAAATTACGGCGTATTCATCTACTTGGCCAGGAATGCGCGCGAAATAGCGCAGTGTATCATCGACGACTTTGATTTCGAGACTTTCAATGAAGGTTGTGTCCTTGTTCATAAGGACAAATCCTTTACCTCGGAGATGATTCTCGCCAACCCATTGCCACTCTTCACGCTTCTGGCTGTTTTCAGATATATCGGACCATATACCGACCAACATGGACAAGTCAAACTCCTCCACCGCTCTGGGGGGATCAGTTTGGCATCCAAAAAGCATGGCGCAGAACGCAACGAGAAATTGTATTTTAAGTAGGGCCTTCACTCGGCATAAAAGTAGTAATGTTTGGCTGACCGACAGAATCAATAGGCCGAGAATAACTAACAAGGGTAAATATGTATTCAAATTTCACAAAACAGCCTTGTCTGCACACTCTCTTGTAAGCCAATTCTGAAATATTCGAATTTTATCAACGTTCTTACTGAATTCACTAACACTCTTATATTCAGCACGTAGAAAGCTTTAAATTAACCTTGTTGACCAAATTAAAAACCATATCACTCATTCTAGCTCTGTGGTGTTTCAATACATCGTTTTGCCCTCTTGAGATTGAAGTTCATCTTGGGTTTAACCTCATGCCTACTTGGAACGGAGCTTTAGTGACCTTTGCCGAGGTATCGGTCCACAAGGAGCAAGTCATCGATTTTAAAAGTATTCCGGAACGTGAGTTCATATTGATTTCACTGGGTAAAATGAAATCTGCAGCCAACCCAAATATGGCTGATTTCATGGCGCTTTACGACATCCCTCAATGCAGTGTTGAATACTTGGACGACTTTGATCGACATCAATTGCGATGCAACACGGTTGAGAATCTGTGGAAACTGCGCTACCGCTTTCCTCCAGGTGATCCCTCCGCTCAAGCCAGCGTGGAGTCTGGATCAGCCAATGGGGGTTGGGCTCTGGGGCCGAATGGCGCAAATGCTCCCTCCGCACATCAGCGCCAGATTTTGGCCGGCTATAACATGGGCACCTTGGCCGACTTCGTATGGGGTGGAAACTGTTTCAGACTGATTAAATCGACCACAGAGCCAAGTTGGTTATCCAACTATCGTCAATAACAAGTTCTACGTTATATTTGCGCCGTGACTAAGGATGCAGGCCGACATATCTCTCGTATAAAACAAGCGCGAAAGCAAATTGATTTCGACCATCTCTACGATGGTATTTCTCAGGGAGAAATTCAATCTCTAAGTCGGGCCATTACACTTGCCGAAAGTGATCTACCTAAGGATCGTGAACTATCGCTCTCCCTTATAGATAAGTTACTGCCGCGTACGGGGAAGTCGGTGCGTGTGGGACTGACTGGCGTTCCAGGAGTCGGGAAAAGCACCTTTATAGAATCACTTGGCCTCTGGCTCATATCGAAGGGCCATAAGGTCGCCGTACTCGCAGTTGATCCCTCAAGTTCGCGCACGGGTGGCAGCATTCTAGGTGATAAAACCCGAATGGAAGAATTGTCCAAGGCAAAAAACGCATTCATTCGCCCCTCACCTGCTGGCAAAGATCTCGGAGGAGTGACAAGGCACACCAGAGAAGCCATACTTTTATGTGAGGCTGCTGGATTTGATATTATACTTGTTGAGACCGTAGGCGTTGGGCAATCTGAATCTGAAGTACGTGGAATGGTCGACTTTTTCCTTCTTCTTTCTCTCCCTGGAGCTGGCGACGAGTTGCAAGGTATCAAGCGCGGAATAATGGAAATGGCGCACGGGATTGCTGTGAACAAGGCCGACGGAGAAAACCTCCCCAAAGCCCGAATCGCCAAAGCCGAATTACTTGCCGCTACACACCTGTTCCCTCCTCTTCATGGAAAATGGAGCGTTCCGATTACGCTGTGTAGTGCCATCGAAGGAAGTGGAATCAGTGAGGTCTGGCAGATGGTTGCAGACTACATTCAGCTGTTGGAAGATCTTGGCCTAACCGATTCTACGCGAAAACATCAAGATGAGGTTTGGGTGCACAAGACGATGTCCAATACCTTGTACACTTGGCTGCACTCTTCTCCTGCAATGAAGGAATTCTTGGAGAATGTCTTTTCTCAAATGAAGGCGGGGCAATGTTCATCTGTGAGTGCCCTGGCACAGGCAGAAGCATTTCTAAAAGACCAATTTTTACGTAAATAATGCCTTGGCTACTTCGAGTTAATCTTTATATTACAAAGCATTAGCCGAAATGACATGACAAGACTATTAACCACCACCTTACTGGCCGTACTTTGCTCGATTTCCACCTGGGCAACTCACTTAGTCGGCGGAACTATATCATACGAGTATCTAGGCGATGATCAATACGAGATCACGCTCAAAATATACCGTGATTGCGGACCTGACAACACCAACGGCACTGATTTCGACGCCACGGCCTTTTTGGGGATTTATTCGCAAGGAGTACTCGTATCGAATCCAGGTCTTACGAATTTGAGTGTTACCCTACTACCCAATGATCCTGGTGTTCCTTGTCTTTCTGTTCCAAGTACCGTTTGCATTGAGGAAGGAATCTACAGCACAATTGAAACATTACCACCAGTTGAAGGTGGTTACGATATCGTTTACCAGAGATGCTGCCGAACACCGGCGATTATTAACCTATTCATCCCTGAAGACACTGGAAACACCTATCTCGCGCACATCCCCGGTTCAAATGAACTCGACGGAACGAATAGCAGTCCGCATTTCAACACTCTACCTCCCTCATTTATATGCATCGATACACCTCTTTCTTTGGACCACAGCGCCGAGGAATCTGATGGTGACTCCTTGGTGTATAGCCTGTGCGATCCCTTTCACGGTGCTTCACCAGACCTGCCAAACCCATCTTTGCCCGATCCACCACCATATGTGAATGTGACCTGGGAGACGGGTTACAATTGGGACGATCCGATTACGGCCTTTCCGGCCTTTGCCATTCATCCTGTGACTGGATTACTGACTGGAACACCTACTGTACCGGGTAAATATGCCATCGGTATTTGTGTGAATGAGTATAGAAATGATACACTCTTGACAACCATTATTCGCGACCTTGTTTTTAATATTGGCACGTGTATTCCGGATATCCTGGCGCTGTATTCTTCGCCAAGCGAACCCTGCGTCGGTCTGGAGATTGACTTCTTCAACGATTCCTTCAATTCGGAAGAATACATTTGGGATTTTGGCGTACCAGGAACTGATTCAGATACCTCGACCGTAGAGAACCCGACCTTTACATTTCCCGAATTCGGTTACTACGACGTGACACTTGTGGCTATGCCGGGAACAACTTGTGCCGATTCGTTGACGATTACAGTTCCGGTGTTTGATCCGATTACTGCAACTTTTGAGGCGCCTGTTCTACAATGTGGAAATGGCGGAATGACCGGTGTATTCAGTGGGAATGGCTCCTTTTCTGAGAATTCGACCTTCACCTGGTCGTTTGGCGCGACAACCGACCCATCGACATCGAGTGATATGTCTCCAGGCAATGTCACTTTTCTTGAATCAGGAACTTTTAATTGTTTGTTCGAAGTTGTAGACGGGGCCTGCACGGCTGAGCATTCGGAAGAAATTGTTGTCGATCCATTTCCTATTGCCGACATCGAGCCGCAAACGCTTTTCTGCGAAGGGACAACGATCGATTTCGACAACAACAGCATTGGTGCCGACAATTTCTTGTGGGATTTTGGACAAGGATCAAGTGGTGACACAAGCACGGAGACCAATCCGACTTTCACCTACGACGACTACGGTACCTACGTTGTATCCTTGGTCGTCGATCCAGGAACTGAATGTGCGGACACCAGTTTTACTACGGTCGAGATCCTCCCACCAAACCCTATTAACCTCTCGTATAATTATTCACCTAATAACCCCTGTGACTCACTCACGTCCATTTTGGTGCAATTCAATGGTAGCGGAGAATCCAGTATTTTCTGGGAATTGGGCGATGGCACTTTCTCAGATGACTACTCGGTTACGCATTACTACGACGAAGAAGGTTTTTATGAAATCACCTTGACAGCCTTTCAAGAATTGTGTGATATCCAAGTATCTGAAACGTTTGACGTGTATTATCAAACTGTTGCCATAACAGCTCCTATCCTAATGCCAAACATCTTTACTCCCAACAACGACGGGGTGAATGAAGTATTTAGGCCGTTTTTCAAGGGAGAAAAGGAACTGAGTCTAATCCCCGGTGATCGTGAGTTTTTCGACTACATGGATGAGCATCATATGCAAATATATGATCGTTGGGGCGTGTTGATTTTTGATTCTGGTGATGGCATTGCTTCGTGGGATGGCACCCGAGATGGTCAAGAAATGACCGATGGTACTTATTATTATATTGTTGAAATACTACCTAGTTGTGGTGAACAAAAAGAAGTACTTACAGGACACTTTTCAGTTTTAAGAAAATGAAATTGCACGCCAATACAACCAATAGAATTAAACTTGCATCTATATTACTGTAAGTTCCCCTTGCAAGGAAAATTGCCACTGGAAAATGAAACAACTACTTTCAATAGCGTGCTTGATATTTCTATCGCTTGGCGCAATCGCTTCTCATATTGTTGGCGGTGTCATCCATTATGAATGTCTCGGTAATGGAGAGTACTTCGTCACTCTAAAAGTTTATCGAGACTGTTCTGGATCTGCTTTCGACAATACTGCTCATGTCGGTGTTTACGAAGGTTCTACGCTTATTACGACTATCGACATGCCTTTAGCCGACGCCACAGTTACATCGTTGCCGGCCGACACTGGTGACCCGTGTTTGGAACCACCCGATGTTTGCGTGGAAGAATCTGTTTACACCGGCTCCGTGATTCTCGATGATACATCCATCGGTTATACCCTCGTTTATCAGCGTTGTTGCCGAAATACATCCATCATCAATGTTCCTGCGGGCGGAGATAATTTGGGTTCTTCTTTTATCGCAGAAATTCCACCTATTGAACTGGCAGTTTGCAACAGCAACCCAGATTTTATAGAATTTCCACCTATTGTTATTTGCTTGAACGAACCATTTTCATTTGATCACTCGGCAACAGATCTCGACGGAGACTCGCTAGTTTATGAATTCTGTAATCCATTGGACGGCGGAAATCCTGGTCAAGAAATGGATCCACCTACAGCCCCACCCTACGTGCTTGTCACATGGAATGCAGGTTACAGTCTTGAATATCCCATCGACGCATTCCCTGAATTTGCGATTGATAGCGAAACGGGGCTGCTCACTGGAACTCCAACACAATTGGGACAATACGTGATGGGGATTTGTGTCAAGGAATACCGCAATGGTGTGCTTATTTCGAATACCAACCGTGATTTTCAATTTAACATCGCTGCTTGCACCCAGTCAATCTTCGCCAGTGTTGAAGAAGAAGATCCTTGTCAAGGTTTGACTTATACTTTTGAAAATAATTCGAATGGCGAATTCTTCGAATGGGATTTTGGTGTTGATTTCCTTGAAACCGATACTTCTACAGTCTTCGAACCTGAATACACCTATCCCGACACAGGCACTTATATTGTAACTTTAATTGCTAACCCCGGCTTCTCATGTGCCGACACAACAACGATTGTCGTTGGGGCCTACACACCTATCGAGGCCAATATGCAAATCCAAAACTTCTACTGCCAAAATGGTGCTAGATATTGGGATTTTACCGGGTTCGGAAACTATACGAATAGCGCTGAATTCACCTGGAATTTTGGAAACTTTTCAAATCCAGGGAGCTCTGATGATTTTGATCCATCTGTTGTCTCCTACAATGTACCTGGAACCTACGAGGTAACTTTCTCCGTTGTCGATCACTTTTGTGAAGCAAGTACTAGTCAGTTCATTGTCGTCGATCCCATGCCTCAAGCAGAAATTCAAGGACAAACTGTGTTCTGTGAAGGACTCGAGATTGATTTTACCAATTTAAGTCAGTACGCCGAAGAATATGCGTGGGACTTTGGTGAAGATGGAAACTCCGATTATTCCGACGAAGAAGATCCTTCGTGGACATATTCATCCTACGGGCAGTACACTGTTACTTTAACTGCCGACCCAACGACTGACTGTTTTGACGTTGATACAGTGCTCGTCAACTTACTACCAGAAGATCCTATTGCATTCAACTTTCATGTTTTAAGCCCTAGTCCGTGCGATAGTATCATCGAAGTTGCATTGGATTTCAACGGAACGGGAGCCGATAATGTGATTTGGCAGATGGGTGATGGCAATACAGTCACAGGAGCGCACAATACCTATATCTACGATCAAGCAGGTGAATACACCATAAATATTACGGCGCAGAATAACTTGTGTGGTTATGTTGAAACCGGTCAAACAACCATCGTCTATGACCTCACTGTAATCGATCGTCCGATACTTATGCCCAATGTGTTCTCCCCCAATTTTGACGGGGTAAATGACATTTTCAGGATCTTCTATTATGGCGAACACCAAATTCCCGACCTATACCCTAGTGGCAGGGATATTTTCGACTATGTAGACGACTATAGGCTTGAAATCTATGACCGATGGGGAGTCCTATTGTTCAGCGCCGATGAGAACTACATCGGTTGGGATGGTACGGCAAACGGAAATCCAATGCCTGAAGGGACGTATTACTACATTGCCCAGTGGAGAAGAATATGCCTCGACGCGACAACAACCAAGAAGTCTGGACATTTCTCCATACTAAGATAAAACGGGAACGTTTTCTACTTCCGATGAGACGGTTAACTATTGCTCGATAAACTCGCGCAACTCGCTCTTGTCAACGGCAAATTGTTCTCCTGTCTCCATGTTTTTCAGGGCGATTACCCCTGTTTCCATTTCACGACTTCCTATCATCGCTACAAAGGGAACTTTGTTGGAATTTGCGTAGGCCAACTGTTTCTTCATTTTGGCAGCTGTTGGATATAGCTCACAAGCCAATCCAGCTCTTCTCAATTCAGTGAGCAAACCCAAACAATAAGCCTCTTCCTCAGCGCCGAAATTGACAAAGAGAAGTTTGGTAGATGAATTGGTCGCTTCAGGAAACAAATCAAGCTCATTCATCACATCGTAGATCCGATCAGCTCCAAAGGATATTCCTACACCTGATACTCCATTCAACCCAAATACGCCCGTGAGATCGTCGTATCTTCCTCCCCCACAAATACTTCCAATTTGCACTCCTCCAGCAACAACTTCGAAAATCGCACCTGTGTAATAGTTTAATCCGCGCGCCAGGGTTACGTCAAACTTAACATTTGCGCGGCGCAAGCCTAGTCGCTTAACCGAGTCAAACACAAAACGCAACTCCTCAATTCCCTTCGTGCCTGAATCATTTCCCTGAAGGATTTTCTCCAGTTCCACCACGCTTTCCTCAAAACTGCCAGAAATTCCGAACAGTGGCTTGAGCATGTCTATGGCCTCATTGGAAATACCTCGTTCTATAAGTTCCTTGACGACGCCTTCTTCACCAATTTTGTCCAATTTATCCATCGCCACGGTGAAATCGATAAGCTTATCCTCGATCTGAGCCGCTTGGGCAAGTCCAAAAAGTATCTTTCGATTGTTGATGCGGATCTCAAAATTCGGCAAGCCCAAATTGGTCAAGATCTCATCAAAAAGCTGCACCAACTCCACTTCACATACCAATCCATCAGTACCAACTATATCGGCATCGCACTGAAAAAACTCCTGATACCTTCCTTTTCCCGGTCGGTCACCTCGCCATACTGGCTGAATTTGATATCGCCTAAAAGGAAATGTAATATCGTTCTGATTCATCACCACGAAACGCGCAAATGGCACAGTAAGATCATAGCGAAGGGCTTTTTTAGAAATCGAAAACGACAACTTCTTAGAGTCCATATTCTCCAAGGCAGTAGCATCGGCCTTCGACAAGAAATCACCGTTGTTGAGTAGCTTGAAAATCAACTGATCCCCCTCATCACCGTACTTTCCCGTGAGCGTAGACAGGTTCTCCATGGCTGGCGTCTCAATAGGCATAAAGCCAAATGACTCAAAGGACCGACGAATCGTGTTGAAGATGAAATTTCGTCGAATCATTATCCGCGGACCAAAATCGCGCGTTCCTTTCGGAATTGATGGTTTGCTCATTACAATCAGAATTTTCGGCGGTTAAACCGACTGCGATTTCGAATACGGTTTTGCTGCTCTCCTTTTTGTTTAGAAAGCACGCCCCCAACAGCA
>JADFAK010000161.1 GCA_015665315.1 Flavobacteriales bacterium | reverse complement strand
CATTTTCTCTGATGTGTCGAACCCTAGCATTTTCTACACCACAGCAATTGCCAATTCACCCGATGGAAGGATGCTGGCGCATGGAGCATTGATCCTCGATTTCGATAACTCAACCGGCGAGATAACCCTGGCTCTCGACACACAAGACTCCTCCCCATTGGGTGCCGAATTTTCGCCTTCGGGGAATTATCTCTACTGGCTCACAGGCGACCTTTTTACAGAAATAATTCAGCTAGATCTTTCACTGGAACCCGAAGAATGGTTTACCGACCCTTTTAGCTTTGAACTAGTCGGCAATCCGATTCTATTCTACCCGCAATTGGCTCCAAATGGGAAGATCTACTTGGAAAACGTGCTTACCAATCAGATCACGGTGATGCACGAACCGAACTTGGAAGGCGAAAATGCCCTGGTCGAACAAGATGCATTTGCCGTAGGCTCATTGGTGAACTCCTTTGGAAACTACTACCAAGGATATATCACCGGCCGCTCGGTTTTTATCAATGGGCCGACTAGTCCTTGCCCCGATGCGTTCTCCGTATTTGAAGTAGATGGATTCGAATGCATTACCGACGATATTAGTTGGCAAATCCCAGATGACGTAGCCTTCAACGAATTGTCGGCCGGACAAGTCGAACTAAGCTTTCCTGCCGATGGCCAATTCGAAATTGGCGTTACGGTTCACAGCGATTGCGGCGACTGGACAGGAACATTGAGCATAGAAACAACCGATGTTCCCGTTTTAGATTTGGGCGAAGATGCGGTGCTTTGTGCGGGTGAAAACGTAATCCTTGGGACATCTACAGAATTCGACACCTATGAATGGCAAGACGGCAGCAACAGTGCAACATTTACGGCTACCGAAACTGGAACCTACTCACTCACAACTACTTTTGGCAATTGTGAATTAAACGATGAAATCAATGTTCTCGCGCCTCCCCCAGCGATCAACTTGGGACCTGATTTCGACATGTGCGATAGTTCGATTACCGTCCTTACCGTTCCTTCGGGTTACCAAGATCCCGTATGGCAAGATGGATCAATGGGGCCAACTTATACTGTTTTCGAAGGAGGAAGCTACTCGGTTACTACCACACTTCCTTGTCCGAGTTTTGATGAGGTATTTGTCGACCACTGCCACTTGGAAATTGTCGCTATCGAAG
The DNA here is from genome assembly GCA_015665315.1 of Flavobacteriales bacterium. GTDB lineage: Bacteria > Bacteroidota > Bacteroidia > Flavobacteriales_D > Sanyastnellaceae > JADFAK01. Next base: position 8,629 of record JADFAK010000161.1, on the reverse strand, counting down.
AAGTTGACAAACTCGACGGATTGGTCATTTTCCCCAATCCTGCGACGGATCAATTATCAATTGTCCTTACATCCGGATACAATGAAAAAATACGCTTGAGTCTGATCGATGCCTTGGGAAGAGTCATTTGGCAATCGAGTGAAACGGTCACAGTCGGACAAAACATCATGGCGATCGACGTGTCAAAATTTGCCCGCGAAAAATATATTCTTGAGCTGATCAGTTCGCAACAAGTGGTGCAAAAAACAGTTCTCTTGCGCTGATTAGTAGATATTGACTTCGCGCTCTAGCTGGATGTCGAATTTTTCCAGAATATCGATCATGATTTTGGTCGAGAGATCAAGTATATCAGAACCTTTGGCACCGCCATGGTTCACAAGAACCAACGCCTGTCGGTCGTGAACACCGAAATCACCCGATCGATATCCCTTCCAACCTGCTTGTTCGATAAGCCAGCCAGCAGCAATCTTCACAAGGCCTTCCGACAAAACATATCCAGGCATGCTTGAATACTGTTCTTTCAATCTATTGAACTGCTTCTGAGGAATAACAGGATTCTTGAAAAAGCTCCCCGAATTACCAATTTGCGCGGGATCTGGCAGTTTACTCTGACGAATCGCAATCACTGCCTTGCTCACATCCTGCAACGTAGTCTCAGTGACCTTTTGCGCCTTCAACTCCGACTCAATAGCACCGTACGACACATTGAAAACCGGCTTTTTAGTCAGCTTAAGCGTAATGGACGTAATGATATACTGGTTTTTCAGATTCCGCTTAAACACCGACTCACGGTAGCCAAACTTACAGTCTGCCCCGCCAAAAGTGTGCAACTCTTGGTCGAAAATATGCCATGCCTCAAGTTCTTCAAAAACGTCCTTTAGTTCAACCCCATAAGCACCGATATTCTGCATAGGAGCCGCTCCAACATTTCCTGGAATCAAGGAAAGATTTTCTATTCCACCGTAGCCTTTTTCAATCGCATACAGCACAAGATCATGCCATACAATACCAGCACCGGCTTTGATCCACACGTGTTCTTTGTCTTCACGCACCTGCTCAATTCCCCCTAGCCGATTCAAAAGCACCCAGCGATCAACATCTTGCGTAAGCAGCACATTGCTACCACCTCCGAGCACAAGTAACTGTTTGCGATCAGGCACCTCTGCAATCAAAGCAGCAAGTTGATCCATATCCTGTGCCTCGCCCAAATGAGCGGCACTAACATCGATCCCAAAAGTATTGTACGATTTAAGCGAAATTGATTCTTTCCAAGCCATGCCCAAATGTAACCTACCGCTCTGAATGCGCAATTGGCCTAGTTAAGTTTAACGAACAAAAAATAGTTTAGTACTGCCGAAATGGAAAAATCGGGAGCACGACGACCTCTTCAAATCACGTCGCCGAGATGCCCGCCCCTTTGTATTCCCCCTCACTCGACTCCAACACCCCTTCCCCCATCTTGATCAAATCCATAATCAAAACCTTCTCGGGATATTGAGTCGCTTTGGTATGATGCTCTAGCCTCCTAGAACCCATAACCTGGATCTCATGAAGCTCATCTAAACTCACAATCTTAAAGAATGTCTTGCCATTGACGTATTTTCGGTAAATAGGGAACTGTTCCTCCATGCGCTATATTAACTTTGTACCGATGCAAGATTACACCTATTACCGAGAAGCCAAAGAATTGTTCGATAACAAACAGTTCGCCGCGGCCCGCACGCTTTACGAAAAAGCAGTTGCCCTTCACGCCGATGACCCCAATGCGTGGCACGATCTAGCCGTATGTCTACTTCACCTCAACCAGCCTTTAATTGCGCTCGAAAAGATCAATATTTCTGTAGAACTACAGCCCGATTACAGCTACCGATATGCAAGTAGAGCCTACATCAAATCGGCGCTCAAAGACTTGAACGGGGCGATTGCCGATTACGAAAAAGCAATTGAACTCGATCCCGAAGACGCTATTTCATACAACAACTTAGGGCTACTTCAGGAACAACAGGGTTACATGTCCGAGGCCAAGGAGAAATTCGAAATCGCCGACGAACTTCGTAAAATGTTGGATGATGAAAACATCGAGGTCGAACAACCACAGACCGCTCCGAAAAAGGAAGAAATTCATTTGCCGAAGGCTGAAACACCCGCTGAAATAAACGAATCGCCTTCAACGATATGGAAGGAAATTTCGAGCGTTTTCACCAAGTCAGATTCCATGAGAGATTACCTTCATTTTCTCAAAAATGGCTTCAAAATGAAGAAATAACATGGAACCTAGCACCCAAAACTTCCTACAACGCGTCGCGCAAAAACTAGTCGATCAACATGGCTCTGACTTGCGAAAATGTTTGGTGATTGTTCCCGGACACCGCTCGACGATCTACCTGAAAAAGCATTTGGGAAACCTGCTTGGTCGTACGTTCTGGCCTCCGCGATTTATGACTATCTCCGATCTATTTGCCGAGATGAGTCCGCACAAATTACTTGCTGCCGAACGCGCTCCCTTCTTGCTGTATGCGGCCTATAAAAAAACTACGGCCGACCAGGAGCCCTTCGACGCATTTTGGAAATGGGCGCGAACTGCCCTCGCCGATTACAACGACATCGATAATTATCTGGTCGATGGAAAGCAACTCTACCAAAACTTGAGCGACATCAAAGGCATCGAGGAATGGAGCTTCGAAGGCGATGGCTTGAGCGATGATCAGGAATACTTTTTGGAGTTCTGGGACATGTTGGGCCGACTGTACCACCAGTTTCAAAAAGACTGCCTTGCCGCCAATCAAGTTTATAGTGGATTGCTCAAAAGAGAAGCCATTGAAAGCGATCGCTGGCAAGAGATTCCACAAAAATGGGACAGCATCCATATTGTGGGTTTTAACGCGTTGGCTCCTACAGAGGAGCTTCTATTCAAGAAACTTTCCGCCGCCGACAATGTGCAACTCCACTGGGATGCCGACGGCAGTTATATCGAGAAAAACTGGCATGAAGCAGGGCATTTCCTCCGCCGACTGGCCAAAAACTTCCCTGAGATCAAGGAGCTTCCTGCTACATTCGGATCGCGTACGCCAAAAATTAGGGTCTTGCAATGCACGGGCGATACGAGTCTGTCCAAAATGTCGGCCGAGCTGCTGAATAACACGCCCGTAGATCAACACGATCAAACAGCCTTGGTGCTATGCGATAGTTCGCTCTTGGTTTCTACGCTTTCGGCCCTCGACACGAAACTCGACAAGGTGAACGTGACGATGGGATACCCCACGAACAACAATACGGTATACCAGTTTTTTCAGACCTACATCGACCTGGCCGACATGGCCCAGTCCAACGGTGGTTCTTTGCCTATTAGTCTGTTCTCACGCATTCTCAAAAACGCACTTTTCCGTTTGGTGGAGCAGGACTTTGAAGTACACGTTCGAGACGCCACAGAAACGCGACCCGAAAAGGTGTTTATCGGAGGAATTCAGGACAAATTAATCCACAAAAACACACCTCGTATTCGAAAGTCCAACTGGCAACAATTGCGCACCGAACAAGCTATTCACCGCAGTTTGGACTTGCTTTTCGAACCTACTCTAACAATCGACGCGCTCATCAAACAGCTCCAAGATTTCGTGCGTATTTTCCGAGATTCAGACACCCTTGATCAATGGAACACTGAGTTTCTATTTCACATTTCAAAGGCCCTCAATAAATTGGGTCTATTGCTCGAAGAATTCCCACTCGTCACACGCATTAAAACGGCCAAAGACCTCTTCTCTTCCATGGTCGGTCAGCAAGAAATGTCCTTTATCGGCGAGCCGCTCGAAGGATTACAAATCATGGGAATGCTCGAAACGCGAACACTTGATTTCAAGCACATCATTTTAACCGGTGCCAACGAAGGCAAACTCCCAGCCAATTCCAATCGCCAGTCTTTTATCCCCTACGACCTGCGCAAGTTGTTCAAACTTCCCACGCACCACGATCAAGAGGCTATCTACGCCTACTATTTCTACCGCATGTTGCACCAAGCTGAAGACATCACTATCCTCTACAGCACGCAAAAAGACACCTTTGGCAGCGGCGAAAAATCGCACTTTATCGATCAAATGAACATTGACTTTGGCTACGGTCCGAAATCCGAAGAAGTGGTTGTAAGCCCTGCTCCATTCAAGTCGGCATCGGAGTTTTCAATGCTCACGACGCCCACTATTCAGGCTTCTATAAAAAAGTCATTGGAGTGGCTTTCTCCCAGCAAACTCAACTCCTTCTTCGATTGTCCGCTTGACTATTACTACCGCTATGTTCTCGGCCTCGGTGAGCCGGATTCCCTCGAAGACAACATTGGCCATGCCGATTTAGGAACGATTATCCACCAAGTTTTGGAAGACAGCTATGGCGAACTGAAAAACAACTATTTCACCGAGGAAGCACTTAAAAAAATGCTCTCTGAAGTCGGCCAAACCACCTTCGAAGAATTCAAGAAAAAATTTGGGAAGTCTGGCTTTGAAACCGGACTGAACCACTTGGCCTACCACGTGAGCGTGCGATTTGCGAAGAAAATTATCGAGTGGGATCTCAAAGAAGTCAGGGCGGGAAATAAAATCAAAATCATCAAGTTGGAGATGGAATTGCGCCAAAAAATCGAACTAAAAGTCTTTGGCGAGAAGTTTACAACGAACATGGGCGGCTTTGTTGATCGTGTCGACGAGTACAACGGCCAAGTGCGCATTATCGACTATAAAACGGGCAATGCCGACAAGAAGAAACTCGACCTGGGGAAGGATTTCGACTCGCTCTTAGGTGGAGGAAAGCCGCATGCCATGCAGGTTTTGTATTATTCTCTGTTATACGCAAATGTTCACCCGGAGTCCCTACCACTGCAGGCCGGAATCGTGAGCCCAAGGAATTTATCGGGAGGGATGTTGGCCTTTCAGGCAAATGGGGAAACAACGATAAATCAAGAGGTGCTCAATCGGTACAAAGAACAACTCGGACTAGCCCTCGAATCTATGCTCGATCCCGAGTTGCTATTCCAACACAATGCCAAAAGCAACTACTGCCAATTTTGTGAAAAATAGCGATTGGACTTCAAACATCATGCGAGCTTGACTAGTCATTCTTACTATTCCAGTGTCACTTTACTTTTAATCCAACCAATAGAACCGTTGATATCACGCACAAAATTGGCCAACTATCAAATTATGGGATAGCTGTCCTTAAATTTATATTTTCTATTTTTGGGATGGTTATCCCTAAATTACGAATATGGCTTTTGACAAAAGTATTCTAGCTCGAAGGATCAAAGATGACAACACTTGGTGGGAGGACAATAAAATTCCATTTTACAACGAGTTCAGTAAACGGAGATACTACAGAGGTTTCTACGAGTTAGCCACTCAGACATTCCCGCATAGGGCACTGGTTTTAATGGGACCAAGAAGAATTGGGAAAACGGTAATAATGTATCAAGCGATCCAAGATCTGATTGACTCCGGCATGGAGGCTAAACGTATCTTTTACTTTAGTCTGGACACTCCAATCTACACCAACATTCCTCTGGAAGAGCTAATAAATGATGCCATTGCAATTAACGAGGTAAGCATTGAAGATTCGTATTTTTTCTTTGACGAAATCCAATATTTGAAAAACTGGGAGATCCATTTAAAATCTTTGGTGGATAAAAATCGAAAAACGAAATTCATTGCAAGTGGAAGTGCGGCAGCAGCGCTGCGCATGAAAAGCATCGAAAGTGGAGCAGGAAGGTTTACCGATTTCTTTTTGCCGCCGCTTACTTTTTCAGAATACATCGATTTAAATGGATACAATGATTCATTGATTGAAACGGAGGTTGATTTCCATGGACCAAGAAGATTCTATACCTGCGAAGATATAACCAAATTCAACAATCACTTTGTCGACTACATTAACTTTGGAGGATTCCCTGAAATCGCCTTAAACTCTGAAAAAGTTAAAAACCCAGAACGAGTAATTCAGAAGGACATTACGGACAAAGTAATCATGAAAGACTTACCTGGCTTGTTTGGAATCGAAAACACACTCGAACTGCAGCAATTTTTCAATGTTTTGTCATATAGATCAGGCGAAATACTCGACTATAAGAAGGTCTCACAAGAAACAAAAACCGATAACAAGACGATTAAGAAATACATAAAATACCTTGAATCTGCCTTCCTAATTAAAGTTCTTCATCGGGTAGACATATCTGCTAAACTTTTTAAAAATATTACCCAATTTAAGGTCTACCTTACCAATCCTAGCTTGTACACAGGGTTATTTGGACGTATCGACGATGCCGATGAGCGCTTTCCTCATTTAGTCGAAACAGCAGTCTTTGCTCAGTACTTGCACAGGGAACATGAGTATCTCCGCTATGCCAATTGGAAAATCGGAAAAAATGAAGGTGAGGTCGACCTCATAGAAGTGAGTACCAATTTTCAAAGTGTTAGGTGGGCTGTGGAGGTGAAATGGTCAGATAACCCAAAGGCAGGAAAACTAAAACGATTTATGGCTAAAAATGGGCTCAAGAAAGGAGTCATTACAAGTAAAACAAAATTTGAAGATTATGAGGATTTACTCGTTGTACCAAACAGTATATATGCCTACGTAGTGAGTAAGAATGCCTTAGAAAAGCTAGACGAAGAGATTCTGTATTGAGTCTAACATCCGTATAATTGCACCATGAAAGGCAAGCGCGTTTTAATCATCACATATTATTGGCCACCCAGCGGTGGGTCGGGCGTGCAGCGGTGGTTGAAATTTGTCAAGTATTTGCCAAAAACCGGATGGACTCCTGTGGTCTACACGCCCGAGAATCCTGAACTTCCCTCACATGATGCGTCTTTGTCAAAAAACCTTCCCGACGGACTGGAAGTCGTAAAAACCAAAATTTGGGAACCCTACTCGATGTACAAGCGATTGGTAGGACAGGATAAAAAGCAAGGAATCAATACAGGCTTCATCTCAGAGGACTCCAAGCCCAAGTTTACCGAAAAACTGTCGCGCTGGGTGCGTGGTAATTTCTTCATTCCCGATGCCAGGAAGTTTTGGATCAAGCCTTCGGCAAATTTTCTTTCGCAGTACCTCAAAGACCATCCCGTTGACTTGATTATAAGCACCGGTCCGCCCCACAGCATGCACCTCATAGCTCTGGAACTAAAGAAGAAATTCAACCTTCCCTGGATCGCCGATTTCCGTGACCCGTGGACGCAAATTGATTTTTACGAAGAGTTGATGCTCTCGAACTGGGCCGACAAAAAGCACCACCGACTAGAACGATATGTGCTCGAAGCGGCCGATCATGTATTGGTTATCGGCCACGTGATGAAGGAAGAAATGGAAGGCCTTGCGAAAGTTCAGGCCATGACGGCTCTTCCCAACGGATATGACCCTGACGATTATCCTTCTACCGACGGCATTGCTTTGGACAAGAAATTTTCCATCGCACACATTGGGTCATTTGCGCCTAGTCGCAATCCCCACACATTGTGGAAAGTACTCGCAGCATTGTGCCTAGAAACGGAAGGTTTTAAAGACAACTTGTCGATCAATATCATCGGAAAGTCGGACCACAGTATTATCGACGACATTGAATCCAACGGTCTCTCTGAACACCTCCACCGCACCGATTACATGCCACACGACGAAGTTATTCGAGCGCAGCAAAGTTCGCGCGTACTGCTCCTAGTCGTCAACCGAACTGCCAACGCACGCATGATCCTTACAGGGAAAATATTCGAGTACCTCAACTCCGGCCGACCGATCTTGGCGATTGGTCCAGAAGACGGTGAATTGGCTCACCTTTTAAACGAGTGCAATTGCGAGGCTATTTGTGGTTACGATGACTTTGAACAGACCAAGGCGCAAGTGCTGAAACAGTACAATGCCTTCCTCGCCAACAGCGCTCATGCGGCGCCGAGCAAACTCGATCAATTCTCTCGCGCACGCCTAACATCAGACTTGGCGGAGATTATGAATACGCTTGTAGGTTAATACCCTCAAAGGCTTCATCATAACTTTACCCTATTCCTTGCCGTGAAATACGGAAATTGCTCTTTATTCGTTAAGATTTAACAACCACATAGCTTCGCAATGGCTGCAAAGAAAAAGATCCTCATTTCCGTTGGGACCCGTCCCAATTTTATCAAAGTGACGCAATTCAAACGTCTCGCCAAGAAACTCAAAGACATCGAGATTCGGATTGTCCATACCGGGCAACACTACGATCGATTCATGTCGAGTGTTTTCTTCGAGCAATTTAATTTACAGCCCGACTATTATCTTTCTCTTGAACAGAAAAAACCGGCTACGCAACTTGGCGAAATCACAACTAAGATTGGTGAATTGCTATACGCTTACGAACCCGATTTATTGATCGTACCGGGCGATGTCAATTCAACCCTTGCAGCGGCCATGGCCGCAAATAAGTCCGGGACGCCCCTAGCCCACTTGGAATCTGGTCTGCGTAGTTTCGACCGATCTATGCCGGAGGAAATCAACAGAATCTTGACAGACAGCATTACCGACATGTTCTTCGTCACAGAACAAAGTGGCGTCGACAACTTGACAAATGAAGGCGTATCGCCGGATAAAATACATTTCGTAGGAAATACGATGATCGACACCT
>JADFAK010000127.1 GCA_015665315.1 Flavobacteriales bacterium | reverse complement strand
AGTTTATGGTTTTTACCCCCTCAAAAAGCACCGATAAGGTCATCGGCGTGTTGAAATCGTCATTCATCGCTGCCAGACACCTATCGGCAAATGACTGTGAATCAAAGTCACTTGATGCCGAAGGGACCAAGGACTTCATAGTCTTCATCGCCTCGGTAAGTTTTTTGAATCCTTTCTCGGCCGCTTGCAGCGCTTCATTAGAGAAATCAAGCGTGCTGGCGTAGTGTCCTTGGAGCATAAAAAAGCGCACGGTCATGGGACTGTACCCTTTGTCTAGTAACTTGTGATTACCGGTAATTAGTTCTTCTGGAGTAAATCCGTTCCCTTCGGATTTGGCCATCTTTCTCCCGTTCATGGTAAGCATGTTGCCATGAATCCAATACCGAACGGGTGACGATCCAGTTGCTCCGATGTTCTGCGCAATTTCACATTCGTGATGTGGAAATTTGAGGTCCATTCCTCCTCCGTGAATATCGAAGGTCTCTCCTAAGTATTTTGTGCTCATAGCTGAACACTCCAAATGCCATCCCGGAAATCCAATTCCCCATGGTGAGGGCCACTTCATCAAATGGCTGTCATCCGCTTTTTTCCACAGGGCAAAGTCCAATTGATCGCGTTTTTCATCCTGTCCGTCAAGAGCGCGTGTATTGGACAAGAGCTCGTCAATTTTGCGGCCCGATAATTCTCCATAGCCATGCTCGGCGTTGAATTTTTTTACATCAAAATAGACTGATCCGTTCACTTCGTACCCGTAACCATTCGAAAGAATCTGCTGGATCATTTCGATTTGTTCTATGATATGTCCCGTTGCTGTGGGCTCAATGGAGGGAGGAAGGATGTTGAAAATACGCATGACATCGCGAAAACCGTTGGTGTACTTTTGCACCACTTCCATTGGTTCTAGATTATCCAAACGTGCCTTCTTTCCAATTTTATCTTCCCCATCATCGGTGTCACCAGTAAGGTGTCCAACATCGGTGATATTTCGCACGTAGCGTACTTTGTAGCCTAAATGCAACAAATGACGGTACACGATGTCAAAAGTTAGAAAAGTTCGAACATTCCCCAAGTGAACATCACTGTACACGGTTGGTCCACACACGTACATCCCCACATGAGGCGCCGCAATTGGCTCGAAGTGTTCTTTCTTTCTTGTAAGACTGTTTTGGATAAATAAATTCGTTTCCATGATGCAAATAAAATCATTTCAATGCGCTTTTACTATGACATGGCGATTGAAACGTATATAGTTGATGAAAATTATTATTTGGGTCGGTCCTGACTAAGCAGGGTACGCGGCAGCGCGGTCATCAGCTTTTTTTAGCCTTCGGCAAATGCATAGTTGTAGAGAGCATGACATTTGCACGCATGTGCGCAAAACAAAACCGCCCCAAAAGAGGCGGTCCTGTAATATATATGTAGTAATAATGTTGGTTATTCTTCGTCTGATATTACTCCTGTTCCTAGATACTTGCCGTTGCGGTAAATCTCAATTCGGATGAGTATTCCGTCGTTGTTGTAGCGATGCCATTTACCATCCCACAATCGGCCGTTTCTAAACTCACCTATCTGCGTGATCTGGCGGCTATCATCGTACAGGATATTGTAACCGTTGGGCTTGAATTGGAAGGCGTCGTTTGGAACGTCTGAAGTAACTTCTGATTCGACGACTTCTTCTACAATGTCATTGATTTTCTCTACGTGATTCTTGGCAGGGTTTTTCTTGGAAGCTGCTACGTCGTTGTGTTTTTTAATGCTTCCTTCTAGAAGAATGCCGTCTTGAAGAACTTTTTCTTCTTTCAAGCTCCCATCTTCGTTGTAGCGTTTCATAACACCACTTTCCTTTCCGTTTACAACATTTACTTCTAGCTCTACGACTCCGTTTTCGTGAAAGTATTTCTGAATGCCGTTACGCTTTCCGCTATCGCTGAAATAGAATTCTTGTTGCAAATTTCCGTTTGGGTGCCACCTCTTGAATTCACCAATATTTTTGTTCTTATCCCAAAGGCCCTTTTCTTCGATTTGACCGGTGTTATAAAAGACAGCATACGCACCTACTGGTCGGTTTCGATCGTAGTGGATTTCGCTTTTGATATTGCCATTTGGCCAATAGCGCTTCCATAAACCTTCTTTTTTATTGTCTACGTATTCGCCTTCTTCAAAGGTGCTATTCGGATCGTAGGCATTGCTATTGAGCATATATCCCTTAATGATCCAGTATCCTTGGCGCATACCAGAATCGTCTACCATGTTTAGGTCCTTACCAGAATCGGTGAAGGCCGTCGCAGCAATTGCCGTGCACACGAGCACTAGAGCTACTGCGTGTTTTAGAATTTGTGGGCAATTTTTAGTCATTGTTCGCGGATTAGAAACTTACTATCCACTGTATACGCCGACTCGTCTAAAAGGTTACTCTTGATGATTGGATCTGTTTGCGAATTTCCTGAAGCATGACTTCGGATGTGCGTTTCAAATCGTAGTTGGCTTGCCATCCCCAATGCTCTCTTGCCGCTGAATCATCGATTGAGGCGGGCCAAGAAGCTGCTATTTGTTGTCTGAAATCGGGTTCATAAGTCATCCGGAATTCTGGAATGTGTTTTCGCACTTCATTAGCGATTTGCTCAGGTGTGAAGCTCATACCTGCAAGGTTGTATGACGTGCGAATAGGAACTCGACTTGCCTCGATATCGGTGATTTCTATGGTTGCTCGAATAGCATCTTCCATGAACATCATGGGTAATTCTGCATCGGCCTGCAAGAAACAAGCGTATTCACCATGTTTCAATGCTTCGTGGAAAATCTCAACAGCATAATCGGTTGTGCCACCTCCTGGCGCCGATTTGTGGCTGATAAGTCCAGGATAGCGGATGCTTCTAACATCAACACCAAATTTCTCATGGTAGTATGAACACCATTGTTCTCCTGCTAATTTCGAGATTCCGTAAACCGTCGACGGCTCGCAAATGGTGAGTTGAGGCGTGTTGTGGCGGGGTGTGGTGGGTCCAAAAACTGCAATACTGCTAGGCCAAAAAATACGCTTAATCTTCCCATGCTTGGCCAGATCTAAAACATAAAAAAGGCTTGTCATATTAAGATCCCAAGCCTTTTCTGGTTGCTTTTCAGCAGTCGCCGACAACATAGCTGCCAAGTGATAGACAGTGTCAATGTTATGCTTTTCAACGACCCGAAGTAAATCTTGATCGTTTAAAATATTTAGATTCTCAAAAGGTCCACCTTGGATAACTTCTTCGACAGATGGCATTCGAACATCTGAAGCGATAACTCTTGATGCTCCAAATTGAGAGCGAAGTTGGAGAACCAATTCAACGCCTATCTGCCCTGCGGCTCCAATCACTAATATATTCCCTGCTGCCATAATATCTCCAATATTGACTACCAAAAGTACGAAAAAGCTTCTTTATTCTACGCAGATGGCATGCAAGAGGTTCAAGCAGCTTCTAAGAGAAAGGACAAGATCTTGAATTTATACCTCGATCTGATGCTCTGGAAAATAACTGTTATTGGTAGTGACTATTTTCTAATATTTGTAGAATACAAAAGAAGAACATTTCAAATTTGGAGAAGAATAAGGAGGATAATTTCTCGACGCTTACGCAGTCGGAGTTCCAGCAAATATTTGCTGACTTGTTTGATAGTATCCGAAATTTCATCTACTTCAAGGTGGGGGATGGTGATGTAGCGGATGATCTAGCTCAAGACACATTCGTAAAACTCTGGGAAAATCGGCACCGAATCGACAAGAAAACGGTTAAAGCTTTTCTGTACACTATCGCTGGAAATCTTTCTATTAACTTGCTCAAAAGAGAACAGCTGCGGTACAAATTTGTTAAATCAAAATCACGCGAACAGGATGAGCATAACCCTCAGTTTTTACTTGAGAGCAAGGAATACGAAGAAAAACTACAGCGAGTTATTGGCTCAATGCCTGAGGGTTGTCGCGATGTATTTCTCATGAATCGCTTGGAAGATTTAAAATACCGAGAAATAGCAGAAAGATTGGGGTTGAGCATAAAAGCAATTGAGAAGAGGATGAGTAAGGCACTTCAAATCATTCGGGAAGAATTGGGAGTTGACATCTAAAAGATGAGGAACTTCTTGGCCACCATAGCGATTGTTCTTTTTTCTCTTCAGTGCTTCGCACAAATGGATAGTACCATCGTAACTATTCATGCCAGTGACCAACCCATACCTGCGATTCTCGAAGAAGTAAGAAAATTTTCTGGAGCGCGCTTCGCTTTTGATCATGGGGAGTTGGAGAAAATTTCGATGTCCCTGCATTTGGACGAAGTCCCGGTAAAAGAATTTCTAGTTCAATTACTTGCCGATATCCCTTACGATTATCGATTGGTAGGTAAAACGTGGGTTATTTATTACCGTAAACTAGATGAGCGGGATGGCGACGAACCTCAACAAGTGCTTTTTAATTGGTCGGGACGTATCGTAGACCGACAAACCCGCGAACCGCTGCCGTACGCCAATATCGTTTTACCCTTCGAGAATAGAGGTGAGTCTAGTAATGCCGATGGACATTTTAGGTTTCAACAATTTCCTTCGGATACGTCTACGATTGAAGTATCTTACATTGGGTATGCCACCCAGCGATTCAAGCTTGATCCTGCGTTTATCAGTAGTGGGAGGCCCATTGAATTGAATCAAGATTTTTCAATTCTACCAGTTGTGGCTATTTATGGCGAACAAACGGAAATTATGGAGGAAGGTAGGTTTGTTGGCATGTACACGCTCAATGCCGATGAATTGGACGCCCTGCCCTCATTGGGAGAAAGTGATCCCATTCGGTCGATACAATTATTGCCTGGAATAAACTCAACTTCTGAGCAGTCGGCAGAACTCAATATTCGAGGAGGTTCTTCGGATGAAAACCTGATCATATACGATGGGTTTACGATCTACCATTTGGATCATTTCTATGGAATTTTCGGGGCCCTTAATCAAGAGAGCATCAAAAATATTCGACTATACCGAGGTTGGTTTCCAGCTAAATATGGCGGCAGGGCATCTAGCGTAATAGAGATCACGGGAAAGGAAGGAAATTTGCTGAGAAGGAAGGCAAAAGTTGATTTGAATTTCACTTCTGTCTCTGCAAGTGTGGAGACGCCGATTATTCCTGAAAAAATGTCGCTTATTGTTTCCGCAAGAAGGTCTTTTACCGATGTTATTTTCAGTCCGCTTTACCAACAATTATTCAACAACCTCTATAATTCGAGTATCACTCAACCGGGACAGGGACAGGTGAATACCTTTGAGGAAAATGCACCTTCTTTTCATTTTTATGATGTAACAGCTAAGGTTTCGGCACATCCAACAGAAAAGGATATCGTCCAACTAAGTTTATATCGGGCTCAGGATAAACTGCAGATTGGATATGACGCTGAGTTTACCGAACTGAATCAGGAGGTGGAATATCGTGACGATTCGCAGTGGGGGAACAATGGTGTTGGATTGCGATGGGGGCATGCAGGGGCGTCGGGGTGGTATACGTCTGTGAATCTTGGGTGGTCCAAGTACCAAAGCGAATTGTTTGCAAGGGATGCCATCTATGAGGTCCCATTCAATTATAGAGATACAGTCTACTCAGAACAATCGACGATTCTTCAAGAGTATAACGCCAAATTAAGTTTCGAAAAAAAGATCGATGAACATTTGATTGAAGTAGGAAGTTGGCTCACGTTCAATGAGGTGGATTTTACGTCGTCAAAATCAACGAACGAGCTGATACATTGGAAGGAAACTTCCCCACTCTTTGCCTTGTATATCCAAGACCAATTCGAGTCATGGTGGGGTTTGGAAATCAACGCTGGTGCTCGAATGAGTTACTATGGCAACACGAATACGGTGTATACCGAACCTCGCATCGCTGTGTCGAAACAGTGGCCATATGGGTTTAGAATGGAATTGGGGTATGGGCGCTATTTTCAGACTATCCGAAAAGTCAGAAAACAAAATTTGTTTCTGAATACCCCCGATTTTTGGTCGATTTCCGATTTGGCTGAAATACCTGTGCTGAGGAATGATCAGTTTCTGGCTGGATTGTCTTGGCAGAAAAGGGCGTGGCTCATAAAAGGAGAAGCTTATTATAGGATGCTTGAGGGTGTGCTCACTGTCCCTCGTTCCCTTCAGACTGAACTGAATATGGTTTCTGATGATTTGTATACTGGAACAGGTCGTGGATGGGGATTGGAGTTATTGATTCAAAAGACACGAGGCAGACATACTGGTTGGGTTTCCGGCACAGTGGGCCGGGTCAAGAACAAGCTACAGGATGTGGAACAGGACTACGTTTTTGCCGACTATGATCAATTGTTTGAGGGGAAATTGGCGTATATCTTGCGGCTTTCGAAATGGACCATTAGCACAACGTTTGTCTATGGTTCAGGGAGGCCGTATACACCAATTCTAGGAACCTACAACGTCCAATTGGTCGACGGTGAAACTAAAAAGGTTGTAGTACCCGGGGAGTTCAATAGTGGACGGTTAGAGCCGTTTAATCGCTTGGATCTCGCTGTACAATATGCGTTTAATATAAAGAAGGTAGGGGGGAGTATTGGTTTGTTCCTTCACAATGTTTACAACCGTAAAAACGTTCAAAGGAGGGACTATTACATTGTGAACCAGTTAAGTGATACAGACAATTTTTCTATTAATACACGTGATAGTCGTACATTAGGTTTTGTCCCTGCGATTAAATTAAGCTTTGTTTTCAGATGAAAATATTCCCCTTGATAACGATGTGTTTACTACTTGTTTCCTGTGAGAAGGATACTATTCAATCACAGTTGGACAATGCCGTGGTATTGAAGGGGATTTTAGTTGCAGGTGATAATCATGCGACTATTGAACTAGGGAAACTTCAGTCAGTTGGGGATCATGGTGTCGAGCAACCAGTTCAAGGGGCTTCAGTTTTTATTGCTGGTGGATCACAAGAAACAAATTTGGGAGAACTAGCAGGCACCCCTGGCTTATACTCTTCTCCAGTCGACGAGATTGTTATTCTCTATGGAGATGAATATGAGGTAAATGTGGTCGTCTCTGATCGTGAACTATCGGCAACCGCGACAATTCCTTTTCCCATTCAATTCTTGTCAATTTCTGATCAAATTGTATTGGTTGATGAAACGAATCCTGGACAGCTGGTTTTTGAATGCTCATGGGAAGAAGAAGAAGGATTTGAATATGTCTTCGTCTTGGACGAACCAGGAGGAGAGCCCATGATGATCGATTTTGGTGTTCCTGCGGGTAATTTCAGTTCGATTCATCAGCTACCTACCGAAAAGACCGTTCTACGTATTTACGATACAGATTTCAAATTATACGGCGAACATGAATTACATATTTACAAAATAGATGCGGCTTACAGCGACTTATTCAGATATACACCGGGATTGAACCACAATGCATTTAATGCACCCGACAATGTAATTGGTGGGTCTGGTTATCTCACCGGAGTGTCGCGAGTTAGTTTGGATCTCATCGTCCAAGAACCTTGAATTAATTTGAGAGAAAGGTAGGGTGGACAGAATTTGGATTGTATTAGAAAAGCTTACCTACACGCATAGAAGAAGTGGATAAAGAAAGATTGACAAAAGAGCTCTTAGAGAGTTGGGAAGTTCCAAGTGGAGTAACCAAGGCTGAGGCATGGGAGGCGATTCAAGAGAGAATTGGCACTCATCAAAAGGCTCCCAAAGGGAAAGTGATTTCCATTCGACGCATAGCTTGGGTCTCGGCAGCAGCTGCCTGCATTGCTCTGGCTGTGTTTGCTATTTGGCCAAGAGAGGAGTGGATAGAATTCGCGCAAATTCAAAAGGGTGAGTATGCGATAGAGTTACCTGATGGGTCTCAAGTTTGGCTCAATGCCGATTCACGTCTCAAATATGAGAAAAGCGAGTGGGCTGATGGTAGAACCGTTCATCTTCAAGGTGAGGGATATTTTGAAGTGGAGAAGGGAAGTACATTTTCTGTTCTTACCGACTTGGGAGAAGTTACCGTTCTAGGCACGAGCTTCAACGTATATGATCGTGAGAGTGATTTAGAAGTTGAATGTTATACTGGAAAGGTTGGCGTAGAGATGGATGAAGATGAGGTAGTCCTCACTCCAGGGAAAGCAACATCTGCATTGAATGGAAGTTTGAGTGAAGTTTTCACCATTGAGAACGAGTCTCCAGAATGGAAGGAAGGGTATTATCGATTTTACAACGAAGATGCCACACGGATATTTAACGAGCTTGAGCGTCAATTTGGGTGCACGATAGAACTTCCAAGCGGACTGGAAAAAAGATCCACTTGTGAATTCGATTGTCTCGATTTGAACCAAACACTTACTATTGTATGTCTGTCTATGGACCTAGATTACACAATAGATAAGAATCTGAAGGTGACAATATGGGAAACCAAAAAAGTCACCCAACCCTGAAAAATTGTTAATAGCAATACTTCTTCAAAAGATTCGCCTTTAGTTTGCGTTCTATTAGAAGGAAGTGGTAGGGTAAAAGAAATACCACTTGTATTAAAGGATATAATTTACCACAAAGGGCCAGCCGATCTGGAAGGCCCGGTATATAGTATAGTTAGTTTTAGTTAAGGTTTAGAACAGCGCGGAAAACGTTCCAGCGCTGTTTTTTTTTGCATTAATTTCGCGGACTATGCGCGACCACATTGAGCAAATTGAGATAGCAGACTATTCCTTCGATCTTCCCGACGATAGGATAGCTTACAAGCCTGCGGAAAAAAGAAACTTGTCCAAACTCTTGGTCTATGAAGATGGAAAAATCACGGATTTAAGTTTCACTGATATAGGCTCCTGCTTGAGGCCAGGGGATATGTTGGTGTATAACAACACACATGTTATTCACGCTAGGATTAAATTTGTACGGGACAGTGGGGCTCGAATTGAAATATTTTGTCTTGAGCCACATGCTCCAAATAATCATGAAGAATCCTTGGCTTCGACATCTGCTGTCGTTTGGAAGTGTTACGTTGGCAATGCGAAGCGATGGAAAGGAGATTTGATCACTGAAGAATCGGGAAAGAATGGGCTCAAAGCCGAGCTTCTTGGTCGTGAGGGAGATGCTTTTATTGTCAAGTTTTTCTGGGCAGTTAAGGATCTTTCTTTCGCCGAAATCTTGGCGGATACGGGCGCATTGCCGCTCCCTCCTTATATCAAACGCGAGGCGACCCTTGAAGACGAGGATCGCTATCAAACAGTATACGCCAAAGATTCGGGGTCGGTGGCTGCGCCAACTGCAGGACTTCATTTTACTAATGAGGTGCTTGCTGCTCTTGATCGGAAAGGAGTGACCAATGGGTATCTCACATTGCATGTGGGAGCTGGGACATTTAAGCCTGTATCGAGTGAGAAAGTTGGAGACCATGAAATGCATGGTGAGGTCTTCTCAGTTAAACGCCCGTTTCTGAAATCTCTACTCGAAAGAAAGGGAAGGCTAATCCCAGTGGGTACCACATCTATGCGTGCCTTGGAAAGTCTGTATTGGATTGGAAGACAAATTTCGACCCAGTCACCAGAGAAAATAGTTATTGGTCAATGGACTCCCTATGAGGATGATGATATGCAGTTCTCATGGCGGGACGCGATTGCTGCAATTCTCGGCTTTATGGATGAGCATAAAATGGACGAGTTGAAGGCGACTACCTCTATATTAATTGCTCCTAGTTATACGATGCGTATGGTTGATGGATTGATTACAAATTTCCACATGCCAAAGAGTACTTTGTTGCTGCTTGTTTCAGCCTTACTTGGAGAGTCTTGGAGATCGATATATGAGCATGCTCTGGCCAA
>JADFAK010000072.1 GCA_015665315.1 Flavobacteriales bacterium | reverse complement strand
TCCGGGAGAATATGATCTTGAACTATGGGTTCAAGATATCAATGGTTGTGTAGATTCGACACACCTAGAATTGACTGTGCATGAAGTGGAGGCGCAGATTGGGTCGGATATAACTTTTGGTTGTGTGCCACTAGCCATTCAATTTACCGATGAATCGATTTCAGACGGAAATATTGTTCAATGGGATTGGGATTTTGGAAATTCAGATGAATCTAGCCTCGAGGATCCATTCTACACTTATCTGGAGGCGGAGTTTAATAACCAAGGCTTTCCGGTTGATTTCTCTGTTAGTCTGATTGTCATTGATCAATTCGGCTGCACCGACACGATTGAAGATTATTTAATTGATCCCTGGATGCCCAATGCCATATTCGACAATATTACCACGGAGCATATTTGCGAAGGAGATGACGTGACCTTTTCTCCAGTGTATGCCGTCGAAGACGAAAACGATTTTGTTTGGACATTTGAGGGGCAAGGGACCAGTGAGGATTTTGAGCCGACCGTGAATTATCCAGATCCTGGTCTGTATGAAGTGACGCTGACAGTGACTGATGAGCTCGGTTGTGTTGGTTCAACCACGCAGACCTTGGTCGATGTGGAGGGCTATCCGATAGCTGGGTTCGAGTCAAGTTCAGATACGGTGGCTACCTTGTGTTATCCAGCGCTGGTGACATTTACCGATACGTCTATTATTAATCCTTTTGGATCGCGGACATGGAATTTGGGCAATGGTGATCCTGTTATTGGATCGAGTACGGTGGGAACTACCTATGATTTACCCGGACAGTATACTGTCGACCTCTTCGTTACTACTCCCAATGGATGTTCGGATGCCACACAACTTACAATCAATGTTGAGGGACCTTTGGCCGACTTTGAGTTGTCGGATGATCTAATCTGCAAGGGCGAGAGTGTTACCTTCACGATGACCGACACAACGGATGTATGGGTATGGCAATGGGATTTTGGTGACGGAACCGATTCCAGTGGAGTGGGCGAAGTAACGCATACCTACAACTTCCATCCTCCGGGAGGGCAAACGCAAGTTTCGCTTGTAGCTTGGAGTGCCGACTCGGCCTGTACGGCAGTGGTAAGCGCCCTTGTCAATATTGAACAAGTTGTCGCCGATTTCTGGAGAAATAATGAGATCAATGCCATTGATACAGTTCATTGTGAGGGTATAGAGGACTTTTTCTCCAACCAATCACTAAACGGCGATTCGTGGGCCTGGGACTTTGGAAATGGACAGCAATTCACGGGTGAGAATCCGCCAGGAATTACCTACGAACCGGGAACCTGGGATATTACTTTGTTCTTGGCAAATAGTGAACTTGGCTGTACAGATACACTTACCAAGCAAATGATTATACATCCGTTACCGGAAATATCAAGTGTAGGAGGGACTATTTGTGCGGGAGACTTCATTGAATTATTTGCCGAAGGCGGAGAAGAATATACCTGGAGCCCTGCAGAGTTCCTGAGTGAAGATGATATTGCGAGCCCTATTGCAAGCCCACCAGTTACGACCTTATATGAAGTAATTGGCGTGGATACGAACGGCTGCAGCAATTCCAGTTTTGCAGAAGTGGTTGTATTTCAACCGCCTCCCCAAATTATTTGGGACACCACTATTGTTATTGGAGAAGTCGTCTTTCTTGACGGATGGGTAGGAGAGGGCTACGATTACCTTTGGGAACCCGACATGTGGCTGAGCTGTGATACGTGCGCGGCAGGATTTTTCACGCCACTTGAAGATACAGACTATACATTGACCGTGAGTGATACCTTGGGATGTTTTAGCATCGTCTCTTTCTATGGATTTGATGTATTGCCAGTTTCTTCCGTAGACGTGCCAGATGCGTTTACGCCCAATGGAGATGGTGTCAATGACATTATCTATGTCGACGGCTGGGGCATAAAGAACTTGCTCGAATTCAAGATTTACAATCGCTGGGGTGAGTTGGTTTTTGAGACTAGCGATCTTGAAGAAGGATGGGATGGCTACTACAAAGATGAATTACAAAATGTAGAGACCTACGCCTATGTGGTTGTTGTGGAAACCTTCGTGGACGCGCAACCATTGACAAAAAAGGGATACATCAATCTATTCCGCTGATTCTCGAAATACATTGTCAATCTTATAAATGTATACGTCTGTCGCCTTGTTGATAGGGTTTATGCTATGTAACAATTTGTCATAGAAGCCAGGTTCACAGTGCTTTTGAAAGGTAATTCCTCCATAGACTTCATTGGCCCTCAAAATTCTCTCCTTCTTGTTTTCATTGCTGACAAACAAGATATAATTGGGTGTAGGTCTTTGAGGAAGGTTCAACTGCTGCGTCTCATACCATTCGTGGATATCGTAGCTTTTCTTCATGTAAAAATTCCTCTGCCATTGATCTGAATAGAATTGAGGAGGCATTGGGGCATCTTCGGCATGGCTGTACTCCCACACGAAATTGGTCATGTCTTTTTGTTCATGCAAATAGAGCATCGACTCAATCAAAGACTTTTTGCCGTACGCAAAAGTGAAAATTACGAGCGCTGGAATATTGATGGTCCAGAAAAGAACCCAAAGCGATACGTGAAGCCAATTTCGTTTGATCCAAAAACTACTGCTTCGGAACCAACTGATCCAATCGACATAACCAACAGCGATAATAATCGGAATGATTGGTAGAATGAATCGTTCTTGTTTGTTCGGGTAGATCGAATGGAAAACAAGAAAGAACAGAACAGGAAGGATGAAGATCAGTCGCGTCTTGAATTTCCTGAAAAAACCAAACAGCAGCATGACGGAAATTGGGGGGATAAGAAATCCGAGCAGAGTAAAGACATAATTGTACCACGGACCAATCGGATAATTCCCATACTCAGTACTATTGTAGGTAATGTACTCCCAAAGTTGGATGAAGGGTTGGTTCCATAAAATGATGTCTGAAATCTGGGTCAGGAAAAAGCTTAAGCCTGCGGCAAATGTGAATGCGATGGCACCTTTCCACCGAGGTCCGAATAAAAGAACCAGGCCAATTCCCGGCATAAAAAGAGCTACTTGGTAACGAATACCCATTGCAATTCCAGCCAAAACTCCTGCCCAGGCCAAATAGGCAATTGGTCGCTTGTCCTCCGATTTAAGAATGAAGTAAAACATGGCCATCAGTGGCGGTATGCAGGTCATTTCCACCAACTGGCGCACGCCAAAATTGGGCATGAAGGCGAAGACGGCAAGTAATAATCCGACCATGCGCGCTGCTTTCAAATCTCCTAATTTCAAGGCGATTTTGTAGCCGTAGTAAATGGTTAGGATCGAGTAGAAAGCATGAATGTTCCGAATAACCAGCATTTGACTGTCGGGGTCATGCAGGTTGAAGAACTGCATTAATTCTAGGAGAGCCCAAATAATGCCAACATAGAAAAAACTCACATTCACTGGACCATTGGTGTCCTCAGTCCAAGGGAGCCATTTATTGTAATCAAATCCATCGGCCCAACTTCCCGCCGCCTCAACAACCAAAAAGTGATCGTCAACCATGAGGTACCCACGCGCATACCATGCTGCCACTAGTCTCAATATCAATCCGAGGATCAGTACAAAAGCCAGCGGATTGTTATTCCAGTGTAAGCGTATGAATTCCGTTAATCTTGGCATGAATTAGGTTTGTAAAACTCCCACGCGATAAGCGTGCTCCGGCTTGGCGTTGTTGGCCGCTTCGATTCCCATGGACACCCATGTTCTCGTGTCTTTTGGATCGATAATAGCATCTAGCCAAAGTCGTGAAGCTGCATAATAAGGTGATGTTTGATCATCATACTTGGCCTTAATCTTGT
The DNA here is from genome assembly GCA_015665315.1 of Flavobacteriales bacterium. Lineage (GTDB taxonomy): Bacteria > Bacteroidota > Bacteroidia > Flavobacteriales_D > Sanyastnellaceae > JADFAK01. Next base: position 6,194 of record JADFAK010000072.1, on the reverse strand, counting down.
CGAACATTTCTTGTTCTTTCTCCGGTGTAATCTCTTCTCCACGTCCTTTCAACGATGCAAGTTCAATCTGCATAAGTACCTTGGCCGCTTGCGAACCACCCATGACGGCAACTTGAGCCGTAGGCCAGCCAACAATCAATCGTGGATCGTACGCCTTTCCACACATTGCATAATTACCTGCACCGTACGAATTGCCGACAATAATCGTGAATTTCGGAACCACGGAATTACTCATGGCATTTACCATTTTAGCTCCATCCTTGATAATTCCGCCTTGCTCTGATCTTGAACCAACCATGAAGCCAGTCACATCTTGGAGGAAGACTAGAGGTATGTTCTTCTGATTGCAGTTCATGATAAATCGGGCCGACTTATCGGCCGAATCAGAGTAGATCACCCCTCCAAATTGCATCCCATCTTTCTTGGACTTGACCAGTTGTCGTTGATTGGCAACGATCCCCACGCTCCAGCCATCGATTCTGGCGTAGCAGCATACAATTGTCTTACCGTAATCGGCTTTGTATTCGGTAAACTCTGAATTATCGACCAGCGTCCTAATGAGGTCTCTGGTTTCGTATGGTTTCGTGCGTTCTTCAGGTAGAACGGAATAGACTTTTGTCAGGTCAGATTTAGGCAGTGCACTTTCTTTTCTGTTGAATCCAGCTTTGTCATGGACTTCTCCCATTTGCCCGAGCAAAGTTTTGATGGTGTCCAGTGCATCTTTATCGTCCTTTGCTTTGTAGTCGGTTACGCCCGAGATCTCACAATGGGTAGTCGCACCCCCCAAGGACTCGTTATCAATATCTTCTCCAATGGCCGCTTTTACCAAATACGAACCTGCGAGGAAGATGGTGCCTGTTTTGTCGACAATTAGTGCCTCATCGCTCATGATAGGCAAGTAGGCTCCACCAGCGACACAACTGCCCATAATGGCCGAAATTTGTGGGATTCCGCGGCTCGACATGATGGCATTGTTTCGGAAAATGCGTCCAAAATGCTCTTTGTCAGGAAAGATTTCGTCTTGCATCGGTAGAAATACACCTGCACTATCGACCAAGTAGATGATGGGTAAGTTATTCTCCATCGCAATTTCTTGCGCTCGAAGGTTTTTCTTTCCCGTCATTGGAAACCACGCACCAGCCTTTACAGTAGCATCATTGGCAACGACGATGCATTGCTTGCCGCCTACATAGCCAATGACCACCACGACTCCTGCCGCCGGACATCCACCGTACTCCTTGTACATATCGTTAGCGGCCAATGCGCCAACTTCCACTCTTGGAGCGCCGTCATCGAGCAAATAGTCGACTCTTTCGCGCGCAGTAAGCTTTCCTTTTTGCTTGTGCTTGTCAATTTTTTTCTTTCCACCACCTAGCGATACTTCCTCCAGTTTTTTATTGAGTTTGGAGACTAGTAGCCGCATCGTGTCTTCGTTGCGATTAGCTTCAATATCTTGCTTTGCGTACTTCGTCATTTCATTCTTATTTGGGACGGTGAAGTTATCAAATTTCAAGTTCTTGGGCAGACATCCGTTTGGATTGATGAATTGAATGCACGGCGCACTAACATTTGCCCTTGTGGCAGAGAAAAAAACTAAGCGATGAACTCCCATGCCGACTTATAAAAGCCGTTTTCTTCGCAGTAGGTGATAAATTTGGAGTAAAAATCATCCTGTCCAATAGTTGCGCTATCGCCAACGACCACAAGCTTCTTACGCGCCCGGGTCATCGCAACATTCATGCGTCTATAATCTTTCAAGAAGCCAATCTCGCCTCGATCATTACTTCGCACCAATGAAATGTAAATAATGTCTCTTTCCTGCCCTTGAAAGGAATCGACCGTACTCACTTTTATATGCAGGCCTTCCTTCTCTTTATTGAGTGTTAAAAGTTGTCCGCGATACGGCGTGATTATACCTATCGACGCATCTTTGGGATACGAATTGTGGCGCATGTGTTTGAACAATAGTTCAGCTTCCTCAGGATTTTGACGGCTATTTCCAGCCTCTCCAGACTTCTCATTGTAACCGCAGCCAGCTGTATCGATGAACTCAATTTCTAAATTTTGGCCTTCGACTGTGTGAGTGGCAACTGTGGGATGTGCAATGAGCTTGTCTGCATAGAAATAAGAATTTGAAAACGACATAATTTTCTCGTTCATCCGGTATTGGGTACTCAGCAAAACGGAGATTCCTTCCAGCCCCATCATTCTTTCTAGCAAGGTGATGGAGAGTCCTGCTTTCATGGCTTCCTGACTTTTTACAGTAGGAGGGAGTTGCAATGGATCGCCGCTCAAGACCAGTTTTTCAGCTTTCAACGCGGGAATCCATGTAAGGGGCTCGAGCGCTTGTCCGGCCTCGTCGATAAAGGCCGTTTTAAACTGAATTTTATGGAGGAAACGGTGATTCGCGCCTACCAGCGTACAGGCAATTACCTGGGCCGATCGCAAGGTGTCTTCGATGATGAAATCCTCTAGTTTTCTCGCGTCTTTGACCAGGTTCCGGCTTTCTTGAAACAGTGCTTTTCGCTGTTCTCTTTCGCCATGACCAAAGGATCGCTTGTATTGTTTGGCCAGTTTTCGAAATTCATCGGCGCGCTTGCGGTATTTCTTTATTTCGCCAAAATCCTTGTGATTGCGCATGGCATGGTCCAATGTTGATTCGAGAATATCCTCTTGAATCTTCGGTACATTGCCAATACGAACCACCTTGAGTCCCTTGTCTGATAGTTTGCGCACAAGATGATCAATCGCGGCATTGCTCGGTGCACAAGCCAATACTTGCTTCTCTTTTTTTACTAGCTGCGCGATAGTCGAAGTAATCGTGGTCGTTTTCCCTGTTCCAGGCGGACCGTGAATTATGGCAATATCACCTGAAGAAAGGACATGATTTACCGCTGCATTTTGAGAATCGTTGAGGTCGGGTAGGAGTACAGGATGATTTGCGGTATGTGATGGAAGAATTTTTCCGCTAGCGACTTCGCGCAAATGTTTCAATCTACCCTTATCGGCATTCAGCAGGGCTTGCAGAGCAAACTCTCCCTGTTCGAAGGTCCTCATGTCGAAAAGCAGATTGATCCCCAATCTTTTGCTATCCAGCCATTCAGGGAGTTCATCTTGCTGCAGTGTAATCGTCACTTCCGAGTCGTCGACTTCTTGAACCAGGCCTGCAGCACTTTCCCCGCTCGTATCGTCGAATAGGGCAATCGACGATCCCGATTGAAAGCGGTGCACCCCTCGATCGCTCGGATTGCGCAACAAGGTGATTACTGGGCGAAATGACATTCCAAATCGCTCATCGCGCACTTTGAGCGGAAACCACGTAATGCCTTCGTTCTTGCGTTGAGTTATAGATGTAGACTTGGATAGAGCTTGAAACTGGTCAATTTCCTCCTTCTTTTCGAGTTGGAAGATTTTGGCCAACTGGGCGATATATTCTTGAGCTTCAGTCATAAAAAAAAGCCGCTTCATAGTCAATGAAGCGGCCTCAAATATAGGTTGAAAAATATCTCTATTCCGAAATCAGCACAGTAATGTGACCTTCGAATTGCTCGATTTGGCCTGTGTTGTGTTGCAGATCAATTATGTAATAATAGGTGCCTTCGCTAACTTCCGCATCGGTCGGACGCCATACTTCACGGCCATAGTCTTCACTTTCATGCATCAATTTTCCCCATCGGTTGTAAATTCTTACAACACTTCCCGGGTAGGCACTGATCCCTTCAATGACATAGCCATCGTTGACGCCATCATTGTTTGGTGTAAAGACGTTAGGTATGATCAGATCACATACTTCTGCGGTAACTTCAACGAAGCCTGAAGCTTGGCAGTCATCTTCGATAAAGATAATATAGTTTCCTTCGTAGAAACCGATGAATTCATATTCTTGATTTCCGAATTGAGGATAAACTTGGAGACTGTCTGTATCGTATGTGAACGTATAATTTCCTGTTCCACCTTCCAAGTTGATGATTTGACCTACACCGTTGATGCAAGCATACCCACCGTCGGCAGTAATTTCTGTTCCTGGTTGTGCGACGATTACATTTACGGTACCTGAAGCTGAGAATCCACATTCGTCGATAATGGTGACGTCGTATGAAGTATCTACAAGAGGATTAACGGTAATTGATGCACCCTCGCCACCTGGGTTCCAAATGATAGTGTAATCAGGATGTCCTCCAAAAGGAGTGGCTGTGAGCACTACATCGGTTCCGGGACAAGGTGAATTCACGTCTTCCACAATTGCTTCCAATGGAAGAACGTCTTCAACAATTACCTGCATGTCGTCATCATTGGCACATTCAGGGAATCCGTTTGGATAAACATTCAGCGTGTAGGTAGTCGTTTCTGTCACGTCCAAGACTTGTGGCCCGGGAATATTATCGGCCGAAATTCCTGTCGCCGGAGTCCATTCATAAATAATATTGTTGAAAGGGGCTTGCGTTGTCGCACTTCCATCAAGGAAAACGTCATCACCGCATATGGTTATGTCATCACCTGCATTGGCAATGATTTCGACCACGTTGATTGTAAGCGTATCTTGAAAAGTACAACCGTGGTTGTTTACCGCTGTGAAGATGTAATCCAATGTTCCACTTTCTGTTGGAAGTATCACTATGTCAGAGCAATTGGCGCTAGTTGATGAAATGTTTGGCCCTGACCAGTAAGTAGAGTCGCAATCTTCGCCGATAGATGGGGTAAATGATAAATCTTCCGGATATAGAGATGGGTCCATTTCAACTGTCCAGTTAAAGATAAAACCATTATCCGAAGCCCACATATCGCAAATCTCGATTTCCCACGTTCCATTCAACGGACAACCTATGAGGTTTTCCCATGGATCCACACTGTCATAAACACCTGAAGCCAAAGTACCTCCACTTTCGTCGGCCCATGTTCCAAGAGTCGCATCAGGAGACCACCAATAGTCCCATCCAATTCCAGCTTCGTTGGGGGTTCCATCGTTGTCTACAGGTACACCCAAGAAAGTTGAACCACCACCTTGCTGGTGAACCGAGATAGACTGACCATTCGGACAAATGAAGGTGATAACTAAGTCACCCATAAAAGAGTGCTCGAAGTTGATATAAAAATTTTCTAGATCGTCGACCGTTTCAATTTCAGCTCCTGCATCGAAAATGTTGTAAGTAATCGTACTTCCGAAACACTGACCTTGATCGTCTGGAATAAATACGTCTCCACCATCCAATCCGTCAGGAATAGCTGTCCAAGTGACTGGTGTAGCTGTCCCTGAAATATCTAGTTCAGCACCCAGACAAACACTAGGTTCGCTGATCATTTCAATTATTGGATCGTTACTAACTAGGACAAGAACGTCGATTAAGTTTGTGCTTGAACAGTCGTTGTCATCTGTAATGTAAAGTTGAATTTTATAAGCTCCCTCTTCATCGTAGCTATGCGTAACTTCTGGCCAGTCGGTATCATTTGTTTGTTGATCACCGAAGTTCCAAGTCCACTGATCGACAGCAGTACCATCGGCAAAGACTGTAGGTGTTGCGTCGAGCGTGATTTCGTCGCCTGGGCAAACAAGCAAAGGAATCTCACCTTCAAAATCTACTTGTGCCAATGGCTTAATGCAAGGCAATCCGCACGAAATTTCCGCACCAAAACTACCTTCGTCGGATCCATCGGATGTCCAATGCAATGTCAAACATCCCGTTGGGTTGTCGTCAGTAGAAGTAACATCTACCTGTTGCAGATCAGTACCTCCGTATGTGCCCAATTCTGGCGCCGCGTCCGAATCTCCATCATAAATGGTAAGAAAGTCACCTTCGCCAACATTGAAAAAATTGAAACCCAGATTTAGATATGTCTCGCCATCTTCAGGACATATCGTCATTGTGATGTCCTCATTCGGGTCATAGTCGTCTTGACTCAAACCAGAATCAACCAAAAATCCAGAACAGGCAGTCAATGTTGTATTCGATATCGCATTTTCTTGTCCAACAGCTATTGAGGTGAACAAGCATGTAATTACTATCAGTGTAAATAAATTTTTCATACCTGCGGTTTTACTAGTTCTGAGAGTTAATCTTGTGTCTGTTCAATAACGTTTCCAGACGCTCACTTGAATAGATCATTATTACAGTACCATCTTCAAAACAGTAGTTGGTATGTGTGCTTTCTAGTTGTTCAAAATCAAATAAGTGGATATTGAGATCTTCCAGGTCGTC
>JADFAK010000130.1 GCA_015665315.1 Flavobacteriales bacterium | reverse complement strand
TCATGTGGTTAAAATGAGGTCATTGAGCATGTCTCGACGACGAAACTTGAATATTCTGCTAAATGTATAATGTCCTAGAGTTTCTCTGCTCGACAACCTCTTTGACAGTATTTGACTTCTTGACAAGTAGTTGAAGCGCGACGTCGAAATGCCTGAATAGAAACTCTTGACTCAAATCAATGTTTTCCGACGTCCTGTGTTGGAGATTTGCGAAAAAGAAAGAAGATGAAGATTAAATCTACAGACCTATTGGACGACTTGGCTGCTCGCACGAAAGAACTCGTTCGTGAAGTGGAGGCTCTCAAGAAGTTGCCTATCGAGACTTTGAATAAGAAGGCCAACGCAAACAGCTGGAGTGCGCTGGAGGCCATTGAACATCTGAACTTGTACAGTGATTTCTATATGCCAGAAATCGCAGCTCGTATTTCGGCTAGCACTTTCCGGCCGGGTTCGCCCGATTATAAAGGTGGTATTCTGGGGAATTATTTTGTCAGTTCGGTAGCCGACAAACCAAAGCTTAACAAGATGAAGACTTTCGCCGACAAGAATCCCAATGGCAGCGCGATGGGAATGGAGGTGTTGGATAAGTTCTTGGATTATCAAAAGGAAACATTGGAGCTTTTGAACAAATCGCGCGAAGTAGACTTGCGTAAAACACGTACGGCGATAACCATCAGCAAGACCCTAAAACTGCGCTTGGGAGATACCTGGCGCGTCGTGATCTATCACAACCAGCGACATGTAAGTCAGGCCAAGCGTGCGGTAAAGTGAAAGGGTAGTTTGGATTAGTTGACTACGAATTTCCCGATTCCAACTACGTTTCCTTGATTGTCAGTAGCTTGCAGAATGTACATGCCGCCCGAGAGCGATGAAACATCAATCACACAATTGCGGCCGTCCTTGCAAGTAGTCTGCAATACTTTTCGACCTAAACGGTCGTGGATGCCGAGATGTCTTGCCGTTGCGACTTGTTCCAGGCCGATTATGTTCAAAGATCCCGAGGTTGGATTTGGAAAAACGCCCAGATCGATCACTTCGGCTATTTCCGGAACATCGATGATCAAGTCGCCACCTTTGTAGAAGGCTAGTCCGCCACCAATCTGACCATACACCAAATCCAAGGTGTCATCGCCCGTAAAATCATACATCCAAGCGCCTGAATAGGTTCCTTCCCAAATACCGGCAAACTCTTCGGTAACTAGGTTGAAAGTTCCCTCAAGGTTTCCAGAGATATTGTTGAAGTGACTTATGTAACCCGTCTCTGTGCCCATAATCATTTGGATTTCCCCTTCTTGGTCCTTCCATAAGTAAGGCACCGAGTTACCGAATATGCCTAAGAAATTAGATGCCAATGCGTATCCCACGGAATCATGGACGAGTTCAAATTCAAATTGCGCGGTCGTTCCCGTATTGCGGATATAATTGACATTTCCATTGCGCTCACCTACGACCAAGTCCAAAACACCGTCTTCGTCCAAGTCAAACAATTGTGGGGCGGCAAACTGGCCCACATCCATCGACGTTTCATCGGAATAAGTCATGCCTGGGATTGTAAGCGCAAGTTCCATTGGATTTCCAGCGCCAGCGCTGTTTTCGAAGTAGTGCATGATGCCTCCTTCTTCTCCCAAGACAAGGTCCATGTCACCATCACCATCCAAATCTCCAAAGGCAGGATGTACACTTTCGACACCGTATTGCGGCAAGTCAAGCCAATTGAAATCGACTACTTCAAAAGCTGGTTCTGTCGTCGTTCCTATGTTTACCAATAATGCGAGTTGCGAAGGATGTTCGTCTACATCGTTGTTGTACTCCTTGTTGGCAACAACGAGGTCCATCAAGCCATCTCCGTTGTAATCCACGGTTACTGGGTGTGCATTTCGACCGAGGTCTATCATGTCTTTTTGCAGAAAATTTTCTTCAATCTTCTCGAATATCGGCAGGTCGTTCTCGCCTGAATTTAGGTATAAATGCACGGAGTTATCGTCTTCCGTATCAACAGTGCCGCTAGGGCAAACAATCAAATCCCGGAGTCCGTCATTGTTCACGTCTTCATAAAATCCCGCTGGAAAGATGCGCATGTCAACGCCTTCAGTTGCGGCGTACTGCGAAGGGAAGTCGGGCTCAGCTGAGAAGCATGCATCTAGTTGATCTTCTGAATCTGTTTCCATCAGGGCGGCTACCATATACGTTTCGGTAACGTCGCTGAGAATGAGGTCTTTGATTCCATTTTGATCGAGGTCGATGCTGAGGATTGTTCCACCTGTGTGCTGACCGTCGCGCGAACCGTCGTCGGTGAATTCGGGGTTGACTACGTTGAAATCACATTCAAAGTCGTTGCCAATGAACAGACTAAAACTCTCCGATGCCTCACCCAATTTACCGTAGCATCTGTTTACGGTGCTGTATACAGGAGTATCACATGATCCTGTTTCGAGTGAAATATTCTTGTAGTAATAAATGGTACCTCCCGTTTCCGTCCACGAGAAAATATCCATGTCGCCGTCTTCGTCAAAGTCGACGATGGACGGGATATCAACCGATACGCAATACATGGGTGCATCAAAAGGGACACCACTTAGATTGTAAGATGCGTTTGCAAGTGCGTAGGTAAGCTCAAAGGCGGGCTCATCGGTTCCTATGTTCTTGTGAATCATTATGCTGCTGCTCTTTCCCGAGTAGATATCTTTTAATCCATCGCAATTCGAATCACGAAGGAGTGCCCAGCTACGAAGCGAATCGGGGAAGTTGTCGACATACTCGTAGGCATGTTTGTAGTTCATTTGACCAGGAGTGCCATCTTCATTGATAAAAGTGAGGATGCGGTTTCCAATACGATCAAAAACAAAAAGATCTTCAAGTCCGTCGTTATTCAAGTCGATGCGAGAAAGTTGCCCGCTATTGATACCTCCAGCCCAAGCGTTTTTCAAGGGAGAACCATCGACCGAAATATCCACCTCGTCGTAGCGATGGAACTCGTATTGAGCTTGCGCAAATGCAGGAAGAAAGAGCAATAAAAAAAGGAAGTGTTGAGTTTTCATAAAATACCAGTTGTAAGAGATACAATCATACCGACTAAAAACCTATTACATTTGGGCGCAAATTAGTCAATCTTGAATACTATGCTCGAAATAGCTAAGATCGTTCTTCCCGCTTTTATTGTGATGCTGTTGGCCCTGTTTTTCTTCGATAGAATGACATCTATCAAGAAGGACAAGCTCAAGGCCGATCAAAATTCGTCCCGACTTAAGGTGATTTTACCTTTGAAGATCAGCGCCATCGAGCGACTCATCGTCATGATGGAACGGTTGAGACCTACGTCGATGGTAATGCGGCTCAATAAAGGTGCAATGACCTCAGGCCAACTGCATCTTGAATTAAGCAAAGCACTAAGACAGGAATTTGAGCACAATGTCAGTCTGCAAATGTACGTGACCGACCGCTCGTGGGAAGTACTTGTTTCGGCCAAGGAAGAGACCCTTCAATTGTACAAGGTTGCTGCTTCGAGATGCAAACCGACGGAATCGGCCTTGGTTTTGTGCGAGGAGATATTTTCGCTGGAGAAGCAGGTGGGCAACAGTGGCATTGAGCTAGCCCTTAAAGTTCTCAAAGCGGAGATAAGGGCAGAATTCTAGCCCCGACAGTCATTTGCCGAAGGCTAGAATCATAAAATCTATAGACTGGTAGGAAAACCAATAGGCAGTCTCACCTGGATGATGTTGCCGTTCTTGGTGTTGATATCGTGTTTCACAGCCTCCACACCATTGATAGAAAGGATTCCTTCGTTGTTTATCTTGAAGGCGTTTCCGTTTCCATCGCTTAGCCCTGTGGCTGTTCCGATTTTCTCGGCGCTTACTGCGGGCTGACAGATATGATTGTTGATGAATTTGTTGAGTGCATCCTTTTTCGAAGGCTTGAACAGCAAGTGAAAAACTCCTTGGTCGACATTGTCAAAAGCCGCATCGTTCGGAATAAAAGCGGTCATATTGGTATTGTGGCAGGTCTTGGCCAAATCAGAAGCCATAAGCAGCTTTGCGAATATCGAAAACTCGGGAGCCGTCGTGACATACTTGTAAATCGAAGTTGTGTTGTATTCGGTTGCCAATACTGGGTTTTCAGCCTTCAAACGCTCGCTTTCTTCCTGTATTTTCCGCTTCCTTTCTGCCCGGGCAGCAAGTTCTTCAGGGGTGAAATCCGGACGGTTCGAAGCAACTCCTTCAGTCTGCGCTTCCTCTTTAGCTGGTGTCGATGCAACAGATGATGCTTCATTGCTATTGCAAGAGGCCATTGTCAATACCAAAGCGGCAGACAGAAATAGTGGTGTGATTATTCGATTCATGGTGTTGTGGAATGTATTTTTGACAAAAATAAACGAATACCTGATATGATGAAAGATGGGGACCGGTATATGCGCATTTCACTTGTTTGGGGTGGAGTATTTATGCTCACCGGGGTCGTTTTAGGCGCATTTGGAGCCCATGCACTCAAAGCCTTGCTATCGGAAAGTCAACTCGTTTCATTCAATACAGGAGTGCGCTACCAAATGATCCATGGCCTAGCCTTGCTCATTATTGGCACTATTTCAGGACTAAAATCAATCTCGTTTAAATGGTCGGTCGGCAGTATAATCGCAGGCACACTTTGCTTTTCTGTGAGTATTTACCTCCTCGTTCTCGGACACGCATGGAATTGGTCTTGGGTGTCGGCTTTAGGTCCGATTACACCTTTGGGTGGAACCTTGTTAATCCTTGGTTGGGCCATCTTCATTGCGAAAGTGACAAAAATCAAGGTTTAGAAATACCGTTTTGGAAGTCTTTAAATCAAGGCTTTGAAAACGAGCGATATACGCAAATGATCGAGCTTTCGGGTAGCCTTAAAGTTGTCCGTGGCTATCTGAAATTGACCTTATGGTGCAAAGAATGTGTAAAAAACGGTGATTCTTTAAGCCGGATACTTACACGAGATGCATGGAAAAGGCCTAAATTTGCCCCCTATTTCTTTAAGTGATTATCAATTAATTGATACATGAATAATTTCGGAAAACGAGCAGAAAACGCATCTCTTGAGTCGATTGACTTGGGTGGAGTAGCCAATGCCTATTGGAATTTATCACCAGCAGAATTGGTAGAAGAGAGCATTATTCTCGGACAAGGTATTCTTACCTCAACAGGGGCAATCGCCATCGACACAGGTGAATTCACAGGGCGATCTCCTGAGGATCGATTTGTCGTGTGCGACGATGTCACAGAAAACACGGTGTGGTGGGGTAAAGTCAACAAGAAATTTGAGCCGGCTAAATTTGACGCTTTGTTCAATCGGATGAAGGCTTATCTGACCAACAGAGACGTATATGTAAGAGACAACTACGTGTGTGCGGAAGACGACTACCGACTAAATGTTAGAACGGTAACCGAATTTCCTTGGTCTAGCCAATTTGCCAACAACATGTTCTTGCGCCCAACGAATGAAGAGGTGGAGAGTTTTGTTCCAGACTGGCATGTAGTATGCGCACCTGGATTCATGGCCAATCCGGAGATTGATGGGACACGTCAAGCCAATTTTGCAATAATCAACTTCACTTCGAAGATGATTATCATCGGTGGCACTGGATATACAGGTGAGATCAAAAAAGGAATCTTTTCAGTGTTGAACTACATCCTTCCACAAGATCGCGGAGTGCTTTCTATGCACTGCTCAGCAAATGTTGGTGAGAATGGAGATACGGCCGTTTTCTTTGGATTGTCGGGAACAGGAAAGACAACTTTGTCTTCTGATCCAAATCGCCGACTAATCGGAGATGATGAGCATGGTTGGTCGGAGAATGCCGTTTTCAATTTTGAAGGTGGTTGCTATGCCAAGTGTATTGATTTGAGCAAAGACAAAGAGCCACAGATTTGGGACGCGATTAAGTTCGGCGCAATATTGGAGAACATCGGATTCGAAGATGACGGTTGTACACCCGATTTTACCGACTCATCGAAAACTGAGAACACAAGGGTTTCATATCCTATCGATCATATCGACAATATCATGGTTCCATCTAAAGGTGGACTTCCTGAAAATATTTTCTTCCTAACATGCGATGCTTTTGGCGTGTTGCCTCCAATCTCACGATTGACTAAAGGTCAGGCCATGTACCATTTCATTTCAGGTTATACAGCCAAAGTTGCCGGAACAGAAGCGGGAATTACAGAGCCTCAAACTGCATTCAGTGCATGTTTTGGAGCGCCATTCTTGCCTCTTCACCCAACGCGCTATGCGGATATGCTCGGTGCGAAGATGGATAGCAACAAGGTCAATGTGTGGTTGATCAACACTGGATGGAGCGGCGGTGAATACGGCGTTGGAGATCGTATCAAATTACGATTCACCCGTGCCATGATTACAGCAGCCCTCGAAGGTAAGTTGGCCGATGTGTCCTACGACACACACGAGATTTTCGGACTTGAAATGCCTACAACTTGTGAAGGAGTTCCTGCTGAAATTTTGAACCCTAAGTCTACTTGGGCCGATAAGTCTGCATACGACTCAAAAGCACAGGAATTGGCCGATAAGTTTATCAAAAATTTTGCGCAGTACAAAGAAGCCGCAAGCGAGGACATCCTCAACGCTGCTCCTAAGTCAACTGTTCAAGCGTAATTCAGTTAGCTGGCCGCTATGCCGGATATCCAACTGTTTTACAAAGAGAACATCGAGTCGTCGAGCTTTCGCTTAGACGAACAAGAATCTAAACACCTCATCCGCGTGCTTCGTAAGAGCGCCGGGGATGAGGTGTTTTTTACTGACGGCAAGGGCAGGTCCTTTCTGTGCACCATTATCGAAGACAATCCCAAACGAGCCATTCTTCAAATCAACAAAGAAGAGTCTCATGCCGATAGCCAGGGAAGATTGTCGATTGCGATTGCGCCGACTAAAAATATTGACAGACTGGAGTATTTCGCTGAGAAATCTACTGAGATAGGGATTCATTCCATTTTGCCAGTGATTTGTGATCGAAGCGAAAGGAAAGTCCTCAAGACCGAACGGGTGCAGAAAATAGTGGTGGCTGCTATGAAGCAATCACTTAAATATTACTTACCTCAAGTACACGAGCCTAGATCTTTCTCCGAGTTAATGGACTTGGATTTTCCCCAGAAGTTCATTGCGCATTTGGATGACAACAATCCTGGACCTGCTTTTCAAGAGGCATTTCAGTCGGATAAGGATGCCCTTATCCTGATTGGGCCAGAAGGAGATTTTACTCCCGATGAATTAGAAATGGCGCGCGCCAATGGATTTATACAAGTTACCTTAGGCAAGTCTCGATTGCGAACCGAGACGGCAGGAGTTGTTGCGGCGACCTTGTGGAGCATGCGCTAGTTGGCCAGTACTTTTTATCTTTGTTATAAGCCTTCGGCAAATGAATATGAATTATGTGCGATTTGTCACTTGTTCATGAACTTAATTTCACCTTGTTTGTTTAATGAAGATGAAGTGGATACTATACATGGTTTCAATCGTTGTTCTTGCCGGGTGCGTGAATACGGGAAAGCTATACACCAAAGCACAACATAAACAGCCTTTCGACGCCATAATTGTTCCGGGCGTGCCGTACGGCGATGATGCTTTTTCACAAGTCATGTCCATGCGTGTGCGCTGGGCTACCTTTCTCTACAACAAGGGTATAGCCAAGAATATTATATTTTCTGGAGGGGCGGTTTACAACGAATACACCGAATGTAAAATCATGTCAATGTACGCGCAAGGTTTGGGGGTACCCGCCGAATGCATTTTCTTGGATACCTTGGCCGAACACAGCACCGAAAACATGTTCTACTCATGGCATGTTGCGCGTTACCATGGATTTGAAAATGTGGCCTTGGCTACGGATCAATTCCAAACGCAAATGCTCAAGAGCTTCCGACGAAAGATGAAGCGCCGACTGGGAGCAGAAATAACCTTGATTCCTGCGGTTATTGATACGTTAAAAATATTGCCTCGTGAAGAGCCATTGATCGATGCCTCCAGTGCAATCGACCCCACACCTGCTGATATTGTGGGAACGCAATCCAAGACAAAGCGCTGGGGAGGAACTATGGGCTGGAACATCGACTGGGATTATGTGCCGAAGGGGCAATAGCCTAGGAACTGATTACTCATTTGCGCTAGCTAAATCATCGTCCACTTGCTGATTACTTTTATTTGATCCGTTAAAAACAATGCGGATAACTGACTAAAACATCGACTTCAGATAACCGTATTTTCACGTTCTTTGAGGCAAATTTAGACGATGAAAAAGTTCAGCACCATAGTGATTCTTGTCGTGATTCTAGCGGGAGGAATGTATTTTACCAATCCCGATAAAAAGGATTTTCAAGTTTGGGCCGAAAAGAAAATGGAGGAACGCCTGCGTGAAAACTCGGAAGGTGGCTTGGGCGATGTGTTAGGTGGCATTCTCTCCACACTTGGATCGCAATTTTCTGCGGCGATTACCAAACGTGAGAATTACCAAGTATGTTCCTTGTTCACCGTAGATATGGGTGGAGGAGATGTGTATCGCTATATTGGTGTTTTCGGACAATTTATCCCACTTCAACTGGACCGACCGTTTGAGTCGAACGAATAGCTTGATCTCCCTATGAAAAAATTAGCGCTTTTATTCCTTGTGGCAGCCCTTCATTTCGGCTGTGGTACTGGTATGCCAGAAAAGATCGATTCTTGTCCGTCTATCATTCCCCAACCATCTCAAATGATGTGTTTCAATGGTGATTGGACCATGAATTCGGAAACCATTATTTACGTTAACAAAATTGCTCTTCCCGAAGCTCAGTGGTTTGCCCAATGGCTAGAAATGGCTACTGGAACCAAGCTGCAAATCGAAGAAAAGAGATCGGGGAAGCCAGCGAAAGGAAGTATCTACTTGAACGTTTTGAAAAAAGGAGATAGCGAGTCGGAAGCCTATACGATTGAAGTGCATCCTGATTATGTTTGGATTACTTCTGAGGGCCGACATGGTATTTTTAACGGTTTGCAGACTTTCCGTCAACTGGCCGGAGCTGAGTTTGAAACAGGTTCTAAGAAGGCGCTGACACTCCCTTGCGTGATGCTGGAAGATCATCCGAAATTCAAACATCGCGGTTTGCTTCTCGATTGTTGTCGGCATTTTATGGAGGTCGATTTTGTCAAGCGTTATGTCGATCTATTGGCCTATCACAAGATGAATACCTTGCACTGGCACCTGACTGAAGATCAGGGGTGGAGAATTGAAATTGATAAATATCCTGCGCTCACCGAAATTGGTGCTTGGCGCACCGAAGAAAATGGAGAGCGTTATGGCGGGTTTTATACCAAGGAGCAGATTCGAGAGATCGTTCAATACGCCGCCGACCGACACGTTACCATTATTCCCGAAATTGAATTGCCAGGCCATAGTGTGGCGGCTATAGCTGCTTACCCACATCTTTCATGTCGAGGAGAACAGGTTGAGGTTGAAAATGAATGGGGTGTTTTCAAAGATATTTACTGCGCCGGAAACGATAGCGTTTTTGTCTTCCTCAAAGATGTACTCACCGAAGTCATGGAACTCTTCCCGTCGGAGTATATTCACATTGGCGGCGATGAGGCACCTAAGTACAGGTGGGAAAACTGCGACAAGTGCAAGAAGAGAATTGAGACGATGGGCTTGCATGATTCGCACGAACTTCAAAGCTGGTTTATACGTGAAATCGGCACTTTCCTCGCTGAGAACAACCGAAAGATGATCGGTTGGGACGAGATCCTTGAAGGTGGGATTCCTGCTGGAGCGGCCGTTCAATCTTGGAGGGGAATGCAAGGGGGAATGGATGCCGCTAGCACTGGCCACGAGGTAGTGATGAGTCCCACTTCCCATTGTTATTTCGACTACGGCTTGGATGCGACAGATTTGGAAGAGGTGTATAGCTTCGATCCCATTCCAGTCGATTTGGCCGATAGTCTGCACCAATTTATCATAGGTGGAGAATGCAATATGTGGACCGAACGAGCTCCGCAAGAAACGGTAGACAGCAAAGTGTTTCCACGCATTTTGGCCTTGAGTGAGGTGTTGTGGAGTTACCCTGCAGACCGTAATTTCAAAGAATTCCAATCGCGCGTAAACGACCACTATCCCCGATTGGATGCGCTCGGAGTCGAGTATGGATTTGAGTCGACCCCGATTTCTGTGACGACTGGAGTTCATGATACTTTTGTGCAAGTTTCTGCAACGCCGCGAAGCAAGAACGTCGCGGTCAAGTGGATCCCTGGAACGGTAAGCACGGAAGCTTTGCCTTATGGCGGACCGATCACGGTCACTGGCAAACAGGAGATCTCATTTTTGGCATCGTGGAAGGGAAAAGAGTACGATCCCATCCAATACAATGTAGAATTTCACCAAGGCCTGAACCATCCTTTTGAATTGAATTATACCTACAGTCCGTACTACACTGGCGGGGGCGACTCGGCGCTTGTTGACGGGGTGCTGGGTACGAAGAATTTCAGGGACGGACATTGGCAAGCTTTGCAGTACAACGATCTTGAACTGGTCGTGGATTTGGAGGAGCAAACCGAGATATCGGCTTTGAGTTCGAATTTTTACTTGTACAACAACGCGTGGATCTTCTTGCCGCAGGAAGTCGTGTATTCGATTTCCATGGACGGCGAGCAGTGGACAGAGCTAGGCAGAGTAGGGCACCAAATTCCGCTCAAGGAAGAAGCTGAAATGATTCACACGTTCGCCTTAGAAGTTGCTACGAGCACGAGGTATGTGAAAATGACGGCGATCAACCTCAAGGAAACACCTGAATGGCACGACAGCCCAG
>JADFAK010000121.1 GCA_015665315.1 Flavobacteriales bacterium | reverse complement strand
CGTCGCCCTCCGTAATTCTATAGCTGTGATGCGCGTGATTGCCCGTCTGCACACAAATCGCGTGTACTTTGGTCACATATTCGGCCAATGCAAGGAGATTGGGCATCGGACCAAAGGGTCGGCCCAAGTAATCCAAATCCAGTCCGGCGACGATGACCCGAATTCCTGAATTGGCGAGCTGACTGCATACTGCGGGCAAGCCGTCGTCAAAAAACTGGGCTTCATCAATTCCTACCACGTCAATTTCAGAAGTGAGAAGTAAAAGCTGAGATGAATGTTCGATGGGGGTAGAGACAATGGTGTTTTTATCATGGCTAACCACCTCATCATCGCTGTAGCGCGTATCGATAAGCGGCTTGAAAATCTCCACACGCTGACGGGCAAACTCGGCTCTTTTCATTCGGCGAATGAGCTCTTCCGTTTTACCTGAGAACATGCATCCACAAACTACTTCGATCCACCCGCGATTTTGTCCTGTATGGTTATTTTCTAAAAACAAATGTTGCCTATTTTCTCCTACAAATATACAACATCACTTTGCGAAAGACGGGGTCGCGAAGGGGATTAAATACCAATTCCGAAAATATTATCACGGCATTTATGGAATTTGAGAGAATTGAGCATCCTCTAGTAAATCATTAAAAACAAACATCATGAAGCATCTAGGATTCATTATTGCACTGCTCGTTTTCCAAACTTCCCTGTTTGCCCAGAGTTACGGAGAAATCCAAGGAACTGTCTACGATTCGAATGGAAAATCTACCCTGCCGATGGCCGCTATTCGCGTTATAGCAGGTGAGAAAGTTCAAGGAGTTGTATCCGGACTGGATGGACGGTTTAAAGTTAAGCCATTGGCCAGCGGAACGTATAAGGTGGAAATCACTTTTACCGGGTATCAAACTCAAATTATCGATGGCGTTATCGTGCGGCCTGATAAGATTACTTATATGGTTGACATAATTATGATCCAAAGAACACTCGAAATGCCTGCCGTCGTGTGCGAAACCTATACCATTCCTCTAATCGATCCTGACAATACAGGAATGACTACGATTGGGGCCGAGGAATTGGAACATGCGTCTGAGGCCAAGAATCTCAAGGGATTCATTTCAAAATCATTTGCAGGCGTGACTACCAATGCCGAAGGCACAGAGTTGTACTTTCGCGGCTCCCGTGGCGGCACCAACCTCTACATAATCGATGGGGTCAAGATCATCGGTCAGCTTCCAACCATCCCCAGCAGTGGAATAGGCAGCATGTCGGTTTATACAGGCGGTGTACCTGCTAAATATGGAGATTTTACGGGAGGAGTAGTGGTGATAGAAACCAAGAATTATTTCGATCTTTATAAGGAACAACAAAATGAAGCTCGGCAGTAAACCTGCCCTGCTATACCCCACTTGAGAATATGCTCTTTACTAAATCTTCATCCAACATTTCCGACGAAGCGCTCATTGAGCGTTACCGCAAAAGCGGGAAGAAGAGCCATGTGGGCGAACTGTTCAACCGGTATGCCCACATGGTTTTGGGAGTGAGTATGAAGTATTTGAAAGATCCAGCGGCTGCCGAAGACGCGACCATTGAGATTTTTGAAAAGCTATTCGTCGAATTAAAATCAAAGGATATCGATGTGTTCAAAGCGTGGTTGTATACCGTAAGCAAGAATCACGCGCTGATGATTTTGAGAAAGCAGGTGCGAACGCGGGAGAAAAGAGCCCGTTTCACGGCAACCTACGAGGTTGACTTGGATGACCACGCGGAAAGAGAAGTGCAGTACGAAGCCCTTGAGCGAGCTTTGTCGGTCCTCAATCCCGAACAAAAGAAATGCCTAGAACTATTTTTCTTGGATAAACGCAGTTACAAGGAAATAGTAGAGCACACTGGATTCGCCATGAACACAGTGAAAAGCCATATCCAAAATGGCAAACGAAATCTGAAAATCCAACTGGAACAAAGCGATGAATTCAAAGACTAAATTCATACCGGATTATGTTCCATCTCGCGAAGAGATGCTGGACTTCGTCAACGAAAAGTTGTCGGCCGAGGACATGCAAGCTATGCAACAGCTCGCAACCCATGATCCGTTTATTGCCGATGCCATCGAGGGTCTCCAAATGGACGGAGTCCTGCCTTCCCTAGACCGCATCGACCATCACCTAGCTGCCCAAACCAAAAGCAGCACGTGGCGAAACTCATATACTTTTATCACCCTTGGCCTGGCCTTGGGAATCGCGGTAGCCATCGTTTGGTGGTCGGCCAAAGAAGAAACTACGAGCCCGGCACTTGCCGCCCACCAAGAACAAGCACTCGAGCTCCAAATTGACCGAAATGCCGAAGACATAACAGAAGCCAATGAAATAACAAAGGAAGCCCAGCCCTCGGAGTCGCACGTGGCTTCCCATAAAACGACCGATTCAAGCATTTCCATCACAATTTCCCATGTGGAAGGAGCACCGTTGGCTACCTACGATCCCTATTTGAACGTAGTTCCCTTGAAAGAAGTCACTCCAGAACCGGTTACATTCACACGCGAAGGTGAGCTCCTACCGAAAAGAAATAGCGAGCGTATTTACCATATCGAGGATTACAAAGTTGTGGACTACCGCGGGAAAAGAATGGAGGAATTTAAGCAATGGGAAATTACTCCAGGAGGAGTCCCTGCGAATCTCGAAAACGGCGAGCAAAACACCCATCCTGATCACGAGTATATGACCATCGTGGCTGTACAATACGTCGACTACCTCGAAGAGGCCATTGTACTATTTTCAGTGAGAAAATTCAAGGAATGTGAAAAAAGGATGCGCACCATTCTCAAGAAATATCCTGACGATATCAACGCGCAATTCTATCTCGGTCTTTCGCTTTTCAATTCGCAAAAGTACGATGCCGCAAAAGGCTATTTCAGCGCCCTAAAAACACAAGGATCGCCCACTTTTGAGCAGGAAATTGACTTTTACTTGGCAAAATCCATGTGTCAGAGCGGAGAAAAAGAGGCCGGCAAAACATTGCTACAAACCATTGCGAAGAGCACAAGTTTCTATGCACGCCAAGCTCAACATTTGCTCGAAGAGCTGAACTAATTAAAGACCATAGAATTTAGCCAAGTCGATCGTTTGATCCCCTTTGATCTCCTGTCCGTCCAATTTAAGCACCGAGCCCAACTCAATCAGTTGCAAGGTGTCAATGGCACTGACCTGGACCGAGACTGCTTCGATCCTAGCTGGACCGTATTCCGGTTTCTTTTGGTAGATCGTATAACCAAAATGACAAGCGTCCATACTCGATTCACTCACATTCAACAGCGATTTATCCTTTGAGGCCAAACCAATATGAGCGCGAGCAATCTGCGTACCTTTCACTGTTATCGTCGAGTTTTCCCCTGCACTTACAGCCTTATCACCTGAGTCAAAAACCTCACAATTGACCACCGAAATTTCACTTGTTGAGAAGTCCAAGCAGTCATTGGCCGTATGATGCACGCTGCTGTTGGCAATTTCACCGGTACAGTAATCGGCATCAAATCCATCGCCAAAAGTATGCGCAATTTCACACGCCTCAAGTTTGAAATCCGATCGAATAATATTCAGTCCGTCCTCGCACGTATTATTGAGCATGTGACAATGATCCATATCGACGTCCGATTCATAGAAATTCACTGCTCCAGTGAGCAGCCATCCTGGTAGTTCTTGTGTTCCGAAACCATCGAAGGTGCAATAGCTCAGCGACGAGCGCAAATGTCCATTCATGATCGTAAATCCAGTGGCCCCTTTCCCTTTGAATACAACCGGCGATTCTTCGGTGCCATGTACAAAAATCGGCGACATCGACATCCAGCCACATCCATTGAGGGTAACTGCGGTACCAGCGTCGATATGTATTTCCAACCCAGCAGGAATGTAGATATTCTCACTAAAGGCATGATTCCCCTTTGGAAGAGTCAATCGCTTTCCTTCTTGCACAAATTCTGCAGGAATGCCATGACTTTGGGCGTACAATTGCCGCGTAGTTTCACCTTCTGGGAATGGCCATTTCATAATTGCTCTTTTGTGGACTTCACCCAGTCCACGAACGCGGTAATAGCAATATTTACCTCGAGAGCTTACAACTTTACCCTGTGCTGGTTCCAACGAAGGATCAACGATCACCGGCTCATCGAAACCGTAACACATGCTCACCTTGGTACCAAATCCAAGCACCTCGATAGGTTTGTCAAAGGCGTTGAGTAGAAGCATGGTATGCACTCCATCCAAGGACGTTTCTTGGACGTAGGCTTTGATCGACAAGGAAGGCAATGGCTGCCATGGAAACTGAATCTCTGCGGCGATGTGTCCTTGGTTTTGAGCGCTCAAAATTTTGGTGCTTAATCCGTCCAATTGGTCACGAATAACATCTCTGCGGGCAATCCACGCTTTATGATCTAGTTTGTAATCGTGTTGTTTTTTTAAGCCTTCGGCAAATGGCAATTCGGCGCCTTCGAGGATTTTCTCCAAATACTCATCGGCAGTTATCCTTTGAAGTGCAGACACGTATTCAGTCACAAAGAGAGAATCTAGGAAAGGAATATCGGCATATTTCAAGGTTGAGCTAGAAGCGTATTTTACACCTAGTAATTCACTCTTCGCTCTTTCGCTATCATTGAAGCAATTGTACACGATAGGCTCAAGTCGAGCATTTACCGGGTTGAAGTAACAGCGCTGATTGTCCCATTCCAAACAAGTAGCTGACCCCATCAAATCGACCAAAGCATATACCGTGGCCAATTTCTTTACATCGTAAATATCACTAGCTGGCGCCTGATTGAGTCTCAATTGACGCATCAATCGCTGAGCATCGAGAAATTGCGCTTTCAACACCTCACTCCGGCCAATTTTACCGGACCCAAAAGGTTGGATTTCCGCGCGTTCCACGAGTACTTCTTTGAGGTCGCCATCGGCGTGAATTTCAAGAATAACCGATTCGTCAAGTTTTAAAATAGGCCCTTCACGACGCTTGCTGCTTTCGACCAATTGTTTGTCAAAATGCTCTTCCCACGCATACATCCCCCAAGACTGTCCGTTCACCTCCAGCGGAAAAAAGCCATAGCGAGGCGTAAGCACATCCTCGTTTCGCAGTAGTTCATGTGCGAGCCATTCTTCACCATATGCTTTGTTCGAAGCAGGATGGATGGAGAAGGAACGCATTCCTTTGAAGGAAGCTTTTTTGGCCACCTTGACCCGAAACGAAAGCAATGAATCGATCGGTCCGTTGACGTCATCTCCTTTGGGTCGGATATTGACAAAAAGCGTATCACCGTCAACAAGCAACTTGGCGCGCACCCAATCCGTGTCTTCGGCAACCATGTAGCCCCGTTTTTTGGCGGCTTGCATTTTCCGATCGAATTTGAGCATGGCATCGTGTCCTATACTGAGCTTGGCCGCCGACTCATCAGATGACTGCGGTTGTTGGGACTCAATTTTAGATTGGCATGCAGTCATACACACGGCCACCAATGCGATTCCGATAAATCGGGAAATACGGTTGAGAGGGCTTTGCTCTAGATAATTTCTAACTCCCATCTTACTTTTCAATTGCTTTGAACACTGCTGTCACTCCTTGTGTCAACTGGTCGCGATTTATTTGAACGCTTGCCGACTTTTCAGAAATTCCTTCCCAATGTGAAAACTCGTATCCCTCTTTTGGATAGGCGATGAGGTCAATGGGTAGGTCTCTGAAATAATCTCCGGTAAATGATGCTTGGTCGATCTTCATCGAATTGACCATGATATAACCACCTTCAGGATTTGCGATGTGAATGGTTGCTGGGGCGTGACCTCCTAGTTGGAATTTATCCTCAAGGTGCTTCCAAACATAACCAGGGCGTTGTTTGATGAAAGTGTTCATGCCAGCTATATTGTGATTCCATTCATCAATCGTCTTGACATATTGGTAGGTGTGTTCATTCTTGATATCCTTCCAATAGGTGATGTGATGATTGACTTCAGGTCGTATGCGATCGGCGCAGGTTTCAACCAAAGCGCTTAGGCGAGCAGGGGTAAAAGCGGTATTCAACAAATCTTGGTACCTGCGAACAAACTTTGCCGCAAATTCCTCGTTGGTCATCAGTCCGCGAATAAGAACCGTAGACTTATTCAATCGTTCATCCACTTTCTCGTCGTTTCGTCTTGCTGCCCATTGATCTTTACCCACGTTATGTTCGATCATATCAAAATTCACGTTCATGAATCCACGGTCACAATCAAAGAACATCCAACGCCACTTCCCTCCTTTTGGTCGCCACACTTTCACATTGGCTTTTGGCCAGTCGGTATTGCTGTAGTACATGTGGCAAATGTGATAATCGATGAAATTGTCGATCTCGATGCGCTCGCTCATCCAATCGTAATGTACTTTTTTAGACAAGTCGTTGGTGTTGGCATAGGCAATCATCTCCTCCCAATCGGCATTTGGCTTAGCATTCACACCGCCGTCGACATCAAACACTTCGATATCACTACCTGATAGATCATGTAGGGATTTTAGAAAGTCCTTGTCCTTTTTCTCGCGCAGATTGTGAAGACCTTGGTATTGACCATTGATATATACGACCACTGGCCGGTAGCCGCTGTATTCCAAATCGGTAAATTCATCGACCGATTCGTTCATCATGGCGTCCTTGAAAAAGGTAAGCCCCATTGGATTACCGTGGGCTCTGAGCACGAATCCTCGAATTCGATCGTAATCTCGTGTCGGGAAGATGTTGTAGAATACCTTTTCAGATTGAAATTCACGTGTAGAGAATTCTACTGCAATAGACTTTTGAGGAAGTTTACGAATGAAAATTCCCGACAAACGAATACCAGCGGTCGTGCTAAAGATTTTTTCATTGTCCTTGGTGTAGTAGGTAATGAGTGCGGGGATTTCCTGATTTGTTTGGAATTTATTGCCCTGAATATACTCTTCCCAATCGGCTACATCCACCATGACATAGTCCAACTTGTGTGATTTATCCCCTTTGCTCGGATAATTTACCGTTGGGGCAGCTGGCCATTCTACTTGAACTTGAGCTTGGACTGAAAAACCAAGGACAACCGAAAACACAATCAATAAAAACGTGGATCTCACCATAGTAAAGTCATTTGGAAACGTGCAAAAATACAAATTGTCGACGTTACAGCATATTGAAATGTTGAATCAGGCCTTTTAATCACCAAAGATGAAAACCAGGGGATAAGTTAAGCGACTTTATCACCATTTAGACTTTGGCAAGTGATTTGATATACTAGAGAAGGACAGCGAACCACACAATATCTTTGTAGCAACGTTGTTCTATTTGAAGAACCTATTTATGATGAAAAACTTAGTTTACACCTCTCTTTTGCTGTTGGCGATCGTATCGGCAACACAAGACACCAAGGCTCAGGTCAAAGCTGGATTTGACATTGTCGAGGCTCGCGACATGCTCGCAATATGCAATAGTTTTACATTTTTGGAATTATACGGCTCCGATGAAGATATCCTGCCTGCGGGTTATGATAAAGTATATACCTCTCGAACAATGGGCATGGACAACAAATTCCAGATCTACGAGCAAGGCAACATGGCTGTAATCAACTTCCGGGGCTCTACCGAAAAAACAGTCAGCTGGGTCGAAAACATCTACTCGGCCATGATTCCTGCCCATGGAACGATCATGTTAGAGGGCTATGCTTTTAACTATGTTTTTGCCCGAGATACGGCGGCAGCAGTTCATTCAGGTTATGCCTTGGCACTTGCCGACATGTCGGAGACCATCATACATCAGATCAAAGATTACAACGATCGGGGGATTTACGATATCATGATCACTGGCCACAGCCAGGGCGGTGCTTTGGCCCAACTACTTCGGGCCTATTTGGAGAACTTGCCCACGGGTGTCCTTTCTCCGAATAACAAGTATAAAACTTACGCTTTTGCACATCCCATGCTCGGCAACAAGGAATTTGCCCATGAATACGAGCAAAGAATAGCTGCCACTGGGACCAGTTTCAGTATTATCAATCCCGCCGATCCCGTGCCACGCATGCCGCTCGCTTATGAAGAAGGTGGATTGATCACGGAAAAAGATATTACCTCTTTGCTTTTTGATCGTGAGAATTTTCACGCGACCGAGATGGCTGTAGGAATGGCAGCCCGCTTGTTCGAGGGTAAATTGAATAAGCTGGTGCAATTTACAGGTAACAATATCAACGGAAACCTATCCACTGTCATGGGTGATGTGACGATGCCAGAGTATGTCGATGGAATCAATTTTGCCCTGATGGGAAAGCGTGTCGAGATGCGTCCTTTTGATTATCCACTGATTCTTCGCGATTCGACCATCTTCCAAAACGATTCTCTAATGGCCATTAATCCAATCGGTGCCGATGGTCACTTCATCAATACAGAATTGTATAAGGACTCACCTAGCTTCTGGCAGCATAAGCCGTATAACTACTATTCGGCATTTCTAAAAACCTACTTCCCGGCGATGTATGCCGACCTTAGATGGAAACATCTTCCAGAGAATTTGTGATACACCTGTTTGAGGTTCGTTAAAAACTTGGTTATTAGATTAACATTCAATAGATTAGATTTGCGTTCAGCTTTTAAACTGAATTATTAAACCTTAAATCTAATTACTATGTACCTCAACTTACTAAGATGGCGCCTTGTGCTGCGCTCATCTCTGCTCTTGACATTCGTTTTGAGCATACAATTCATGACTTCACAAGAAGCCAGCCAACAATTGCCTCACGGCATCATCAAAATACGAACAGCCGATTACAACGCTGGTACGGTGGTAGGACCGCCTGAGGGCTTTGTTCCTGGTCAGGAAAGGGCCGCAACAATCAATGTAAATTATACCGGATTTACCGCGCCGGCTCAAACGGCATTTCAATACGCCGTTGATATTTGGGCCTCGCTGATTACTTCATCGGAGACAATAACAGTCGATGCAAACTTTACCGTTTTGGGCCCTGGCATATTGGGCTCTGCAGGAGCAAGCACTATTCATCGAGATTTTGCTGGAGCTCCTTTGGCGGGAACATGGTATCCACAAGCATTGGCCAATTCTTTGAGTGGAAGCGACTTGTCAACACAATCTGACATCAACGCCAATTTCAGTAGCTCGTTTACTTGGTATTACGGATTGGACGCAAACCCACCCGCAGGCCAATACGATTTCGTATCTGTTGTTTTGCATGAGTTGGGCCATGGATTAGGATTCTTTGGATCAGCGGATGTTAGCGGTGGACTGGGGTTCATCGAGCAAGATGGCTTTCCTTATATCTATGACACATTTGTAGAAAATGGGAGCGGCGCTGAGATACTAAGTTTTGCCGATGGTTCAACGGCTCTCGCCAACCAACTTCAAGGAGACGATTTGTTCTGGACGGGGATATTTGGCACCTTGGCCAATGGTAGTGCAAACCCACAAATATATGCACCGGCCACATGGAATGGGGGTTCAAGCTACTCCCACTTGAATGAATCATCTTTCCCTCCGGGCGATCCAAACTCCTTGATGACTTTTGCTATCGGTTCGGCCGAAGCAATCCACTCACCTGGACCGGTGACTTTGGGAATTTTTCAGGACATGGGCTGGGCCTTAGATGGTGGTACAGGATGTGTATCGTGTTCGACAAATTGTGTGTCAATAACGATGAGTGACGCCTTTGGCGATGGTTGGAATGGCGCTACTTACACCATCAACAATAGCCAAGGAACAAGTGTTGCTTCAGGCACACTCGCTGGGGGCTCAGCTGGAGTGGAGTCTATTTGCTTGCAAGATGGTTGTTATTCTATCACCGTAGGTGGTGGTTCTTTCGATTCAGAAATTGGATGGACATTGAATGGTATTGACGGTGGAACTCAATCTGGTAACGCGCCAGAGACTTTTGCTTTTTCTGTAGGAGGAGTTAGTTGCGGAGGATGTACAGATCCTGCTGCGTGTAATTACGAGGCCTGGGCGCAATCGAATGATGGCTCGTGCTGTATTTCATCGTGTGTGACTTTTTCGATGACCGATTCCTTCGGCGACGGCTGGAATGGAGCAACGTACTCGATCACTGAATACAGTTCAGGATTTGCTGTTGCAACTGGAACACTTAACGACGAATCCAATGGAGTTGATAACATATGCCTTCCCGATGGATGCTACTATCTAACTGTGGGTGGAGGAACTTTTGATTCGGAGATCGGATGGACCTTGTCAGGTGCTTCTAGTGGTAATCAATCTGGTGGTGCACCCATAGCTGGCATAACTTTTAATGTCGGCGGAGCAGTATGCCCGGGTTGTACAAACGCCGTAGCATGTAATTATGAGCTTGCAGCCAATAGTGACAATGGAAGTTGTTGTTTTGAAAACTGCGTAGTCTTCACACAGATGGACTCTTTCGGTGACGGTTGGAATGGCGCAATTTATACGATTTACGATGAAAGTGGGGCTACTGTAACTTCAGGCTCCATGGCCTCTGGTTCCGTTGCGACTGTTGACCTTTGTCTGACCGATGGCTGCTACGCCATCGAAGTTGGAGGTGGATCTTTTGACACTGAAATCAGTTGGGAATTAACTGGAATTGATGCGGGGGTTTTGAGCGGTGTTGCGCAAGGTCCGACGGCTTTTTCGGTCAATTCAACTTGTGAGGGATGTACAGACAACACCTCATGCAACTTCAATATAACCGACCAGGTATCCACCAGTTGTTGTTATAGCAACTGCTATTCTCTTGAAGTAACAGGAGGTTCTTTCCCGTCTGAGATTTCATGGTTTGTCCTCGATGCATTTGGCATCAACTATGGCAACGGCGGTGGACCTTCAACTACCGATTTGTGCTTAACAAATGGATGCTATCAAATCCAAATGTTCGATTCATTTGGTGACAGTTGGAACGGTGGTGAGTGGCT
>JADFAK010000112.1 GCA_015665315.1 Flavobacteriales bacterium | reverse complement strand
GCCCGACAGTGGCTCATCGCCCAAGGGATTGACTCAAGCAGATTGACAGCAGTAGGTTATGGAGAGACCATGCTCAAGAATCACTGTGCCGATGGGATGGAGTGCACCGAAGATGAACACCAGAGAAATCGCAGGGTGGAATTTCGAGTGACAGATATTGGTTCTTTGGTGGATGAACGCAGTCAGGAAAAATAGACGACAAAGGTATATTCACGGCGCCCTCGCATTTGCCGAAGGCTAAAGAAAGATCCTATACTTTTCTAGAACTAGCAATAAATACTGGTGCTGTTCTATTAAATGACGATCCTCAAATTAGCACCAAATTTTTGACTGCTTCCCCGTGAATGAATTTGATGATTTCATGACCATTGGCCAGGGGAATCCCCTACCTCACGGCACGGAAAATCTGTCGTGGGACTAATTTCTACTGATATTTGGTCCGTAAGAGACAGGATTTACTCGAATTTCGGGATAAGTAGTTTCTTTTAACGCGACACGATGCTTTAAAGCTTCATAGTCCTAAACCCTATGAGGACAAAATAGTTTGCGCACAGCATATCGATCAAACGAGCAAAATTCCCGAGGTATTAGTTCTTGGTGACATCTTGCGGACAGCCTTGTTTTAATATCGCAGACAATTTTTGGCAGCTTGTGTAACTTTACAAGAATGCAGCCCGTCCTACGACAAATCAGAGCAACTACATGAACGTTTCCGAATATAACGACTGTGTTCGCACTTATTCCGACAATTTATTTCGCTTCATTGTGAAAAATATTCGGGATGAGGACTGGGCGCGCGATATAGTTCAGGATTCCTTTGAGAAGTTGTGGAAGAAGGCAGATGAGGTAGATCCCGAAAAGGCGAAGTCGTATTTATTCACGACTGGTTACCGCACCATGATCGATCAGATACGTCGCAACAAGAAAAAGGGCGATTTTGATGATGTTTCGGAGATGGATTATTCTACAGATTCGCACTATTCTGATTTGAGTGAGATTTTGAATCAAGCATTGGAACGTTTGCCGGAGACCCAGAAAACAGTGGTTATGCTGCGAGATTATGAAGGGTATTCGTACAAAGAAATTGAAGAAATTACCGGCCTTGGTGAGGCGCAAGTCAAGGTGTATATTTACCGCGCAAGAATTACGTTAAAGAATTATTTAGTCCGCATGGACGTCGTCATATGATAACCCGAGAGAATTACGAAATATGGATGATCGACTACTTGGAAGAAAACCTTTCTTCTTCTGAGATGGACGAGATGCGTGATTTCTTGGCGGCTAATCCTGACATTCAAGAAGAGATTGAGGGACTTGAAGATATCAATCTGAGCGCCCCGGTTTTGAAGATGGGTAACAAGTCGGCGCTGTTGAAAAAGGAGTTGCCTTGTTCGCCAGAACGCCTGGATCATCAATTGGTAGCTCTATTAGAAGGTGATTTGGAGTCGCCGGAGAAGGAAGAGACATTGTGGTGGATAACTCAATTTCCTGAGGTGGCCAAGATTTGGACTTTGGTTCAAAAGGCACAATTGGAAAAGGAAGAACTTATCTATGCCGACAAAGAAAAAGTATTGGTTGCTGAGGCGATAGACATGGACTTGGTCGAGCACCAAATGATTGCCTTGCTTGAAGGAGATCTTTCTGGGACAGAGAAAATTGCGCTTGAAGCGAAGATTGCTGCGTCGAATACGTTAGGTGGTGATTTTGGTCTGCTCAAAGCCACAAAACTTGAGGTCGATGAGGCGCTTGTCTTTGCCAACAAAGAAGAGCTTTATAAGACAGCAGTTATTCCGTTGTTTGGATATGTACGGTATGCTGTTGCTGTTGCCGCGGCTGTGGTGTTGGGTGTCTTTATTTGGAGCAACTATTCGAGCAATGAGGGCTCACAGCTTGCTGACCGGCGCATTGATTCTAGAATCCGCGCTACAGTGGGCGATGCACTTCCTGTTCATGTTGCAAATGATGTGTTTTCTACCAATCCTACGGAGAAAACCACATTGCCCGTAGAAGGATATAAAGAGTCAGTTGCTCCGAGAGAAAATATTATTGTGGATGATCTTGATGCGCGATATGCAACAGTTATTGATGGTAAAGAGGGATCGAAGGACGTACAAGGGTATATTCAATCGGTTAATTATAGAAAATATTCTGAAGAAGAGTCTTTGGCCATTGTTGCAAACAACAAAATCATAGATGGTGTAGGTGGTCTGGCAGGGGTTATTGTCGATAAAGCGAAGTCGGTCATGCCGCAAGCGATGGCTTTAACAGAAACTCCTGCGGCTGAGAACGCCAAGGAAATTTGGAAAAACTACCGCGAACAAAAGACTGGAGGTGCGCAAGTTGATAAAGTGGACAATGTTGCCAACAACGAGCGTGTCTTATTCAAAATGGGAAAGCTTCGAATTTCGAAGAAGCATTAAAATTCCTTTTCGAGAAATTTCATGTATTGAATATTTGTGCCAAATAGGCGCACAAAAAAAGACTGCACGTTTGCAGTCTTTTCACCTTATTTATCAATATAACCAAATAATAAAAGATATCCGCAACTAGGTATAGTCACGGGCTTTTTGAACGCGGGAGAAGAAGTCTTGAATGACCTCCAACACGTTGATAAATCGAGAAAAAGATTGATTCGGCTCATAAGCCGACACCAGGACGCGGGCGGATTTGAGCCCTCGCTCTGCCACGAACATTGTACGTTCCATAGTAGTCGAGAATCTAGTTTTTTAAGCTTTCAGTGCCTCGAATATAGGAGATTATTTTAATATAACTCGATGAACCCTACAAAATCTATAGGAAGATAGTGTTAAAACGGGGTTAGTTGTAGTTTATTTGTTGTTGAAAGCACTCATAGTGCGATCAAGACCAATAGTAACAAAGGACTTAATAAGTTCGATGCACATTTCGAGTCTTTCGTCCATGCGTTCGAGTTCTTCGGCGCCCCATTCGCTTAGGACGTAGTTGATTTGTCGGCCTTTTTGAAACTCATCGCCAATGCCAAATCTGACCCGTGCATACTTCGTGGTATTGACTACGGCTTGAATGTCTTTCAGACCGTTATGGCCGCCGTCGCTTCCTTTTCCGCGCAGACGAATACTTCCGAAGGGGAGGGCAAGGTCATCGGTGAGGACAAGAACTCTTTCTAGGGGAATTTTTTCTTTCTGCATCCAGTAAGCAACAGCTTTTCCGCTGAGGTTCATGAATGTAGTGGGTTTGATAAAGACCAAGATTCGGCCTTTGAATCGATATTCGGCACGGAAGGCCAATCGATCGGGACTAAAAGAAATACTAGATGCCTCCGCGAAGGCATCCAGTATCTTAAATCCTATGTTATGTCTGGTGTTGTCGTACTTGGCCTCGGCATTACCGAGTCCTACAATTAAATACTTCATATCCAGTTTAACTCATCAGTTGAGAAGCTGCAATATTTATTCAGCTGCTGCTTCAGCACCTTCTTCAGCAGTGCCTTCGCCTTCTTCGCCTTCTTCACCGTCTTCTCCAAGTGCACCACCAGCAGCCGCAGACATTGCAGCACGTGTAGTTTTAATGGCAACAACGATGGCGTTTGGATCTTGTAGAATTTGGCAACCAGGAACCTTGATATCTCCAACACGGATGCTGTCACCAATTTCCAATGGCTTCACATTAATCTCCATGTATTCAGGAAGGTCACCAGGTAATCCACGTACATCCAATTTACGGAAGTTCATGATCTTGGCTCCACCCGAAATGATACCAACTGCAGTACCCACAGTTCTAACTGGAAGTCCAACTGTAACATCTTTGTCGGCAAATAACTCCAAGAAATCAACGTGGATTGCCAAGTCAGTCACAGGATGAAACTGCATATCCTTAATGATAGCAGTGGTTTTTTTGCCACCAATCTCCAATTCAATTTGGAATACATCTGGAGTGTTGATGATTTTTTCAAGAGCCAGTCTGCTAATCGAAAAGTGAGTTTGTGTCTCACCTCCATAAAGGACAGCTGGAACGTTACCCGCTGCTCTGATAGCTTTCGCATCTTTTTTCCCTACGCCCTCTCTTGGAGAGCCGCTCAATGATACTTTTTTCATTTTGTATGTATTATGATAATATAAAATTCGAACTAATAGATTCGTTCATAGCAAGGCTCTTGAGAACTCTTGCGAACATGTCGGCAACAGACAGTACTTTAATTTTGCCGTGTGGCTTATCTAAGTTTAATGGAATACTATTCGTAACAATCAACTCAGAAAGTTGAGAAGCTTCGATGCGGTCGTATGCCGGTCCGCTTAGGACTGCATGCGTACAAATCGCTCTTACCGATTTCGCTCCGTTTTCCATCATCATGTCGGCTGCTTTGGTAAGCGTGCCGGCAGTATCGATCATGTCGTCGATGAGCACAATATCTTTTCCCTCTACATCACCAATTACGGTCATGCTAGCAACTTCATTGGCCACCTTTCTCTGCTTATAGCAAATAGCCAACTCGCACCCTAAATACTTCGCATAGGCATTGGCTCTTTTTGTACCACCTGTGTCGGGCGTAGCTATTACCAAATCGGGAAGATTTAAGCTTTGGACATAGGGGAGAAATACAGTGGATGCAAACAAGTGATCAACAGGAACTTCGAAAAATCCTTGAATTTGATCGGCATGAAGATCCATGGTGATAATTCTATCCACACCAGCAGCCGTGAGTAAGTTGGCAACCAACTTGGCACCTATAGCTACACGTGGTTTGTCCTTTCTGTCTTGACGAGCAAATCCAAAATAAGGCATCGCGGCAACAATTCTCTTGGCCGAGGCACGCTTGGCAGCATCCACCATCAACAGTAATTCCATCAGATTATCCGAAGGTGGAAAGGTTGATTGAACGATGACAACTGTCTTACCTCGAACAGTTTCTTCGATCGACGGCTGAAACTCACCATCGCTAAATCTTTGAATCGTGCGGTCGGCAAGTTCTTGGCCATAAGCCGTGGCAATTTGTTCTGCCAAATACTCCGATGCCGATCCGGCGAAAATTTTTACTTCCTCGTTCATAGGTTCTTGGATGCCAAAAAAGGGGTGCAAAGATAGCGGTTTGTCTAGTGTTATCAAAACATTGAGAGCCCAGGATGTATTATTTCAAATTGCACCTCTCCTGAGGGTTCAATTACCTTCTGAAAAGCGCGGAATTAGTCGAATTTTCGCGAAAGCAAATCTAGGTTCAAAAACGAGGTGAATCCAGTCATCAAGGAGCTTTTTCGTGGCGAAAACGCCAACTATCAAAATTCTGGGATGTCAGTTTTCAGCCATTTTCGACCAGTTATCGGCCAAAATCGTCCGTTGGGAAAGTGGATAGTCCAAAGATTGGAGGCACGGGTGGTAGTCTGTAAATTTGACTCGGCTTAAAGTGAAAAACTATTAACTATGTTGCTTAGCATAGATATTTACTATTACTGATTTCATCCAGCTGTTTGGTTTCACTGGGTGTGTAAAGCAAAGGGGAGCGAAGACAATTCGTTCCTCTTTTTTTATGTCCATTTTTTAAGGAAACAGGCAATAGAACTCGTTTAGACATTTGCCTTGTGCTTAATTATTTTTTTTTCTAGCCTAAAGGCAAATGATCAACTACAGCCGCAAGTCAACACGGGTTTTAAAAGTAAATATTCCACAAAAACACCGGGAAAAAGCCGATTTGATACCTGTTTTGAATGGAATTGCTTGAGGCATTGTACTGTTCGAGGAAGATGTTTTGCTGGTTCGTGACATTGCGCAAGTCCACCGCCCATTGCTGCGACAGTCGCTTACCATTGAAACGCAAGGAGACCTTGAAATCGGTGCGGAAATAGGGGGCGTATTGTTCGGAGAATGCCTGGTCTTGTTTGCGGACTTCCATTCCGGCCAACTCGCTAGCTTCTAAATCGATGGGTGTATATCGGCGGCCTCCTGCGATTGTAATTTTGGTGTCGGTACTTAGTAAATAGGCCTTTCCAAGTTTCCATTCCTTGCCTCCCAATAAATTGGCGACATAGTTCCCGTCAAAAGCGGTGCTTCGATCGACGCCATCGCTGCCTTTGTAGTGCGAAGTGAAGAGACTGACTGTTCCGAGCATGTACCAACCCTTGCTGAAAAACTTTTCGGCCGTAAACTCGAATCCGTAGTTGTAGCCTGTTCCTTCGTTGACAAGATCGCCGTTGCCGGGAATACCAAAATCGACTCCTGAATTGAGCATGGAGAAAGAGGAACTGTCGCGATCTACGGCTATATCGTATAAATATTGGTAGTAAACCTCGGCTTTGATGCGGAATTGAGGCTTGATGAGATTGTCATAGCCCAACACTAAATGCGCACTTTTATTGAAGTCGAGCTGGTCGTTGGTGAGTACGCTAGAGCCGTCGTCGAGTCGATTGGTGCGGAAATAAACGGGAATAGGTTGAAGCTGACTGTGCAGTCCGGCCCCAAAGCTGAGTGTTTGATTGGGACGGAAATTGTACTTGATGCCCAGTCGCGGTTCGACCGCATGGGTGTTGTTGAGCATGAAATGCATGGAGTGAAGTCCGGCAGTAACCGTCGTTAATTCTCCAATTCGGGCTTGCCAATTGGCGTATGCCTGAATCAAATCCCCGTTGTCGTCAAAGTCGCTGCGGTAATAATATACATCGGGCGAATACAGCACAGAATCGGCCAAGGCAAAGTTGAAGCGGTCATAAATCACACCTACTTTCACAGTATGACGTGCGTTGATTTTGCTGTTCACCGAGAAATTTCCAGAGAGTTTGGCCTGTGCGGTTTTGAGTCCGTACGTGCGCGTGGGCTCATCGGTCACCGTTGACAACGAATCTACCCAACCATTGACCCCGGCGTAGGAAGTTGCAAGGACCAGTTTGGTTTTGGTTTTTTCGCCGATAAAATACTGGTGTGAAATTCCTGCCCAGCCGGTATTGCTTTCAAACTGCGTGTTTTCGGCATTTTCGCTGTACAGGTTTGTTTCCTCAGAGTCAGAGGCGAGAAACTCGACAAAGCTGAGTCCGCCTACGCCAAACACGGCGAACCGACCCAACTTGTTCGTTGGAATATCAAGTTTGAACGTAAGATCTTGGTATTCGGGTACCGCTGCTCCTGTTCCGAAATCGATGCCCATGGCTTGAAAGACGCCTAAAGTAGAATAGCGGTAGTTGATGAGAAAGGATGAGCGTTTTCCGAGGCCCAGCGGACCTTCAGCACCTAATTCAAATCCGTTGAAACCGATTTGCCCCATGAATTCAAACTTGTCTTTATTGCCATTTCGCAACCTCAAATCAAAGACGCCAGCCAGAGCATTTCCATATTCGGGCGCAAAGGCGCTAGTCATGAAATCGGAGTTTGCAAGATTGTTGATGTTGAGCATGCTGACTGGTCCGCCAGTTGTTCCCAAGGTTCCAAAGTGGTTCGGACTAGGAATATCGATGCCCTCCATTCTCCACAACACACCTGTAGGCGAATTTCCACGAATAATAATGTCGTTTCGATCGTCGCTAGCATTGGAAACACCGGCATAGTTTTGTGCCATTCGGGCGGGATCGAGGAGGCTTCCTGAATAGCGTTGTGCTTCTTCGATGCTGATTGATCGTGCACTTACGCTGGACATTTCGTTGAGTGCTTCGTGTTTTTTGTCTTCGGCCACAATTTCGGCACCTCCCAATTGAACGATGGCCTCGACTAATTTGATATTGACTTCGAGTTCCTTTCCAGAGGTGACTAGTAAGTTGGTGAGGACCTGAGATTCATAACCGATATAAGAGACTTGAATGGCATGTCGGCCCACAGGTATATCTTCAAGTCTGAAGCTCCCGTCAAACTCGGTGGTGGTTCCGGTGAGGGGTTCGTGCTCGAGTAAGAGAATGGTTACGCCAGGAAGTGGAAACTGACTTTGTTGATCGACGACGGTACCACGGATAGCGCTATTTCGTGGAGTTTGGGCAAACAGTGAAATAGAGAAAAGGCAAAGCAGGATGAGGAGAAAAGACTTCATGATCAATGATTGGAAATGGCTAGAGCTTATATCCATTAGGGACACCGAAGTTAGTAGTAGTTGCACGAAATGGGGGAATATTTCCAGAATTAATTGAATTTCAGGCACAAAAAAAAGGGATTCCCATTGGAAATCCCTCCTTGTTGTTTCGAAATATGTAATCCAACATAAAACCTGTTGTCTTAAATGAATAAGACCTTTATAAACCTAAAATAATCATGAGTGCTATCTGCGTTCAGACAGCAGGATTACTAACACGGGTCAAATGTAATGTGGACTTGTGTTATAGGATGTTAATAGGAGGTTAACACTTGTTAATGTCTGTTAAGGCAACTTAGGATACACACTGGCTTCAGCTATTTTTGGCGCTTCAACGTTAGTGGGTATGCGGGAGACAATTGTATATTCGTTTCGTTAGCGACATTTTGAAGAAGAGACTGATCCAAATATTAATTATTATGATGACCACGGGTTTCGTGGGACTCATTGCTATTCAGATATATTGGATCAACAATTCGATACTCTTACGCCAGCAAGAGTTTGATTTCAACGTTGGCCGCGCGCTCAATAAGGTAATCCAAGGATTAGAACGTCAGGAGTACATCGCCCAAGTCCAACAGCACAAGGAGAGTCCGCAAGTGAAGCTAAGCCGTCATGAGAAAGACGATCGAAGTGGAATAGTGGTAGAATTTGAGCACGATGATCACATCGACACACTGGGAAATTTCTCCCAAGAAATTGTCCCATTGGAGGAAAACGACCTTGATCTAGGCAGCCCGACCCGTTCACAACCCGAGTCAGAAGCTCTCCGACTGGAACGTGATTCGGTCTTGTACAGTGAGTGGGGTGAGTACGGACTCGAACAGAGTCAGATTTTGGAGCAAGCTGGTTTTTTGGACGATATCATGGATGGAGTGATGACCTTGAACATCTACAAATCGGTGACTGAAAGAGTTGATCTCGATGGACTGGATAGTTTAGTAAAGGCCGAATTAGGAAATCAGGGCATAAAGGCCAAGTACAAATTGGGTGTATTCAATCGTTTTCATCAGGCCGAACTTTTGCATGAAGGCGACGAAGAGTGCATAGACGAGTTTTTCATCGACGGTTACAAAGCGCAGTTATTTCCCAACGACCCTATTCAAGATCCCAATTATTTAAGGGTGTTTTTCCCGTATCGAAATCATTATCTCTTGCGGACCATGTGGTTTATGTTGGCCGCATCGGCGATTTTGATTTTAGTAATCATGTTAGCGTTTAGTTATGCCATTACTACGATATACAGGCAAAAGCAAATCTCCGAAGTCAAGAATGATTTC
This sequence comes from Flavobacteriales bacterium, assembly GCA_015665315.1. Classification (GTDB taxonomy): domain Bacteria; phylum Bacteroidota; class Bacteroidia; order Flavobacteriales_D; family Sanyastnellaceae; genus JADFAK01. Next base: position 1,652 of record JADFAK010000112.1, on the reverse strand, counting down.
ATCAATAACATGACCCATGAGCTCAAAACACCAATCTCAACGATTAGTCTGGCCTGCGAGGCCTTGAGCGACCCAGATATGATGAGCAGTCCGAAACAGCTGAAAACATTCGTGGGGATGATTCAGGATGAAAATAGGCGACTTGGCGTACTAGTTGAGAATGTTTTGCGTTCGGCTATATTGGATAAGGGTGAAATGGAACTCAACTTGGAGCGGATCAACGTGCATGACTTGGTGGATTTGGTGATTAAGAATATCGCGATTCAAGTGAAGAAGAAGGGCGGAAGAATCAAGACAGACCTCACTTCATTGAATCCAATCATTGAGGGCGATCGAGTGCACATCACGAATGTGCTTTATAACTTGATCGACAACGCCATAAAGTACAGTCTGGAAAGTCCGGAAGTAACCATTTCTACCGAAGATCGCGAAGGAGGGGTAGTTCTCTCATTCAAGGACAATGGTATGGGAATCAACAAGGAAAACCAGAAGAAAATATTTGATAAATTGTACCGAGTGCCTACTGGAAACGTGCACAATGTAAAAGGTTTTGGACTCGGTTTGAGTTATGTGAAAGCGGTTGTAGAAAAGCACAACGGCGAGATTACAGTAGAAAGCGAATTAAATCAGGGTAGCACCTTTAATATATATTTACCTGCAACACATGAAAAATAACCTCAGAATTCTCCTCTGCGAAGACGACCCGAATTTGGGTTCTTTGCTTACTGAATACCTCAATGCAAAGGGGTTTGAAACAACCTTGGCCACGGATGGCGCCGAAGGATTGAAGTTTTTCAAGCGACAGCCGTTTGACTTTCTCATCTTGGATGTCATGATGCCGGTTAAGGACGGATTTACCTTGGCCGAAGATGTACGCCAGTTGGATCGCCACGTGCCTATTCTTTTTCTCACTGCCAAGTCGATGAAAGAAGATACTTTGAAAGGATTCAAGGCGGGTGCAGACGATTACATGACCAAGCCATTTAGCATGGAAGAATTGGTTGTACGAATCAATGCAATTCTACGTCGGTCGGCGGCTATTCCAGATCAAAGCGACGAGCAAGTTGACTTTACGGTGGGCAAATTTGCCTTCGATTACAACAGTCAGAAGCTCAAATTGGACGGAGAAGAGTCGAAATTGACTACGAAAGAGAACGAACTTCTCTACTTGCTTTGCAAGCACAAAAACGGTTTGCTTGAACGCGATTACGCACTCAAAGCTATTTGGGGCGACGACAATTATTTCAACGGTCGAAGCATGGATGTGTACATCGCAAAGCTCCGTAAACACTTGAGAAAAGACGAGTCGGTCGAGATCATCAACGTGCATGGTCGTGGCTTCAAGTTGCTTGCCACCTAAGACAGCCAACCCATTTGCCTTGTGCTAAATTCCCTGAATAAAATGGGTTGCTGGACGTGTTATTTTTCGAATCTAGTTGCAAAGATTTGTTAATTCACGGCACGATGCTTGCAGATTTCCATGAGTAATTCACATCAAAATTTACTCATATGAAAAAGCATCAAAAAGCCAATTTGGAAGCGCGTCGAGGCATGTTCTTTCAAACCGGATTGATCATCGCTCTGGCGACAACTTTGGTTGCCTTCGAGTGGACTTCCTACGACAAAACTGCTGAATATGTGCCCGATGAAAT
>JADFAK010000025.1 GCA_015665315.1 Flavobacteriales bacterium | reverse complement strand
ATAGAATTTCTCGTCCTTTGTTGTCCTCAACCACAACCGTCGTACGCTCGTTTTCGGTGCTCGATTTGGGGTGCCAAGCCACCAAGTATAATCCAGGGTGGTATTTGAAATACTTCACAATTCCCGCAATCGGGTTGAAGTTTACATGCACATTTAGCGGAGACATGAATACTGAAATCTGCATCATTTCCCGATCGAAGTACTCGGGCTCATGTACTTTTTCTATCACCACTACTTTTCCATCGGCGGGGCAGACAATGGTATTCTCGCCTGTGGTAATTACACGTTTTGGAACGCGAAAGAACTGGGCGACCAAATAAAACAAAATGAGGGACGCGCCGATTGTGAGTCCGCACCAAAGCGAGCTACACGATGTAAGCCAACATACCAATGAATTGACAGCAACTAAAACCAGCAGTAGTCCTATCAATATTACTCTTCCTTCTCGATGCAAAGTCATGGCCGAAAAATAGGTCAATTAAAAATAAAGTCCATTGAAAAGATGCGGTTAAATTACCAACATCATATAGAGGTAAGCAACAGGCATCACGAACATAACGCCATCAAATCGATCCAAAGCACCTCCATGCCCTGGCATAATCGCACCACTGTCCTTGACTTTGGCCATGCGCTTGAGCCGACTTTCAAAGAGATCTCCAATCGTACTGAACACCGAGGCGATCACTGCAATGACATACCAACTGGCCTCAATCGTGCCAAACATGTAATTTTCAATAATCCACGCTGCGACCAAGGTGAGCACAACGGCTCCAATCAATCCTTCCCATGTTTTACCGGGAGACAGGCGTTCGATTAGCTTATTCTTCCCTATTACACTACCCACGAGATAGGCGCAGGTATCATTGACCCATGTTAAAAGGATTACACCCAAGGGGAGCTGGTAATTAAAATCTCCTTCGGCATAGCCTACAAAGAGAATCGAAATAAAGGGAATGACTACGTATATGACCCCAAACCAAGTCGCGGCCATCCCAGATAAATCGGTCGCCTTTTTTGACAACAACCAATGTACGAGTCCGATTAGAGGTAAGGGCAGTAGGTAAATGAGTTCGCGAACATCCGTTTGCAGAATTGCTATCCTTGCTAAAAGTACATAGAAGGCAATACCGGTAATCATGCCAATCCAGCGATATGTAGGAACTGCTATCGACTTGTCCGACAGATTGAAGAACTCCCACAATCCGATCGTGGCAAACACCATAAATATTCCAGCTGTCATAAGCGGTCCATCCATGAACGAATAGACAATCACATAGCAAAACACTACGGCGGAGAGCGTGCGAATGATTAGATTTTTCATTCTGTGGCCTTCTCGATTAATCGGCGAGCGGCGATCACATTCTCCCCTTTCACACTCAATTCAATATCCCCAAAATGATAGAGGCTATCTTGTTTGTTCATTAGTCTGACCGAAATATCATTGCTCACAAGCATTTGACGCATAAGTTCAGCATGCGTTTCTGCACCAGTGGAATATACAACGACCCAGTCTGCCATGATCCCTACCCTTCAGTTTTCGGCGTATCCTCTTTGGGAGAATCAGCTTCTGGCTTATCACCTGTATCGGCCGAAGGACTTTCCTCGGTAGCTTCACTTGGGGTCTCTTTCTTCTCTACAGCCTCCGCAATCGCAGCTTCATCAACAGCTTTGGCTTTTGCAGCCTTCTCCTCCAACTCGCGCTCGCGTTCTTCAACATCGGAAGCAAACGGACGGATGCCCAAAATTTGAATTAAGTCATCTTTGAAAATCACCTCCTTTTCGAGCAATTTACTCGCAAGTGTCTTCAATTTTTCCTTGTTCAATTCTAAGAGTTCCTTTGCTCGAACGTAGGCCTTTTCAATAATCTTGCTGACCTCTTCATCGATCATGCGTGCAGTTTCCTCACTATAAGGCTTAGTAAAACCGGATTCTCCACGCGAGTCATAATAACTTCGATTACCGATTCTCTTGTTCAATCCATAAACTGAAACCATCGCATAGGCCTGCTTCGTTACTTTCTCCAAATCGCTCAACGCACCTGTGGAAATTTTACCAAACATAACTTCCTCAGCAGCTCGACCGCCCATGGCAGCGCACATCTCATCAAAAATTTGCTCTGTCGTCGTTATCGAACGTTCCTCCGGAAGATACCAAGCAGCACCAAGCGACTGTCCTCTAGGCACAATCGTCACCTTTACAAGCGGTGAAGCATACTCCAATAACCAACTCACCATGGCGTGTCCAGCTTCATGGAAAGCAATAGTCTCCTTTTCCTTGGTAGAAATAATCTTATTCTTCTTTTCTAGTCCGCCAACAACTCGATCTACGGCGTCCAAGAAATCTTGCATTTGCACAAGCTCCTTGTTTTTACGGGCGGCGATAAGTGCGGCCTCGTTGCAAATATTGGCGATATCCGCTCCACTAAACCCTGGGGTTTGCTTTGCCAAGAAATCAACATCAACCGAATTATCCGTTTTGATTGGCTTCAGGTGAACATCAATAATGGCCCGGCGCTCAATCAAATCAGGCATGTCAACGTATATCTGTCTGTCAAATCGACCTGCACGCATAAGTGCCTTATCGAGTATGTCTGCCCGGTTGGTGGCGGCCAAAATAATCACACCTGAATTGGTGCCAAAACCATCCATTTCGGTGAGCAATTGATTCAACGTATTCTCCCGCTCATCGTTCGAACTGAAGCTTGCATTCTTTCCTCGCGCTCGACCAATAGCATCAATCTCATCAATAAAAATTATCGCTGGCGACTTTTCTTTTGCTTGCTTGAAGAGGTCACGAACACGTGAAGCACCTACTCCAACAAACATCTCTACGAAATCGGATCCTGACAGACTAAAAAACGGAACTTGTGCTTCCCCTGCTACGGCTTTGGCCAAAAGCGTCTTACCAGTTCCCGGAGGTCCTACAAGTAGCGCTCCTTTCGGGATTTTCGCACCAAGCAATGTGTACTTTTTAGGATTTTTCAAGAAATCGACGATCTCTTTCAGTTCCTCTTTGGCTCCTTCTAATCCGGCAACGTCGCCGAAATTCACATCTGTACCTTTTCCTTTTTCAAATAACTGGGCCTTGGACTTTCCGATATTGAATATCTGTCCACTGCCTCCACCTCCTTGACCTAAACGGCGCATTAAAACCACCCACACAGCGATGAGGATACCAATGAAAATTATCCATGTTATGATTGTCTGACCAAACTCATTGGTTCGACGATATTCAAGCGTAAACCCTTTGGCTTTTGATAGTGCTTCAATCTTTTCAAGGGCTTTATCTGGCCCCAGCCCAACTATAAAATCCGGCGCCCCAGAGCCAAAACCCTTTAGCACACCATCGTCCTCTTCATCCCCTTCTTCACGGAATTTATCTTTACCATCTTCATTCAGCCTTACTTCAGCTTGTGTGAGATCGTGAATTATCACAGACTCCACCAACGAATCTTCGGCGAGCTGCATGAACTCGGTATAGCCTATCGTCTTTCCACCAGCACTTCGCTGAAACATCATCATCGCTATAAGCACAGCTCCTATGACAGCATAAATCCAATAGAAATTCATTGATTTCTTTGGCTGGGGATCCTTTTTCTTATCTAATTCTGACATTGTCTAATTTAAGTTATAGGGCATTAAGCAACATTTTCGATCATACTGATCTTGGCATCTGCCCACAAGTCTTCCAACTGGTAAAAGGCACGCGTTTGTTGCTGAAATATATGTACAACGACATCTGAGTAATCCAACAGTAACCACGTCGCATTGTTCATTCCTTCAGAATGCCAAGGCTTTTCCTTTAGCTTTTCACGTGTAGAATCCTCCACTGCACGACCAATGGCCTGCACATGTGTGTTCGAGGTTCCATGACAAATAACAAAGTAATCTGCTGCTGTATTCAGAAGGCCACGTAGATCAATCACTACGATATCCAGTCCTTTGACGTCCTGTATACCTTCAATTATAGAATCTAAAAGACTTGTAGAATCAGTCTTTGACGGTGTCTTTACCATTCAGTTTATTAATCGGAAGTTCGCACAAAAGTAATACTTTTACACCATTCTTTGTCTTGTCTAGCTCCCATCAAATCAGGTTTTTTGCAAAATTTACAAGTCATAGGCGGTCACCAGGTCATTGTTTTACCCAGCGTAGACTCAACCAACAATTATGCGACCAAATTACTCAGGTCGTCAAAAGTCGCTACTGGCACCGTAATTCTGTCACATTCCCAAACTGAAGGCAAGGGGCAACGCGGACAAACCTGGGAGTCGGAATCTGGCCGAAACCTTACGTTCTCGCTCGTTCTCAACAATCTACAAATCGATTCCCACTCGCAATTCTTTTTGAATAAAGCCATTGGAATTGCTTTGCGTCATTTTGTCTACAACCTGACAAACAAGCCGACCTCAATCAAGTGGCCGAATGATATTCTTGTCGAGAATAAAAAAATAGCGGGAATATTGATTGAGAATTCGTGGCAACAACAAGCAATCCAGCACAGCATTATCGGTATTGGGATGAATATCAATCAAACGCACTTCGACAACCCACAAGCCATTTCCACGGCCATGATCTTGGATCGGCAGCTAGATCTTTTCAAATCTTTGCACACGCTTCTTGAACATCTTGATGTTTGGATCAACAAAGTACAGCTTCAGTCTTTTCAAGAAATCGAAGCCGAATATCACGCGCATCTCTTTGGTTTGCACACAACTAAAAAGTTTTTAGCACAAGGCAAATCTTTAAACGCCAAAATATTGGGAGTTACCGACGACGGAAAACTGCTTACCGAGGCCGATGGGCATCGTCAGAAATTCGATGTGAAAGAGATCAAGTTTATTTACTAAACTTTCTTTCCATTCGCTGAGCAATGAAATCAAACAGATTTTTGAGTGGCTTTTCTACCATCATCTTTAAAAATGCATTGATCTTGGCTTCACAAACCAGTCCTGCTTCGGTTGTCGCTCCTTGATCTTTTAAGTCAATGTGCAACTCAAACGGAAAGGGACTATCGGCCGAGGACTTCAAAAAGATGTCAGAATTGGGCTCACTTCTATCGAATACAAGACCAATCTTATACGCATTCTGAATCTTGAACGAACAATGTGTTTCGCTAGAATCCCAATCGCTAACCTTGTCCAAAGGTAAAAGCTCCTTGAAATTATTAAGATCCGACAGATAATTAAAGAGCTCCTCTTGTGATGTCTTCACGACTTCACGTTGGCTTTCGATTCTAGTCATTCGGGTTTGATTTTATAAATTCTTCAGACCAAGCTTTTGGATCCTTTCTCCAATTCTTCAATGACTCATATTGTGCCGAATTGATGTATTCCTTGTCATGGGCCTTATGCAAGAGAGCGTCATAGGTAGAAAGAGTAGTAAACTCACAATCGGCATTTTTGAAGTTGTTCTTGGCCAGCTCAAAACCGTAGGTGAAGATGGCTACAAGTCCGACCACATTTGCGCCTGCTGCTCTCAAGGCCTCAACAGCTTCCAAGCTACTTTTTCCTGTAGAAATTAGATCCTCTACTACCACGACCTTTTGACCAGGGGTGAGCACGCCTTCTACTTGGTTGTTTAATCCGTGTCCTTTGGCCGACGAGCGGACATAAATAAAGGGAAGCCCCATTTCCTGAGCAACGAGAACCCCGGGAGCAATTCCTCCTGTTGCAACACCTGCCACAACATCTGAATTCCCCCATTTCTCTTCGACCACTCGCGTAAGTTGTTGGCGAAGGAATGTTCTAATTTCAGGAAAGCTAAGAGTTTTCCGATTATCGCAGTAAATTGGCGATCTCAAACCTGAAGCCCATGTAAAGGGTGAATCAGGGTTGATTTTTACGGCTTTAATTTGAAGCAGAAATTCTGCTACTTTTAGTGAATTATCGTCCCATTCGAGCATGCGCCAAATGTATAAAGTTTTTATTTACGACCGCCCCGTTTACCTATGCAATCAGTGGCCTGAAAATGAACAAGATGAAGATCAAATACTTGTCATAAGAATCAAGCACACCGACGAAATAGACCTAGTTTTCAGTGCACTTGAGGAAAACACTTCATTAGAGAAGGTATATCTGGTCTCTCCAACTATCCAAGATTTTTGGGAAGAATACGCCAAAAGACTCAAATTTATTCAAGCGGCAGGAGGTCTGATTTTCAATCACAACAAAGATCTTTTATTCATTTTCCGACGGGGATGTTGGGACCTACCAAAAGGTAAACTAGATGCAGGCGAGACTATTGAGGAGGCCGCAATTCGCGAGGTTGAAGAAGAATGCGGGATAGAAGGTGTTCAACTGGGATCGAAATTGTTGACTATGTATCACACCTATCCACACAAGGGGAAAATGGTATTGAAGGAAACGCATTGGTACTCCATGTCTTACGAAGGCATTGATTTCAAACCCGAGGCCAAGGAGCAAATCACCGAAGTCACCTGGATATCTAAATCTGAGCTACCCAAAGTCCTAGCCAACACCTATAAATCAATTGCCGAGATTGTCGGCCAAGCCTTCTAGTTTGTTTTACTACCTACTCTTGGTCGTTTATCTGCCTGCTTTCTATTGACCAACTTGTCAAATTGCAGAGAAACTCCTTCAGACGGTTTACGCGTGTAATCGTAAATAAGCTTTCCGTCGGGACTCATTAAAACAGCTTCCGGAACTGCTTGTACATCGAAGATATCGAATACCATAGGCTCACTTAAACCGTAAACAATGGTTTTCTCCATTTCCGGGTGCTGCTGCAAGAAGTCCAAGTAGGTTAGATAATCCTCATCCAGATTGACCAGAACAAACTCGATCTGTCGATCATATTTGAGGTACAATTTCTCCATGAATTTAAATTCAGGAACACAGGTTCTACACCAAGAAGTAAAGAATACGAAATAGGTGTATTTGCCCGCAAAGGTTTCATTCGTATACACATCATTGTTGTAGTCAACGAATCTAAAATCTCGCAACTTGTATCCTTTTTGACCAGTAGAAATCTCCAAAAGAATAGCCTCGGCCACATCAGTATATTGCTCAAAACTTTCCAGTCCGCCTACTTTCTCCAACGTTGCGCGAATTCCAGTCTTATCCCATCCATCTTGATAATTGGCACGGTATAGATTACACAGAATCGCCAATCGACGGGCCTCACCATCACTCCATAAATCATGATCTTGCAGCACAGAATCCAATTCAGCCGGATCCCTTTTCACATTCACACCTCTTAGGATTTCAAGGTCAAGTTTCCCCAATCCCTGTTCTAGAAAATAGTTCCCATAAAAGGCATCAATGAAGGAACAGTACTCTGGATTATTTGCGCTTGTCGCTCGCCCCTCAATGTATTCTTGAAACAGCTTTTCTTTGGTCTCACCGGCGCTCAACTTGGCCAGGGCTATGCTGTAATTGACATAATCGGCAAAAAACGGATTTCGCATGTGCGCAGCATGATTTGTTTTAGCCATTTCTTCAAACTTCGCAGTTAAATCCAAAAAATTCACATCTACCTTCACCCGATTGGTGTCTTGTCGCTCCTTGTTCACCAAACCCGTATCGGCCAGCTTGCTTCGTCGGCTATCGAGGTAAGAAGATGAACCTCCGAATTCAGAGACAGCTATATCATCGGCATGTTGAGCGAAGTAATTCTCGTACTCTTGATTGTATCGTGCTATCCATTCATTGACATTGTCTCGACCGTTGATGAACTCCAAATCCACTTGATTCGATCGCAATGTTTGAACTCTCTTTCCCGTCAACCCGGGGAAGACAAACTCATATCGTTGGCCTGGCTCAACTACCAATCGGCCATAAATCCCGTTGATTTGGATATCATACACGTGGGTAACATCCTGTTCAAATTCCAGATTGATCGATCCATCCTCTCCCACTTCGAAAGTTGTGACCAAGCTTCGATGTCCTGAGACAAAATCATTGGTAACCAATAGGGCCCCCTGTTGCCCGATATAATATTTAGCTGTGCCTCTGAGTACAGTCGTTTGCGCTCCTGCGCTAATCGTCACTAACAACAGCACGATAAATGTCAATAAATTACGCATTAATCTGAATTTTATTTGGAATGAATTTGGACACATCTCCACCATTTTTCAGGATCTCTCTAACCACTGTGGAGTGAATTGCCGAATAACTAGGATCGGTAAAAAGCAAGACTGTTTCAAGAGAATCGTCAAGGTCTCTAGACATTTGGGCTATCATACGCTCGTATTCAAAATCGGCAGTATTTCGAACACCTCGCAACATGTATTTGGCACCCACACTATGGCAAAAATCGACGGTAAGCCCTGTGTAACTTGAGCAACGCACATTATCTATATCGTCAAATACCTTGTTGATGAAAGACAGACGTTTTTCTAGATCGAACATGTACTTCTTGCTACTATTCTCGCCAATGGCTACCACGACTTCATCAAATAAATGAGCGGCCCGTCGAACGATATTCTCATGCCCCTTGGTTATCGGGTCAAATGATCCAGGAAAAACTGCTATTCGCTTTTTCATTGTATGAACTATACCTCAAATTTAAGGCTTCTTGCGCTAAGCTTCCTTATGAGAGAAGAAACTGAAACAAACATGGCCGTATTTGCGCTGCTGATCAAACCCTTCGACTGCAGAGAAGTCAATTTTCTCCGGATGCTCTACAATGAGCATGCCGTTTGCATTGAGCCACGATTTTTTCAGCAATCTGGCTGGCAAATCTTTCATTCTAGGCTCGTCAAATGGGGGATCGGCGAAAATGATGTCGAAGGTGCCTATATCGCGATTCAGTAAGGTAAACACATCACCAATGATCACCTCGGCTCCCGACAAATCAAATTCCTGCAAGGTCTTATTGATAAACTTAACGCTCGTGCGATCTTTCTCGATGGCCAGCACTGTGCGCGCTCCTCGTGACATGAACTCATAGGTGAGTGAACCAGATCCTGCGAAGAGATCTAGCACGTCGATATCCTCCAAATTATAACCGTGCATTAACACGTTGAACAAACTCTCGCGTGCATAATCGGTTGTAGGTCTTCCCGTAAATTTTTTCGAGGGAGAAAATCTTCTGCCCTTATGTGTACCACCTATTACGCGCATGCAAATTGATTGAACAAGGTTGAAAAATGTTGTTTTGATACACCTGTAATCCCCAGCGACATTTTAACGTGATCCAGGCTATAGATCATGTTCACCTTCGGCAAGTACTCTTTGAGAAGCTTGTACAACTTTTCATCGGTTGAAACCATACCTGTGACATTAACAGGCACAAGTGATGGGTCGAAGTCAAATTGGCTCGCGATATTGAGGATATGGTAGAGTACATCATTGATCGACCGCGTGGCAAACCAGTTGTAGAGGACTAGTGCATTGTCTTTGAGCATAAAGCAATCGAAGTAAGTCTCCCCTACCACCACATACAAAGTGTAGCCTTTAGAAAATCGGTGTCGTTTGAGAATGGACTGCATCATCAATCCTGGCGAACTATTTAGTGTCGCATAAGGCTGCTTGCGGTGAAACTCTTGATTGAAGCCTTCGGGCAAATTGCAAACAATACGAATTTTGGTATCTGGTACTAGCTGGCTTAGCAGGTTGGTCCCGGGATATCCATTGTTAAGTTCGAAAAGCTTGGCGTCATGTTCGCTCCCATTCAAGCTTTCGGGAACTAAGACAAATGGGACACTGTTGACTGCAATATTTGCACTTTGGTATTCTTGCTGGAAGTCTTCGACAAACTCCAAGCTCTCTTTCCATTGCGACTCGAAGGGATTCCCTTTGCCTGAAAACCTGCTCAATGCGCGCACCGTTCCTGTGCTTATTTCAGTAATTGAATAAGCAATCGCATCGCGATCAACCAAGATGGCTAAATGGGAATCTTTTGAATGTTCTAATGTATATGTACGATCACGAAATTCTGCGTTCGCCTTAGTCGCGCCAGTTTCCATCCGTGTGTCCCTCAGTTAATGATCCGAACATCAAGGTATCACGACGGAGGTACTTATGATCTCTTCCGTACGGCTTGGGATCTTTTACTAAAATGGTTGCTTGTTTAACACCTCCGATATCAATCGAACTAGTGTCGATCATAAACTTGTATCCTGCAGGTGAATAAGCCAAGGAATCCAGAGAAACCAAAGGAAGCTTTTTACGCAGTCTCTCTTTGTCGGCAAATGCCACTTCCTGGAAGGACACGTAACTTGTATCTAGAATCTTATACGGAGTTTGATCTTTCGAAATCTTGTCTTCGAAATCTTTTGGAGAATATCCCAGTGCCGCGGCAATTGAGTCAACTTGGTGACGCTTGATCACGAAGCCAAGAGCGTCATATTCTTGAACACCTCCAATTGAATCGTGAAATCCACCAGAACGGTATGGCAAGGCGATGGTTGGTTCCAACACGAATCGCTTCAACTCATCAAAATCACGCGTATAATGTCCGTAATGATCTAAATAGGCCTCCTCAGCATCGCGAATGTCAACCAATCGCTGCATACAAGCTTTGTTGTATTGATCTTGGCGAGCCTGGTATTCCATTTCACCGTCAACTGAAGTGTATACCGCAAATGCCAAATAGATCGAAGCCAACAAACCAACAAGCGTAAGTATCTTAGCTATAGGCCCCGTAATCTTTTCTGAGACGATCGGTAGGATGAGAATTCCTGTCACTGTGAGGAACAATGAACCAATTAACATACCCTTCGGCTGAGCTTCTACATCAGAGGCACCTAGGTACATAGATGCGAATAAAATACCGAGGACGATGAACAAGATCGCCAATACATACTTGAATAGTTCCTTAACTACTGGATTCATAGGAATGACTTTACAACATTTCTGAGACGGGCAAATCTACAATTTTTTTTGAATGGATGCCCCCATATGTCCCTTTCCAAATAGAATGATAATATGGAGGAAATGTTGCAAGGCTCCTTACCAAAAAAGGTTGTTTTTTTGCGTTTCAACCGCACCCACTTGGATACACTCGAGCCATATTTCATAAAACACTTCGGTCATGAACCCACAGAAGGCCAGCGAAAGTTCTTTTTGGCTCTCGATCGAATGCTCAATAGTTCGATGCCAAGATGCACGCTACTTCTCACGGGGTACGCAGGAACCGGCAAAACCACGAGCACGAAGGCGG
>JADFAK010000060.1 GCA_015665315.1 Flavobacteriales bacterium | reverse complement strand
TGGGCAACAGACAAGCGATGGCCTTGATCAATTTGGGTTGGGCTCATGATTATTTCTGGGATGGTCGTTCTCAAACCCTCGAAGATCAAGTCGTAGAACCAGTGGCCAATCCAATTGAAATGAACCAGGATTGGGACGAAGCATTGGAAGAAATCGCAGCAATCGACTTCTATCCCGACATGTATATCGCTGCATTCGGTTCGCCTGAAGTCACAAAAACACGCACCGCCAAAGCCCTCGCTTCCTTCCTGAGGAGCATGGTGAGCTACCAATCAAAATTCGACTTGAGTAGAATTCAGCAAGCGACCCTTACGCCTGAAGAACAACATGGGCTTGACCTATTCATCACCGAAGGAGCCGATCCACTTTACGGTGCCGACTGCTTCCATTGCCACGGTTTTGGAGCCATGCAATTTGCCGACTACCTGCCGCACAACAATGGCTTGGACTCAGTGTTTACTGACCTGGGATACGGTGGTGTAACTGGTGATCCGCTTCAAATGGGAAAGTTTAAAACTGTCTCTCTTAGAAATATCGAGCTATCTGCTCCTTACATGCACGATGGTCGATTTGCAACCCTGGAAGAAGTAATCGACCATTACAATTCAGGTGGTTTGCCATCGGCCACGGTTGATCCATTCATGAAGTATACCGATGGTGGATTATCACTTTCAGATCAAAGCAAGTCCGATATAATCTCCTTCTTGAAGACATTAACGGATACTGCCTTTATCCATAACCCCGCTTTCCAGGACCCATTTTAATGGAGCATTCTACGGGCAATCCTGCTTTTGACCAATTACTGGACAAGTCCAAAGGACAATACGCCAGCACCAAAAAATTGCTGCAGAAAGCGAAAAAGGTAAAGCCCGGAAAACTTGACCAGTTGTTTCATGAGGCACACGATGAAACGTTTGAAGAAGTCGACTGCCTAACCTGCGCAAATTGCTGTAAAACGACCAGTCCGATTTTCCGAGAAAGAGACATCGACCGACTCTCCTCCCACCTCAAAATGAAGTCTGCGAATTTCATTGAAACCTACCTTAAAAAAGATAGAGACGGACTGTGGATGCTACAATCTTCGCCCTGTGCTTTTTTGGGTGCCGACAACTATTGCTCGGTGTATTCGGCTCGTCCAGGTGCCTGTCGTGAGTACCCGCATACCAATCGAAAAAACATGCATCAAATCACCGCGCTCACCGCGAGAAACACGCTTGTTTGTCCCGCTGTACATTTGATTGTTGAGAAAATCAGAAAGGGCCTACAACGATAGGTAATTCCAATCTATAAATTTGACTCTTAAGTTCATCTAATTTCACCACCGATTAGATGGCCGACTATTTTTTTGGTCAAAACCCTATAAATAAGTGTATCCTATACCAGAATTCCGCGTATAGGATAGTATGGAAATGGTACGCAGAAAATTCTTTTTCCGCCCTTGGATGATAATTCTCTTGCTTCTACCTCTTGGAGCGTCAGCACAATGCCCTGAAGTTTTTGACTTTTTCGGCAACAGTTCAGACACACCATATTGGTACGATTGCACAGGAAACAGCTTTTCATTCAACCTACAATCGCCAGACGACTGGGACGACTACTCCATTGATTGGGGTGATGGTTCGGGTCTTGAAACTGGCTCTTCGTGGACTTCCCCGACTATTATCAATCACCTGTATACGGCAGCCGTCGACACTTTTATTGTAACAATCACCGAGATTTCTTCAGGTTGTGAAATCGAAGGTGTTGTCGTCATGGAAGAATCTTCCAGCGCCTCCATTCAGATTCCCATTGGCGGATTAACACAAGCTTGCGCTCCCCAACTTATGGAGTTCATCAATTCAAGTACCAACGTTTCCGAGACCAGCACGTTCGTCTGGGACTTTGGCGATGGTAGTCCGCAAGAAACCTACGACTATACCAATTGGGGACAAACAGTCTCCCACGTCTACCAACCCGGAACGGTCGATTGCGAAACCGAAGTTTCGCTCACGGCAGAAAATTATTGCAACGTCATCCAAGGTGGTGCCAGTGAAGCAACGTTCAGCCCCATCCGCATTTGGGACATCGACGACGCAGGAATCACGGCTTCGGCAACCGTTTTGTGTTATCCAGATACGGTCGTAGAACTCACAAATACCACACAACGAAATTGCCTCTTCCAAGGAAACATCTACCAGCGCTACGAGTACTGGAACTTTGGAGACTATTGGGGCGAAGGCACCGACAGCATTATCGATTGGACTCCATGGCCGCCCACCTTCCCCAACACCATTGCCTATCCGGGGATTGGAACCTACGAGGTCATGTTGCTTGACAGTAACTTCTGTGGTATTGACACCGCCTACATCACCATCGAAATTGTGCCTCCTCCCACAGCAGGATTAGCTGCGACCAGTGATACTATCTGCGTAGGAGAGCCTATTACATTCTTTCAACAATCTAGCGCAAGCGCAAATGCATACCAGTGGAATTTTGGTGACGGCATTGGTTGGCTTCCAACAGGCGGCGGTAATATCACTTATGTATACAACAACCCAGGAACATACAACGTGTGTACAGCCGTTAGCATCGCCTCAAGTTCAAGCGGATGCGCCGATACCGCGTGCGTACCTGTAACCGTGCTACCCAGTCCGGTCGCGTTTTTTACCGCCGACAATCTCACGGGCTGTGATTCACTTACCGTACAATTTACCGATGCATCGACCGGCGCTACGTCCTGGGAATGGACTTTTGACGTCCCCCCTTTCTCGTACACTGGCTTCGATCCTCCCCCAATTGAATACAACGGCACAGGAAATTATGTAGTCACACTCACGGTGGAAAGTATCAACGGTTGTTTGGACACACACCAAGAAGTGATCAGCATTTACGAAGCGCCGACACCCGATTTTTTAGCCAACAATGTGTGCGAGGGAGAACAGGCGGTTTTTACGGATATTTCGACATCCGATGCCGGTGACCCTATTACCAGCTGGATCTGGGATTTTGGAGACTTTGGCTCTTCCGTAGACCAGAACCCAACCCACATTTATGGCTCAACAGGCAGCTTCGATGTAACTCTGACTGTTACAACCGCAAGCTGTTCATCTTCCGCTATTTTTCCCATCGCCGTCGAACCCGCTCCCACACCAATTATTGGTCTGGATGACGACAATGGCTGCTCCCCCTTGTTTGTCAATTTCTCAAACAATACAATAGGAGCCGATAGCTACGTGTGGACTTTTGGAGACGGAAATGCCTCGGCAGCCGCAGAACCTTCGAACACATTCCTGAATTTTGGAACAACGGATACGACCTATACAATCACCATGACGGCCAATACGGTCTTTGGCTGTTCGGCTATGGATTCTTTGAACGTTACCGTAATGCCTGGAGCCCAAGCATCCTTCATCGTCAATAGCATCCCGCCATCTTGTTCGCCATTTGATGCCGTTTTTGAAAATACATCTACTGGTGCTTCGAGTTACCTATGGGATTTCGGCGACGGATCACCTACGACAACCGTTGAGCATCCTGCCCATACCTTCGTCAATACAACTGGTTTCCTAGAAGTATACACCGTTCAGTTAATTGCCTTCGCACCAAACGGTTGCAATGACACCGTCCAAACAGGTGTGACAGTGTATCCTGAAGCCAACTACGACTTTACGCTTTGGCCCGATTCCGGATGCTCGCCATTCACGGTCCAAATGCCTTTTATCCAAGGGGTTAATTCATACTTATGGGATTTTGGAGACAACCAAACGTCCACATTCCCCAACCCAACACACATGTATGTCAACGAGACGGTAGATCCTATCATCTTCGACGTGACTTTCGTGGGTATCTCGCCTTTTGGATGTGTCGATACAACTTACAGCCAAGTACTAGTGAATCCGCAGCCACTGGCTCAAATGACAGCCGACAATAATTCGGGCTGCTCACCAGTTACCATAGAATTTGAAAATCTAAGTATTCAGGCCGACTCCTATTTATGGATATACGGCGACGGCGATACCAGTTCAGTCGCTACGACTTTTCACACCCATACTTTCCAGAATCTCAACAATGACGTAGTCGTTTACGATGTTGAACTCATAGCTATTTCTGACGATGGATGCGAAGATTCCTTCATTATCCCAATCCAAGTATTCCCTGAAGTCGTCGCGGAAATTGATGATCCAGGTGATGGTTGTGCGCCCTACGCTGTCGAGTTCGGAAATGGCTCACTCAACGCCAATTCGTTTGATTGGGATCTTGGAAATGGTCTGCAAAGTGTAAACGCCAATCCATCAACGCTATACCCCAATCTAGGCGCGACCGACACGACCTACACCGTATGCATGATCGCAACTTCACTATATGGATGTTCTGACCAAGACTGCATCGACATCGTGGTTCACCCTTCACCGATTGCCGAAATGAGCATGAGTGATGACGCCGCTTGCCATCCAGCACCGGTTGTCTTTACAAACAATTCGCAATTTGCGACCTCGTATTTATGGGATTACGGTGATGGAAATGTTTCCGATACGGCTGCCTTCCAACACACCCACATCTTCGAAAACATGGGCATCAGCGATGATGACTACCAAATAATCTTCGTGGCCAGCACCGAATTTGGGTGTACCGACACCGCCTTTGCAACTTTCACCGTTCACCCGCAAGTCGTAGCAGCTTTTGCAACCGACTCACTGGGTTGTTCGCCCCTGGAATTATTCTTCAACAACCAGAGCATTGGTGGAAATGCAGGTTTCGAATGGATCTTTGGCGACGGACAGTCGTCTTTCCAGACCAATCCATCGCACGTTTACGTCAACAATTCAGGACAAGACACTACATTCTACGCCGAATTAATTGCTTCGTCAATTTACGGTTGCACAGATACCACCAACATAAGCATCGATGTGTTCCCAACACCTATCGCCAATGTTGCGATCGACACAACTTTGGGTTGTTATCCACTTGTGGTCGTTTTCGAAAACCAGTCCATTGGCGCCGATTCATATCAGTGGGTGTATGGTACAGGCGAAGTAGGTGATACAACTGCGCAGTTTCATTCGCAGACTTACTACAACTTCACCGACGCCCCAATTACCTATAACGTTACGCTCAATGCGTATACCAATTCGGGGTGCTCGAGTAGCGATCAGCTTTCTATTGACGTGCTGCCTGAGCTAGAAGCACAATTCCAACCTCCGAACAATGGCTGTTCGCCGCACGATGTGGCATTCAACAATCTCTCATCTGGAGCCATGAGCTACCAATGGGATTTCGGTGATGGAAACACGCATACGGTAGCCAATCCAGAGCATACTTTTTACAACGACGGCATTACCGATACGACCTACCAAGTATCCCTCGTGGCCCAATCTTTTTACGGTTGCTTCGATACGATTTATTACGACGTTACGGTCTTCGCAACCCCTTTTGCCAATTTCACTGCAACTCCTGAATCACAGCAATACCCCGACGCAACTATTGGCATCGACAACTTGAGTATTGCTGGAGAAGTGGTGTACAACTGGGACATGGATGATGGAAATGAACTTGACGTATCGGACCCCGGTTCTTACACCTACGATACATGGGGTGTGTACACGATTGAGTTGTTCATTACAAACGGCTCCTGCTCAGCCTTTGCCGAGCGAACCATTGAAATTTTAGCTCCCGAGCCTATTGCCGATTTCGATTTGAATGAAACGGGATGTGCCCCGCTTACCGTGCACTTCCAAAGCAATTCACAGTTTGCCGCAAGCTACAATTGGGACTTTGGTGATGGTGGATCATCTTCCGTCGAAAACCCTGTGTATACTTACTATCAAGCAGGGACCTATGACGTGACGCTTACCGTTTTGGGATTTGCCGCAGGCTTAGAAGACACCCATACGATTCAAGCTGCCGTTACGGTTCATCCTGTGGCTCTGGCCGCTTTCACTGTTACGCCAAATGAGGTATTTATTCCAAGTCAGCCAGTATACTGCATCAATTTATCTCAAGACGCCACTTCCTATGAATGGGATTTTCACGACGGCACGACGTCTACGGAAACCAACCCAGTTCACTATTACACGGAAGAGGGAATCTATGATATCAGTCTGATCGCATACAACGAATTCAACTGTCCAGACACCTTCCTAGTAGTCAATGCCGTACACGCAAAAGCCCTCGGTGAAATCAATTTCCCAAATGCATTTACGCCCAACACTGGCGAGTCATCAGGAGGAGTTTATGACGCCTGGGCATTTAACAATGACGTGTTCTTCCCCGTCCATTATGGGGTCGAGGCTTACCAATTACAAATATTCAACCGATGGGGCGAGCTCCTGTTTGAAAGTGATGATGTATTGATTGGTTGGGATGGTTATTACCGCGGACAGCTCTGCAAAGAAGATGTATATGCCTGGAAAGTAACTGCGCGGTTTATTGGAGGCGAAGAAGTAAAAAAGGCGGGAGACGTCACCCTATTGATAAAGTAAAATGAAGAAAGTATTTGCAACCATAATATGCCTTGTTTCGCTGTATTCGTACTCACAGCAAGGTCTGTCGCGTGAAGACAAGCGTGACTTGAAAGATGGTGACTTTGCTTTTCATCAAGGTGATTATGCATTCGCAAATGACCTTCTGGCTCCTCTTTACCCTAAGGATAGCTCCAACGTTTTGCTCTCATTTCTCTACGGCGCAACGCTCATCGAATTGGGCCAAAATACCGATCTAGCTTCTCGTGCGCTCAATAGAGCTTTTCGCGGGGGCCAACTAGAGAGTCAGTTTTATCTGGGCTTATACGAACATCGCTCCTATCGTTTCTTAACAGCCATCGATCATTTCACAGCCTACCAACACCAGGAAAATAAACGTATGTCCGACGCTGAGGTTGATCGCTATTTGCAGACTTCACTTCGGGCCATGCGGATGGTCGCCGAGCCTGTAGACGTTAAAATCGAAAATCTCGGTCCGACAATCAACACCAAGGACAAGGAGTACGTTCCCTTGATTACGGCCGATAACGAAACGCTTTATTTCACCTCTAGAAGAGCCAATACTACGGCCCAACTTCAAGACCCGAACGGTGAATATTTTGAGGACATTTATTATAGCACTTGGAGCAACGGACAATGGGAAGAAGCCAAGAATATCGGTCAGCCCATCAATTCCGAAACCCACGACGCTACGGTCGCCATCTCGGCCGACGGCAACACGATGATCACGTACAGAACAAATAAGAATCTGTCTGGTGGTGATTTGTATATCTCCGAACTAAAGAAAGGCGCTTGGAGCAAACCTAAGCTGTTGAACTCTCGTATAAACAGTAATTACCAAGAAGCCAGCGCCACAATTAGCCGTGATGCAAGTGTATTATTCTTTTCTTCCAACCGCCCAGGAGGCTTCGGAGGCAAGGATATATATCGCGTAAAACGACTACCCAATGGCGAATGGAGTTTGCCCAAGAATCTAGGTCCAATGATCAACAGCGAGTTCGACGAAGACGCACCATTTATCGATATGGAAGGAAAGAATCTTTACTTCTCCTCCAATGGCCATAACACCATGGGCGGCTACGATATTTTCAAGTCTACAAAACTAGATAGCGAAATGTGGTCGCAACCCGAAAATCTTGGATACCCCATCAACACCGTCGAAGATGATATCTACTTAACGCTTGACGCCGGCGGAAAAAGAGGCTACTTTTCATCTGAAAGAGAGCAAGGATTCGGTCAGCTTGATATTTATCGCGTGGACTTCATTTACCGACAAGCCAAGTTATTGGTCGTCAAGGGCCAAATCATGGAAGCATCAGGCAATGCGGTGAAAGCACAAATTACCGTCCTCGACGAAGATTCTAGAGAAGTACAAGGAATTTATTCTAGCAACGAAAATACAGGCAAGTACATCTTAGTGCTTAGTCCGCTTACCAACTACAAAATTTTCATCGAAGCCGATGGCTACAAATCGCAACGAGATGAGGTCGACTTCGAGTACCCTCAAAACGATGAATTTGAATTTCAAGTCGCTCCATATATCCTGATGAAAGAATGATGAGACAACTCACATATCTCATTCTTTTTGCCCTTACTTCGGTAATCGGCCAGGCTCAGGACGCCCAGTTTACGCAGTTCTATGCCGCGTCGACCTACTTGAATCCCGCCTTCGCTGGAACTTCGATCCAAAGTCGCATGTCGGCCAACTACAGAAATCAATGGCCTTCAATTCCTAACGGATTTGTGACCTACAACGCCGCGTTCGACCATTTTTCTCCGCGCATCAACAGTGGATTTGGTCTATTGGCCAGCCACGATCGCGCAGGCTCAGGATCCTTGGCCAGCACGTCGATTTCATTGCAATACGCCTACGAAATCCGTGTCACCCGCAATACATTTATTCGACCTGCACTTCAGTTCACCTATACCAATCGTAGCATCAACTTTTCGCGACTTGTATTCCCGGATCAACTGGTACGTGGAGCCGAAACGACACTCGAAGAAGGAATCGGTCGCTCAGTGAATTTCTTTGATTTTGGCGCGGGAACGCTCCTCAATAGCACAAATTACTGGCTCGGCGTTTCAGTGCATCATTTGAATCAACCGACTGAATCCCTTTACGGCCGACTGCTCGCTACTTTACCTATGAAGATCTCGGCCCATGGTGGCTACAAGTTCAAGATCCGAAAAGGCTATTCGAAGAAGAAAAAGACCGCTGTTGTGGCATTCAACTACAAGTCGCAAGGTTTATATGATCAACTTGACTTCGGTGCCTACTACGAATTTGATCCGTTGACGGTGGGTCTTTGGTACCGCGGACTGCCCGCTTTGAAATCCAATGGATATGGGTACGCCAACCACGATTCCTTTGCGATGATCATCGGCTGGAACCAAGGCCCATACAAAGTTGGCTACAGCTACGACTTCACTGTGAGTCAGCTCTCCATTGGCGCTTCGGCAGGTTCTCACGAAATTTCGATCAGCTACGAGTGGGCCAATAAACAAAATCGCCGACTCGCAAAGCGACGGATTATTCCTTGCGCCAAATTCTAAGCGCTCTCAGAACTCATATTTTTACCTGTATTTCGGTTTTCAAAGTGATAGTTGCTATCGCCGTATTGTGTAATTTAACCTCTTAACACAATGCAACCCTATCGCCCCATGAGACCACTTGCCTTCTTATGCTTGTGGATAGTACCTTTTTCAGTATTATCTCAAAATTACTGTGGATTTGACTTCTTTCGAGACCTTGATCCACACGCCCATGTTTCTGAATCACATGTCAACCAGGTTATTTTTGACCGACTCACTTCAGGAAATGCACTTCGCGCTGCCGATGAAGATTTTACCATTCCCGTTGTTGTTCACATCGTTCATAACAACGGACCAGAAAATATAAGCGATGATCAAGTATTTGCGGCCATCGAACACCTCAACCAAGCCTTCTCAAACACGGGAGATTTTGCCTCTGACTTGGGCTACTACACCGGAATTCAGTTTTGTCTGGCCCAACGCGACCCTGACGACAACCTTACAAACGGCATTAACCGAGTCGTTTCAGCAGAGTTTACCGACCTGCTGGTACCTTCCGAAGACCTCGGACTCAAATCCCTAATTCAATGGGACTCCAACCACTATCTGAATATATGGGTCGTGGAAGAAATCACCCGCGAATTGAACAACGCGGGAACTGTGGGCTATGCTACTTTCCCCGATAGCCATGGCTCACAAGAAGACGGAATCGTATGCGAAGCTGCCCTATTTGGCGCCGATCCGACAGGTTCAAGTGTGCATATTCACGAGTGCGGACATTACCTCGGACTCTACCACACCTTCGAAAACGGCTGCCCTAACGACGATTGTCTGACTTCAGGTGACCAAGTTTGCGACACACCTCCAGACGCTCATTTGTTCAATACGATCTGCAACGACAATACCAATTCGTGCACGACGGATGACGACGATTTAAGCATCAACAACCCGTTCAGACCAATCGGTGCAGGTGGTTTCGGGGATCAGCTCGACGATCAAACCAATTTTATGGACTACAGCGGACTGGTCTGCTTCCAACATTTCACGCACGGACAATCAGATCGCATGTCTGCAGCCATTCTTTCCTTCAGGTCTTCGCTTTTGGATAGTTTTGGATGCTACGCGCCTTGCGCAAATGTCATTACGGTCGCCGCTATTAGCTCCGCCTCAGAGGTATTTGTCAACGAATCCGTCACGTTCACCAGCACTTCTACTGGCCAAGATAACACCGAGTGGTATTTGGACGGAGTCCTAGCTTCAACTTCCAATTCCTACGATCAACTTTTCATCGAAACAGGAGAACACACAGTCACTTTGCAGCTCACTAACAACGAGGAAGGCTGCGCCCAAATGATGGAATTTGTCGTGACCGTGCTCTGTCCGGCCAATGCCCTCTTCAATTCGCCGCAAACGACAATTGCCACGGGGGAAACCATCACCTTCACCAATCTGTCGACCAATGCCGACTCCTATGAATGGTATATCAACGGAACCTTGGTGAGTTCAGGGGTGGACCTCTACTATACGTTCGATGAACCGGGCGGACAAAGCATCCAGCTCCTTGCATTTGCCGAAGGCTGTATATCAACCTCAGAAACACTATTTCTACAAGTGGGAAGTTGCAACAACGGAAATGAGGTGAACTACTGGCATTTTTTCAATCAAGCGGGTAGTATGTTCGGATTGAATTTCAACGATTCGCCAGCCACACAAATCGAATCCAACCCTCTCGGTACGGACATTGCGCATTGCAACTCGACCATTTGTGATGCCGCGGGAAATTTGCTCTGGGTATCGACTGGTGAAGAGATTTTGGATGCCAATTACGATCCTTTATCCAACGGAACAGGACTTCTAGGACACATTTCAAGCCACTACGGAACTATGTTTGTCCAAGTACCCGAAAGCGAGCATCTATACTACTGCTTTACCAGCGATGCGAATGAAAATTCATTTGCCAACGGCTTAAGATATTCCATCCTAGATCGAACACTAAACGGCGGGCTAGGGGCAGTAACGGAAGAAAAAAACATTCCCATTCATGTTACGCTGAACGAGGCATTCACGGCCGTGAGACATTGCAACCTCAACGATTTCTGGCTTATCTCTTATGATCATATCGCCGAAGCCTATGTGTCATTCTTGGTAACGAGTGAAGGTGTGGGCGATGCCATTTTCTCTGATGTGTCGAACCCTAGCATTTTCTACACCACAGCAATTGCCAATTCACCCGATGGAAGGATGCTGGCGCATGGAGCATTGATCCTCGATTTCGATAACTCAACCGGCGAGATAACC
>JADFAK010000163.1 GCA_015665315.1 Flavobacteriales bacterium | reverse complement strand
AAACGGGGCATTCTTTTTACTTATCTCTTACTCTTTTCTCTTGCTCTTCCTCTTTAAATTCAAGAGATAAGAGGAAGTGTTTAGAGGAAGAGATAAGTCGAGGGATCCCTTGATGGAACTGAAATCCTCTTTTTGGTATGGTCAGTGGTATATATGACTTGAAGGCCAGTGCGAGTGCGAGAGCGAGTCTTGAGAAATTCAAACGGGGCACATTCTTTTTACTTATCTCTTACTCTTTTCTCTTGCTCTTCCTCTTTGAATTCAAGAGATAAGAGGAAGTGTTTAGAGGAAGAGATAAGTCGAGGGATCCCTTGATGGAACTTTTATCCTCTTTTTGGTATGGTCAGTGGTAAATATGACTTGAAGGTCAGCGCGAGTGCGAGAGCGAGTTTTGAGAAATTCAAACGGGGCATTCTTTTTACTTATCTCTTACTCTTTTCTCTTGCTCTTCCTCTTTAAATTCAAGAGATAAGAGGAAGTGTTTGAGGAAGAGATAAGTGGGAGGATCCCTTGATGGAACTGAAATCCTCTTTTTAGTAGGGTCAGTGGTATATATTACTTGAAGGCCAGAGTGAGTGCGAGAGCGAGTCTTGAGAAATTCGGTTGTTCACATGGTTTTTTCTTGCCATGCCGTAGGTATGGGATTACATCCTGAAAGATGATCGTTTCTCGTCAAGCATTTACACCAATAGCTAGCTTCTTTTCGCATGAAGCGCTAAACCTATTCCTGAACTAAGGTATTCGCAGAAAAGTAAATTGATAGGATGAGCCTACTTTTCACCGAGTTAGTTTATGTTGACATGTCACGGATAATCATGAAGCACAGTGCTACAAACACCAAAGACAACAAGCCGTGAATATCTCGCGGCTTGTTTTTTTTTATTGAGAACTCCAGGTAAACTCGTCTATTCGAGGGTTAAACCCACATCGAGTAACATCATGACGATGAAGCCGCCAATGAAGCCAAGTGTAGCGATATCTGTAAAGCGATCTCGCTGTGTTTCGGGGATTACTTCCTCCACTACTACATAGATCATCGCTCCTGCTGCAAAAGCCAAAGCATAAGGCAAAAGCGGCGTCATTTGAATTACAAGCAAGGCGCCAAGCACACCCGCTATTGGCTCAACAATGGCCGAAAGCTGTCCGTACCAAAAGCTCTTGAAGCGCGAAACTCCATGTCGGCGTAAAGGCATGGCCACCGCAATACCTTCGGGAAAATTTTGAATACCAATTCCGATAGCCAGCGCCACGGCTCCACCAATCGATGCCTCAGGAATACCGGCAGCCACACCACCGAAGAGTACACCTACTGCCAGGCCTTCGGGAATATTGTGAAGGGTAATCGCCATG
The DNA here is from genome assembly GCA_015665315.1 of Flavobacteriales bacterium. GTDB lineage: Bacteria > Bacteroidota > Bacteroidia > Flavobacteriales_D > Sanyastnellaceae > JADFAK01. Next base: position 10,078 of record JADFAK010000163.1, on the reverse strand, counting down.
ACCAAGAGCGTGGTTTTGTGCCATTGGGTTTGCGGACCCTCAGCTTCATCTTTCGTGAAATTGATGTGCAAGTGAGGGGTGAAATTATCAAGAAAATAGAGGAACAAGGCCCCTACTCCAAAACCAATGGCTGCAGGCATGGCTTTGACAAAACCGGTGCCTGAACTCATCTCAATAGCTGGAGCGAGCAAGGACCAAAAACTGGCGGCCACCATGACACCACCCGTAAAACCAAGCATTCCATCGAGCCATTTCCGACTCATATTCTTGAAAAAGAATACCAAAGAGGCCCCTAAAGCAGTCAGCAACCAGGTAAAAGTTGTTGCGATGAGTGCGCCCCAAACAGGATCAATGCCTTTGAAAAATTCAATTATGGAATCCATATCAAGCAGGTTTAACAATTAGGTTTTTCGCGACTTGCGAGGACACGTGTATTTGGCCTTCGGCAAATTTCAGTAAGAGTGAATGATCAAATGGATACTCTTCAATAACTTCTAGTTGCGCTCCAAGAATCAGTTTGGTCGCATCGAGGTAGCGCAGGAATTCGGCCGATGAATCTTTCACGCCCACTACAATATAAGTACGCTTCAATTCGGCACGAGAAAGAACAACGCTGCTTTGATCGACATGGATCTTGCCCTCAGCATCGGGTATTGGGTCGCCATGTGGATCCAGGCGCGGGTGCTCGAGAAAGGCATCCAAGCGATTGGTGAGTTCTTTGGAGTGAATGTGCTCCAACTGCTCGGCCAATTCATGGACTTCGTCCCACTTAAAATCTAGCTTTTCCACTAAAAACACTTCCCACAAACGGTGCTTTCGAATCACTTCAATGGCGATTTTAAGTCCGGTTTCAGTCAGACTAGCCCCTTGGTACTTCTTGTAATCCACCCAGCCTTTGGCACCTAGCTTTTTAAGCATGTCGGTAACAGAAGGCGCCGTTGCCTCAATTTTCTGGGCAATGGCATTGGTCGAAACCCCGTCGGGAGATTTCAGGCCTAGACTATAAATACATTTGAGATAATTCTCTTCTACGTGACTTGCCATGGGAATAATTTCGCCCACAAATATACAAGAAAGAACATTCAGTTAAAACTATTTTTAGACTCGCCTAAACAGGAGTAGAAACATTTGCGCGCATGCGCCATAAACCTTCAAAAAACTTTCTCTTACCACGTATAAATATGCCTCCTGCAACACAATATTGCACGATAATTGGATATCTCAAAAGCATCCCGAAATGCGTATATTGCTGCCTTCAAGCGGGACATTTTGAAAATACTGCATATACACCGACATGCTAAGTCTGACTGGAACTCTTCAGATTTACGCGACTACGACCGACCGTTGAACAAGCGGGGAATTCGGGACTCTGAATACATGAGTGCGCATTTTGCCTCTTCTTCTCCCAAGATCGACTTGATTCTTACGAGTACGGCCTTGCGTGCGAAAACAACTGCCTACGCATTTGCGGAATCGCTAAACATTGAAAAAAGCGAACTGGATGAGCAAGGTGACTTGTATCTCGCGCCCTTGAAAGACCTCGTGAAAACCGTGAATCGTATTGACAATGAACTAGATAGCGTGATGGTATTTGGTCACAATCCGGGACTGAGTAATTTGGTTGAATATTATACGAATGAGTCGATGGATATGCCTACTTGTGCGCGGGCCGAGATTCGTTTTGACGTGGATGACTGGCGTGAAGTAGCTAATGGAACGGGCCAATTGGTGGAATTCGATTACCCAAAAAAACACATCATTGAATAAGAACCTTCGCATAATTTTGAGCCTAGTTGGTTTGGTGGCTGTGCTGCTCGCCATGTGGTTTTTTCGCACGATAATCATTTATCTGCTCGTGGCGGCTGTGATTTCGATTGTGGGCTCGCCTATTGTCAAGTTTATTCGAAATATACAGGTAGGCCAGTGGAATCCTCCGGCTTGGTTGGCTGCGACGCTTACGCTTTTGATTTTTGGCCTCTGCGCAGTGGCTTTTCTCAGCTTATTTGCACCTCTTGTGGCAGAAGAAGCCGCGATTTTAAGCAAGGTTGACGTCGATAAAACCTGGGGAAAGATGGAGGGAAAACTCGTCGAAGTTGAAAATTGGGTGAACCAATTCAACCTCAGTGGTACCGAACAAAGCAACCGTGATTTTCTCATTGACAAGGTGAAAAATTTCGTGGATGTGAGTCAGCTCTCCTCCGTATTCAACAATATTTTCGGTCTGCTCGGCAACATGTTCATCGCTGCATTCTCCATTCTCTTCATGTCTTTTTTCTTCCTGAAAGACGGACGAATCCTCAGCAAAATCATCTTTACCGTCACGCCCGATGAGTATTTGGAAGAAATGAAAAACATCCTCACTTCATCGAAACGTCACCTGACAAAATACTTCGTGGGCGTCATTGTCCAAATCACCATTGTCACAATCCTCGTGAGTTTGGGACTGTGGATGTTGGGGGTGAAAAACGCCATTATTATTGGTTTCTTGGCTGGAATTCTCAACCTCATCCCGTACGTAGGTCCGATTATCGGGGCATTTATTGGGATGCTCATTGCGGTTTCTACGAATTTGGACATGAATATTCAGACGGCTCTATTGCCCTTGATTTCCAAAGTTGCAGGCGTATTTTTAGCGGTTCAACTCATCGACAACTTCCTCACACAACCTATTGTTTTGGGAAACAGTGTGCAGGCTCATCCACTGGAAATTTTTATCGTCATTTCGGTCGCCGCCACCCTCGCAGGCATTCCGGGCATGATCTTCGCGATTCCGGGATATACCATGCTTCGAATCGTCGCCAAGGAGTTTTTATCGCGCTTCAAAATCGTGCAGTCCCTCACCAAGAATTTATAAAAGGTTTTTTAGCACAAGGCAAATGGTCCAGTGCACCCGAATTCCTCGCTTGAAGCCCTGCAATTCAAGAGCTTAAGAAAAAGAATAGAATAATTATTCACATTCCTAGTTGAGCCACTGGGAAATAGTAACTTTGTATCCCGTAATTACAATTTCAGAATTGCGGACATGCCAGACTCAGCTAAGTATATTTTTGTCACCGGTGGAGTGACATCATCTTTAGGTAAGGGAATTATCTCTGCCTCACTTGCCAAACTTCTTCAATCACGTGGTTTTCGGGTAACTATCCAGAAACTGGACCCCTATATTAACGTAGATCCAGGTACGCTGAATCCGTATGAGCACGGGGAATGTTTTGTGACCGACGATGGCGCGGAGACCGATTTGGACTTGGGGCATTACGAGCGATTCTTGAACCGACCGACGTCTCAGGCCAACAATGTAACGACTGGAAAAATTTACCAAAGCGTTATCCAAAAGGAGCGTCGCGGCGATTATTTGGGCAAGACCGTTCAAATCATTCCACATATCACCGACGAAATCAAGCGCTGTGTCCAAATTTTGGGATCGAAGAACGACTACGATTTTGTGATTACCGAGATTGGCGGAACGGTAGGTGACATTGAATCATTGCCCTATATCGAGGCCGTTCGACAAATGCTGTGGGAGAAGCCAAAAGACACCTTGGTTGTTCACTTGACATTGGTGCCTTACTTGAGCGCGGCAGGCGAATTGAAAACCAAGCCTACCCAGCACTCGGTGAAGCAATTGCTTGAGTTTGGTGTTCAGCCACATATATTGGTGTGTCGTACCGAGCATGAATTGCCTGTTTCTGTGCGCACAAAAATTGCACGTTTCTGCAATGTGGCGCAAAATGCGGTCATCGAGTCGATCGATGCCGAAACCATCTATGACGTTCCTATGTTGATGATGGAAGAGAAATTTGATGAAGTCGTACTGGAAAAGCTTGGTGTAGATGCCAGTCAGCCAAGAGACCTCGACAAATGGAAAAGCTTCCTCGAGCGCTACAAAAATCCAAAGACGACCGTTAATATTGGCTTGGTAGGTAAGTATGTAGAGCTCAAAGACTCGTACAAAAGTATTGCCGAAGCATTTAACCATGCCGGAGCGGAGAATGAGACGCGTGTTGAGCTGGACTGGATTCATTCAGAAGACTTGAACAAGGACAATCTCAAAGAGCGCCTCACCGGATTGGACGGAATACTCGTGGCCCCTGGATTTGGATCGCGTGGAATAGATGGTAAGATCGAGGCGATTCGCTTTGCACGTGAGAACAACATTCCGTTTTTGGGGATTTGTTTGGGTATGCAGTGCGCCGTAATTGAGTACGGACGAAACGTATTGGGCCATAGCACCGCCAATTCGACTGAGTTCAAGGAATACACGCCATTCCCTGTAATAAGTTTGATGGCCGAGCAAAAATCGATCACCAACATGGGCGGCACCATGCGATTGGGATCATTCCCATGCGAAGTAAGCCAAGGAAGCAAGGCCTACGAAGCTTATGGCACGGAGAGTATAGACGAGCGTCACAGACACCGTTTTGAGTTCAACAACGAATTCCTCACCGAGTACAAAGAAGCAGGCATGCGTCCGTCGGGAATCAATCCAGACAGCGGATTGGTGGAAATCGTCGAGATTCCGAGTCACCGCTGGTTCGTGGCCTGTCAGTTTCACCCCGAATACAAGAGCACGGTTGCCAATCCACATCCACTATTCGTAGGATTTGTGGCGGCTTCGAAAGAATACCACGAGGAGAAAAGCAGCAAGAAACAGAGTAAGGAGAAGGTAGCGGAAGAGTAGGGATTTAGCATAAGGTTCTGCGCTTCCCACGTATTTCTTCGAAAAATTTGCCCGCTTTTGTACTTAAACGTCGGCCTAGATCGTCCTACCAACCTAAACGAAAAAACACCTTTCGATGAAGGCTTTACTGACAGAAAAATACGGACATCCAGAAGAAGTACTACGTATAGGCGAAGCCCCGAAACCGGTTCCAAGCCCCAATGAAGTCCTGGTACGCATCAAAGCCACGACTGTCAACGATTACGACTGGAGTCTGGTCACCGGCAAGCCCTACCTCTACCGACTAATTTTCGGACTAAAGAGACCCAAGAACCCCATTCCGGGCATGGAGATGTCGGGGATCATCGAAGAAGTGGGAGCGGATATTCGATCATTCAAGGTAGGCGACGAAGTATTTGGCGACACCTCCGACTCAAACTTTGGGACCTTTGCCGAATATATTTGTCTGCCCGAAAAATCCCTCCTCCACAAGCCCAAAGAAATAAGTTTTGAGCAAGCGGCATCCATTCCCCACGCCTCTGCCCTCGCCTATCAGTCGCTCACGCGCACGGTTACTTTGCAGGAAGGTCAGAAAATTCTCATCAATGGAGCAGGCGGCGGCGTAGGCAGCGTAGCGATCCAACTGGCCAAGCAGCTCAACTGCGAAATCACCGGCGTGGATTCCAAAGAGAAACACCCCACGATGCAAGAAATGGGCTGCCACCATGTAACCGACTACCGCACCAGTAACTTCACCCGATTGGGCGAGCAATACGACATCATCCTGGACTGCAAGTCCAACAAGCCAGCCCTCACCTATCTGCGCGCCCTAAAACCCCAAGGCACCTACGTAACCGTGGGCGGCACCCCAGCCAAACTAATCGCCCTACTCTTTTGGGGCCAGGTATCGAAGTTGTTCACCAAAAAGCGACTCAAGATCCTCGCCTTGAAACCAAACCAGCACTTGGACGGACTTATGGAGATGTACAAGACGGGGAAGGTTTTATATACGATTGACGGTCCGCATAAATTTAAGGATGCCCCGCGCTTGATCCAATATTTCGGGGAAGGCAGGCATGAGGGGAAGGTTGTGGTGCGGGTTGGGGGTGAATGAAAAGTGCTGAATCAAGCACACCTACATTCTACCATGAGCTTAGGAAAAACCATGGTCTGAGCTGACAAAGCTGGTATTGAGAAAAAGTAATGCCTCATACTTTATGCCACGGCCTTGCTAGGTATCTATTGGAGCAAGGTAATGACCTTGGTACTATTCAATCGCTTTTAGGGTACAATAGCTTAAGGACAACTGAGCTTTATACACATATTGCAGTCAATCATATTAAAACAATTAAAATTTTGCTAGATTGGTCTTCAACTGCGAGAGGTATTTGTGCAATACGCATATTAGCACGGATTGTGCAATACGCATATACGGTTGTTAGGGCCAATGCAACGACAACACTGCAACCATGAAAAATGAACATAACGAAAAGATAATTAAGTTTCTTAAAGATAATATTGAACCAATCGAAGACAATATATATGGATTGGGATACAGAGCATCTGCTAATTTGACTGATGGGACATATTTGCCATGTGTGATTTTTAGAAATCCAAAATCTACAGTTAATTTGGCCTTGAGACGATTCAAAGAAGAACAAAAAGGAAAAGGGATTTTTGGTAAATCAGCTGCAAGTTACTTTAAGATTGTAGAGCATTTTGTAACAAGTGGCAACAGGATAAATGATTACGATATTGATAAGGTTGAAAAAAGTAAATATGCCTTCCCGATTTCAATTTTAAGACAGATTCGTGGAGAGACAACGATGGGTTGGACTGGATTTGCAGCAAAAATGAAAGATGGAAATTACTTCGGATTTGGAACTCGATTTCTGACAGAATTTTTTCAAATGCCAGACAATTATTCAACTGATGATATAATTGAGATTGTAAATCATAGTTACGTATTAAAAAATGGAGAGATTCGTTCACATAAGGTGCCCTTTTCAAACTGGCCAGATGATTATGAAAAGAACTTGATTTATAGAGAACGACCTTATTTTATTTGCTATATTGAAAATTTATAAAAAGATAAAAATGCACATGGCCCTAACACGCGGTATAAAAAATTGCCGGGATAGTAGGTTATTCGAGGGTTGTAGCCCGCTTCAACTTTCGTGTAACTTGACAGGAAATCGCCCACAATCGGCAACTTTTCATACCGCCATACGTTGTGTGTCATGAACCAAAGCTGTTGAATTGGGCCGATTAACTAGAATACTTGTATTACCGCTAGTCGTAATTTCATTTGTGGCAGTAAACAAATGGTGGTATGTAGACCCTGTTGATGCTCGTGATTCGATGATGGGAGGATTTCCTCTAATTTGGATTAGTGAAGGCTGGCATACATCAATGTCTTTAATGATTTTCATCAAAGAACTTCTAATCAACCTGCTTCTCTATTTTGTAACTTGGTTTTCTATTATTTACTTGATAAATCGCTTCGTATGGGAAATCGAAGTTCCAAAGGCCTTGCGAATTAGCTTGATAACATTCGCATCCATTATATGCCTGATTATGGGGCTAGTTGGCTCCATGCCGGAACACATATATCAATGGGAAAGAGATTTTGAAGTCGAAGTACTGACAACTGGTTACAAGTTTTTTTGGTCAGTTCCTGAACGACCAGATTACAGAGATTTCAAGGACAAATGAAAAACGAACACACAATCGAGTAGACGGCTCCGCCCCTAATTAAAGGAACGGAGTGCGCCTCTCACACCACCGTACGTACGCGAGCGAAGCTCCGAGCCTGCGGAACAAAGATGTCCCACATCTTTGTTCCTTGTCTCCATATACGGCGGTTCATTAAACATGAGATACTCTTTGGTAGAGAGTAAGCAAGGAGACATACCTCCGCTTTTCCAAACGCTCAATCGTAATCGTCGTTCGAAGCATTGGACTACAAGCAACTGCCCAACCTCCCATTCGTGTTCGACTCCATGCGTATGCTTGGCCATGGATTACGCCCCCCCTGCGACTTACCAAGGCCTCCAGGCAGACACCACTGAGCATTTTCCGACGTGTTCCCCCTGCCCATGAGGGACTTGCACCCTCTAGATTAATAAACTAGATTTAAACCTAATCTAAAGATGCCCATGTTAGTCACACACAATAGATATCAGAGAATCTTCCCTTTGGTCGGACTCTCGATATCATTATACGTTAGGCTTAATAAAATGAAAAAACTTCTGACTATACTTATTTTGAGCGCACTTGCTTCATGTGCATTTTCTCAAAATGAGATCAATAGTTCTTCTTTTCTTCCATTAATTGGCACCAAATACACTGAACTTTTTCAAACCATCGAGATTGATTCGGAAGATGGTATCATATATATATTCCACAAATATTCAATTCTTACTGAAAACGGCGCTACATACTTTATCAGTGAAACCTACAATTCAGACACCTTAAGAAAATCCTATCTAAAAGAAGAAATTACAAAAAAGGGACTGAGATTCATCCGAGGAACTTTGTTCGAACACGATTCGCTAAATATTGAGACTGTGCATCCAGTTTCAGGCAGGAAAAAAATCACATTTCCTTTCATAGATTCAAACAAACTTCATAAAAAGAAAATAATTTGGAAAAACGTGTTTGACAATAAAGTAATTGTGAAATCTCAGATTGAATTTCTATATGTTTCTACTGCAACAGATAACGAGGGAGAAGATCTTCAAGAGACATTTGCACTCAGCTATAAAAGAACAGTTAAAATGTCCTACAAAAAGGAATACGATAAAGAAGAAACAATACATTCATACCATGCCACTTTTGAAAAAGGACTTGGTATTGTTTCATATGAAAGAATAGGTGAATTTCCTTTAAAAGCCACAGTAGTTAAGAGTGAATGGAAAGTTTAAGAATTCTAATCCTAACAATTATGTTCCAATGATGCGCGGTAAGTCCGCAGTTCATTAGAGCGACTGTTGTACTCTTCCTGCGATAGCGCCCAGCCTAGACGCTATTTGGATTCAATGAATTTCTTGTGTGGTTTGATTGTGTGAGAGGCCGACAACTGGTCGGAAAGAAGGTGGTCTTGAGTCGGTTGCAGTCTTGTTTCTTGGTTAATTTTCAATGTTTGTTGGGTCAGAAATGGTTCGGCTTCTGTTTTGCGAAGTGCGCAGACGTGGACATCCCGCATCCGCATCATCGATATGTTGCAGCGTGTAGTCATTCTTGCAAAAAGTTTAGGTTGGCTTTGAGCTTGAACAATGGCGGTCCGCGAGTGGGTAGGATGGAGTCGATGACCTTGAGTTTGTTCACAGTTGTAACGTTTCGTGCAACATCACTAACAGAACAAATTAAGTCGGCTTTTCGTATCTTTGGTAGTAATGGACATTCAAGCGACCAAAATAGAACTCGTTAAGTTGATACTTAACATTGACAACCCGAAGTTGATCGAGAGGTTGGCAGACTACATAAATTCCGAAACTTCCGATTTTTGGCTTGATTTAACCGCATCTGAAAAGATGGAAATTCAAGTTGGAATTCAGCAACTGGACCAAGGAAAGAGAACTAAACTTGATGATTTTCTGAAAAAAGTTTCATGAAAAAGCTTATCGTTTATTTATCTCCACTTGCTGAGAAAAAACTGAACGACTTATTGAACTACTTGGTAGAAGAATGGTCTGTAAAATCTAAGACTCAATTTCTCAAGAAGCTCAAACAGAAAACCGATCAAATTTCAACGCAACCTAAAAGCTGCATTGAATCGGAGTTTTTTCCAGGGATATTCAAACTTGTCATAGAAAAGCACACCTCTCTTTTCTACAGAATCAAGAATGACGAAATTGAAATTATTACCATTATCGATAACAGGCAGAACCCTGATTCAGTGCACAGGGAAATCATCACAAGCACATAACAATTGCTTCAACTCTTCAATTAGCTGGACCAGGATACTGGCGTCACTTCTTGCGGTCGTGCCCTCCACTTCGTTGAGATTCGGAGCTTGGCTCACCCCAACTAGGCCTTGCGCTTTCACGAATATAAAAAAAAATGCTGGTCGGGAATCATGCCACTAAGTTAGGGTCAATGCAATAAGACCCCGTTCAAAAAGCTTGGGTCCGAAATACCTCCTGTTGAGTTTCCAACAAAATTCGTCCAAATAGTTCTGGATATAAAGTTGATCAGAATGATGATGGATGCCATGGAGTATTCGTTTGAAGTTGCCAATTGCCGTATGGACCCAGGGAAGCTTCTTATGTGCTTGAGTTTTCGGGATAGTTTCGGCACTGATGTCCATTCCTGCTTTTTTAAGCTTCCTGTACACACTCGATCCATCGCTAATAAGCTTTGTTCCTTCTAAAGTGGAATTCTCAATGAACGCCTCGGCTATTCCCGAATCGAATTGCG
>JADFAK010000071.1 GCA_015665315.1 Flavobacteriales bacterium | reverse complement strand
CGACAATTTCATCTCCAAAGGCGGTTGTTCCACCAGTGGTTATATCCCATGCGAGGTCGGTATCGATGTCCTTGTCATTGGATTGCATATGATGCCATTGCTCGTCGAAGTTGGTATCATTTGGGGTAGTGCTTCGCTCGCTCACCAAGTGGTTAAACTGAACGTTCAATACTCCTTTTTGCTCTTTCAAGAGGCGCTTGAGTTCATAGCTATTCACGTCTTCTTGATCAAAGGACAGCTGCCAGATATTCATTGGTCGGTTCACACAACGCATTACCTTGAGCGAGTGCAGCTGAGCTTGGGCAGCTTGCAGATCAGCAACGAGGTATTCGGTCGTTTGACCTGATTCCATTTGAACCAATAATTCGCCAGATACGAAAGGTGTTTCTTGTGCGAAATTGGCCAAGCTGGCGACTATAAAGAGAAAAGAAAGTAGAAGGTGTTTCATGTGCTGGTTGTGTTTTTCTAAGACTGGTACAATATAAAGCAGCTTTTCCCCCTGAATGCGAGGATTAAAATGAATTTTCAGAGAAAGAGGGTTTAAAAGTCGGCCAGACGGGCCAACACAAGATTGTAGCCTTAGTCTGGCATAATAGCATCGGCAATTTTATTCCTTTTCTTGAACAACTTGCCTTTGAATTCATAGGTATACCCGACGGTAAGGGCAAATTCTTGTTCGGGAACCATGCGGTCAAACGCACGATCCATGAGCAATCCTGCTGATAAGTAGGTACGCTTGCCGATTCGACGTTCGACTTTAGCCTGGACCCTGAAATCGGTGGGAGAATAGGAGTTATTGGCGTTGGATGTGAGGTAGATCTCGCCCGAAACCGTTAATTCTGTGCGCTTGGCAATCTTCCTTTTGGCGCTCAGTTTATTTCGAATGGCGTTGGCAAAATCAGGGATGTCCTCACCGGAGTTGATCGATGACTGACTGAGCTGATAGCGCATTCGGTAAGCCACTTTGATCTTTCCGAATTTGTAGTCGAGAAATAGATTAAAAGCCGTTCGTTGTCTCAAGTTAAAATACCCGTCATCGTGCCTTTTATTTCCGAATCGGTAGTCGACAGCAACGCTTGCAAAGTCTGCTAGCTTGTATTTTACAGAAGCATCCAGAAAAGCGGTAGACAACTCACCAAACTGCGTGTCAATACGCGCCTGACCTTCGGCTGAAAAGGACAGTTTCTTGGTAAGGTCTTTCGAAAAACCTGCCGATAACCGGGTACCAAAATCATTTATTTGGCCGAAGGCTAGAGCAGGAAGAAATGATATGAGTAGGAGAAGCCTAAATTTCATCGTAGATCGTTACGTCGTCCACGACAAGCTCTTGCTTTTTGTCGGAAATCTCAACTTCAAGGATAATTGGCATCCGGTTTTCGTCCACCTGAGGCACGCCGGTAGTGTCCTTGCTATACACGTAGATTGTGTAGTCTCCAGGACGTAAATTGCGGAATTCAAAGTCGCCGTCGTAGTTGGTCTGCACCCTATCATCAGGCGAAGTATGGTCGCCATAGATAATGTAAACGTCCTCATCGGCAGCGGGTGTGGTATACTGCGCTGTATTCGGGTTGCTCACGACGAGTCGGTACTCAGTTGAAACATTTCCACTGATTGAAGAATTACCACCTTCTCCAGGAATTTTTTTGCAGCCTCCGGCAAATGCGGCCAGAAGAGCGAGTAAAAAGATGTTTTTCATGCTTGCAGGCTTTGGACAAATATATCATTATTCGCTTATGAGCCAGCCAATGAATTCCGGAATTATTGCACGCGAAAAAGCCTCTGCATGGTTAAACACACAGAGGCTTCGACCAATAAAAGAGGGTTATTGGATGAATAGTTTTTGAGATGATTGCAGAGCTTCATGGGCAAATTGAACCAAATAGATACCAGGATTTAATTCAGTGCAATTCACTTCAATTGACTGCTCATTGCCATGAAGAACTTCGTTTTGTGTGTAAACCAATTGACCTCCAGCATTGAAAATTTGAACTTTCAAATTACCGGTAGCCGCGCTATTTACGGAGAAACGAACGGCATTGCCCTGCGCGACCGGATTCGGGAATACGTTGCCCAAAGCATTGTAGGCCATTTCATTTTCGTCTACACTAGAATACAAACAATCAACACCGCCAGGAGTGATGAAGTTACCTTCGGAGCCGATTAATGCAAAGTTGGAAAAGGTTCCATTATTACCAACAGAGGCGTCAAGCGATGAGATTCCTGTGTTGTCGCCGTTGGCAATTCCTTGGTTGAATTGGTAGTATGCAATCAAACCTGTTTCTGTTGCATCAACAGCGCATTCCATTTGATCTTGAATTTGGTTCTGCGTCTTGGCATAATTCCATACACGCAGTTCATCCATACCTCCATAATATTTACCGTTGCCCCCGTAATTGTAGAAGTCACCAATGTTAGTCGGATTATTTGATGTGGCTAAGGATACGCTATTTTCCGTAGCAAATTGCTCCAATCCATTGACGTAGAATTTTGCAGTAGTACCATTTGAGGTGACAGCAATATGTTGCCAAACGCCCCAAGTGATAACGGCATTATTGGTCTCTGCACCTTCTCCGTAGGTCTCTAACATCAATTTTCGATCGCTATTGTTGTAAGTATTAATCGAAAATGTATATCCAGGGTTTTCGCCACCACCTGTCTTATTTGACAGTATTGTTGAGAAATCTGTTTTTTCACTTGGCTTTACCCATGCTTCAATGGTGAATGCACCAGTCAGAGGTAAATCTCCAATAGAGACATAGTCTTCGTATCCGTCAAAAGCCAGAGCCGAAGCATCTTCTTGTACACATGAAAGCCCAGAAGTTACTCCTCCCGGCGAGAGGAAATTGCCAGTGCCAAGGTTAAGCGTAAAGTTGTTGAGTTGTCCGATGTTTCCCGCGGTGGCAGTCAAGGTGGTGATGTTCGTATTGTTGGCGTAATCTATACCTTGGTTGAATCGGTAGTATGCAAGGAGTCCAGACTCATTGGGTTCGACCTCACAGTTCATTTGCTCGGCAATTTGACCTTGCGTTTTGGCGATTGACCATACACGGAGTTCATCCATTTGCCCGTCGTAATTCCCTTGTCCGAAGTAGGTGTAGATATCTCCAATCTTTGTGTCGTTGTTCGAAGTTGACATGCTCACTGTGTTCACTGCAGTGGGTACTTCTACGCCGTTTACATAGAATTTTGCGGTACTTCCATTGGCAGTAACAGCAATATGCTGCCAAACGCCCCACGTAATAACTGAATTGCTCGTTTCCGCTACATATCCAGTTGTTTCCAAAATTAGTTTCCCATCGTTTGAATTCCATGTATTGATGGCGAAGGAATAACCAGGGTTTTCCGAACCACCTGTTTTATTGGATATAATGGTTGAGAAATCTGTTTTTTGATCGGGTTTTACCCAAGCCTCAATCGTAAGTGAGCCGTTGAGTTGAAGCTGACCGATCTCCACGATGTCGTCAACGCCATCGAAATCAAGTGCGGCTCCTGGCTGGGCAAATGCAGCATTGGTAGAAACAAGTAAGGTGAAAGCAGCCATTAAGGTGTAAAGTGTTTTCATTTTAAGAGTGTATATGCACTTTACCTAGCATGCCCGAATAAAGAGGATCAAGGATCAAGTGCGGGTGAATGAATTATTTATCACGCCGAAATTAGTTCCTCTTTGATCAGTGGGGTATCGGTACTCTCAATGATATTGAGGTAATTTGAAGACCATCTATCATTGAAATATAGGAGAGAAGGAAGGCTTTAGGAAGATGAGGTGTTTTTGGCTTAGACAATTCCCTTCTGAAAGCGCGTATTCGTCCATGTTGGATGCGAGTGAGGTTGAGCGATTAATTATTGAACGAATTTGGGCATCTAGAAATGATGAAGAATATTCATTTTTGCAAAGCTAAATTCCTGGTCCTTCTTTGATAATCAGACTGCGTTTCCAGCCGCTGTTTTCCTCGTCCATTTTTACATAGATGCGATCCACAATGTTTTGGATTTGGGCGTCGGCATGGTCAGATTGCAATGCAATGGCTTTTAAGTTACTTTTCATGACCGTAAAAAACTCAATCATGTGTTTCGAGTCTTGGATGTGCTTGGCCCATTCGTTGAAAAAGGATCTCGCTTCTAACGAGGCGTACAGCATGGGTAGAAACATACACAGAAAAACGGGCAGAATTTCTATGAACTTTGAATAGCTATTCGAGGTTTCATGTGCCGATGACTTAGGGTGAAGGTGTGTTATTTCTACTGCAAGATGTCCTACTACGGCGGCCACAAATGCGATTAACACAAATAAGAGTAATTTTTCAATCTTTTCGTGTTTCCTTTCTATTCTATGTGTTCGTGTTTCATGATACTGAAGTTGCTCATCACACATGTCTTGGATCAAAATTATTTGATCGTTTAGAGACGGCTTAGCAAGGTGCTTCGACTTTGATTGCTGAATTAAAGACAGTACGTCATCTTGGAAATCGTCTTTGGATATATCTTCGAGTTCTGGCTCTTGAAACCCCAAGGTAGCAAGCCATTCTACCAATCTTAACCTTTCTGCATTCCTCCTGTGTCGTAGGTAAGCCTCTTTAGGTTTTTTCGTTTTAAAATGACGTATGATCCCAATGACGGAAAGAATTAATAGCAGTTCGATAGAAGTTATAATGACCATTAAATATTTGGTCAGCATTTCGTAGCTAGTGTCTTCAAGATACACTGATGCTTTCTTTATGAATGTTACATTGAGAGTGAAGAGAAAGGCACTCAACAGAGAAAAAGAGATACCCATTCCCCAAAGCTTGTGATAGCTCTTTTTAATCTTTTCAGCTTTTTGATCTTGCTCTACCCGTGCTTGATTGATTTTAGATCTATATGTTTCCATAATGCGGTGTTCTCTTTCAATTTGTATGGCATAGTCAACGACATCAGCTGTACCACCTAAGCCAGATGATTCTTGTCCATCCCAAGCGAAAAGCATGATATCTGAATGGTCGACAATAAACTTTCCACAAGCATGATATTTTTCGTTTCTCGAGAAATTTGGACCAACCGAATTGGCCGCGATTTCAATTGTGCCTTTTTTGTGGGCTAGGGTCATCCATTTATCAAATTCCACTAGGTCAACATCGGAGAAATCATGCCGATACTGAGCTGGATCCATGGGCAATACAATACGCAATTCTGCACCAAATACTTCGTGAGCTATTTCCGCAAATAGGGTGTCTGCACCCGTAGCCAAAGCTGTTAGAGCAATGAGTTTATCAGGTTTGTTTTGATCGATCAACGCGACCAATTCAGACTCGATCTTCTTGCGAAGTAAGTCTGGATTGGCAATTTGTCTATGCCCGCTTATGCCGATTTTCAGCTCTTTCATCCAGTAAACCTATTTTTAATTTATCCGAAAACTAAGCAAATTCCACATACTTCTATTTCGGAGCCCGTAGCCAATAAGTTGAATGAAATAAATAATATATATTGAAGCCCAGTTGTGCTCAAAAAGGGAAATTTATGAGCTGACATGAGCTTTTGGCCGAACCAAGTAGGCTAGATCTTGCATTTGGAATGAACACTTAAATTACTATTTCATGAGTACAGTTTTCTTTTCGTATCGCCGTAAGGACACCGAAAGTATAACCGGAAGAATCATCGACAGGCTAAAAAAGAGTTTGCCCTACGTCAATGTTTTCCACGATATAGAAAGCATCCCCGTTGGAGAAAATTTTGCAGATTTCACGAGGCAAAAGTTAGACGAGTCAGACATTTTTGTGCTTGTCATTGGACCTTCTTGGGCCAAGTCATTGAAGGATAGAACCTTAGACCCCAATGATTTTGTGCGGATTGAAGTGGAACAGGCCTTGGCCATGGGTATTCAGATTATCCCTGTATTTGCCGAAGGCGCAGTATGCCCTAAACCTGCCGACATCCCAGAGTCTATTTCGCAAATCTCCCTTCTGAATGGCTTATCAGTTAGATCTGGAACAGATTTCGAAAAAGACATCGAGAAATTTATACACGAAATTGAATCTACGATTGAGAAGGCTGGGGGTTCTTTGGTAGTATTGAAGAATAAGCTGCGCAAACAAAAATTGATGATTGCAGCTGGAGTCGTGTTGGCTGCTTGTATAGCTTTCTATTATTTCAGACCACAAGAAGATGCTATTGCCTTGGATACCCTACCAGAAATCGAAGAATTGCAATGCGAGACACATGAAATAGCAGCGATCATAGCTGAGTTTGTCAATGGAGATGATGGCGGACTGAGCAACAGCATTATGACGAAGCTTGAAATGCGCTTGCCCGATAGTTTATTCAATGTGAGAACATGCTCTTTTCAAGACCGAAAAATGGACAACTACCACCAGTTCATCAAGCGGGAATATTTTGATGAGAAATGTGACACAGTTGGTTTATACGTGAATGGCTATCGAAATGAAAAGACCGGAGTTTTTAATATCTACACGACCAATATAGGTGTGCAGATTTACCATCCTGACTACCTCAACAAGAATAGCATAGTACTGGATAATCCGAAGGAGATCGTCTTCAAAACGGAGAAAGATGCCGAGTTTTTGGCCGACTTTATCATGACTATTCTGAGTAACGCCTACGTCGACAATCAAGAGGGTCTTCTTCTCAATTTTGAATTTCAAGAGAAGTACAATCTTACAAATGAAAGCGAGGCCGACTTGGGGTCAGAAAGTGTTTTAGGCTATGTATATCTATCGCGAGCCAATTTCTACGCCGCCGAAGGAAATGAACAACGGGCCAATCAGTTTTACGATGAAGCGATTAAAACTGGAAACGAAGATGTAGCCGAGCTCGCTAAAATGAATAAAATTCAAGCCAAGGAAATCGCGCAGGTCATGGATGCCGATCCGGTGCTTAAAAAGAAACGGGCCGAGAATATTCAAGAGCACACTAAAATTGAAAGTAAGTTCCAAAAATTCCTCGGCGAGGTCGAAAAAGTAGTGAAAACGATCTTTGACAAGATTAAAAATAAGAAGTGGTAGTCCTTGCTTAGTGCTTTCGAACCGAGCAAATGATCGTCAAATTGATTCTTTAACCCGTCAATGTATTTGACATTGATTTGGTTGGGGTTGTAGTGGTTAACTTTTGAACGCGTTCGGAAACGCGCATGAGCGGGGGAGCGGGGTGATTTTTACCTGCTAAGAGGCGTATTGGTTGGGGTTAAGTTCCGGACCCTATTTGAATACGAGAATGCTTTGAACGTCTGTTTTTATGGCTATTTATACAGAGATATTGTTGTAATGTTTTGGATTTACAAGAACCCAAGCAAAACAATAAGATCATAAACATTCACCACTCCATCGCTATTCAAATCTCCTTCGCAGTCACCGGTGCATCCGAATTGATCTAGAAACCAAAGAAGGTCTTCGATGTTGGTTTCACCATCTCCTGTGAAATCTCCGCATTCGGCTCCGTACAGACAACTGCTCGCTAGGTGAATAATTGCAGATGGATCGTAATTGCACGCGGTTTCATCAAGACACCCCGATGACGCAGTATTTTCCATCCACACGATGGTTCCATTGCCGTATCTTAAGGCAATATCGAGGTCCCCGTCTTCATCTAGATCGCCAGTTTCCACATGACCCGTAATCGAAATATCTGCGGCCAGGGATTGAAAATCTGCAAATTCGATGGAGCCATTGTTTCTATGCCAACCAAGAGTTCCATCAACATGCGTTAGTATATCAATGTCTCCATCACCATCGTAGTCACTTGCATTTTTAATGCAGCAGGTATTTGGTTGACTCGTAATCAATTGTTCAGGACCAAAGGTGTTGGGTTCAAGATTTTCGATCCAATAAATTTGGCCTGTTGCTGAACTGGATACCAAAACATCATTGTCGTAGTCTCCGTCAATGTCGGCTGCCAATACAACGTTGGGCGCGTCAATTGTCGTGGAGAGATAGTTTGGAGAAGAGCTAAATCCGCCCTCCGTTTTTTTATACCACATGACTTGATCTCCTGAGGTAGATTTAGTCAAAAGGTCTAAATCGCCGTCACCATCAAGGTCGCTGCATTGGATCGTTCCTACAGACCAGGCCACGTATGCTATGAGGTATGTCGAAAATCCTGAATTGTTGTCGTTTCTAAACCAATAAAGCGATTTCCCATTCGGTATCGTCTCACAAGATGCGGCAATATCCATGTCACCATCCCCGTCGAAATCTGCTGATTGCAAGTCCGTATATGTGAGAAGAGAAATGTTGATGTTTTCGCTTTCGGTGAATTGTCCGTCGCCCTGATTGTAAAAGACCTGAAGAATTTGTGCCCCCGAGGCGCCAACGCACACGTCAGTAAATCCATCACCGTTATAATCACCAATACACATTGCTGCCGCTGTAAAAACAGAGCCTACCAGTTTTTGGGAAGAATAACTAGCGTTGCCCAGATTTTCATACCAAAATGCCGAGTGATCGTCTTGCGAGATAGTAACCAGGTCATTGAAGCCGTCATTGTTCAGGTCTGCAATTTCTATGTCTTTTGGGTTTACGAGATAACTTCCGAGGTATTCGGGTGTTTCAAATGACAAGTCACCGGACTGTTTTATCCAGCAGACATGGTGTTCGGAAGAAAATACAAGATCAAGAATACCATCGGAGTCAATGTCATCTGCGATAATAAAGCCGGTGTCATATGGGTATTGGATATCGGGATCCATCTTAGAACATGAAACCGATTGAAACTCGTTATCGAGAAGGTCTGAATGAATACACAATCCAAAACTATCGTCGGAAATAATTTCGCTTTCACCGTCTCCGTTTAAATCGGCTATATAAACATCGTACGGATTTGTTGGCAAGGGAAGCTCATGGGTGGATGAGAAGAAGGCTGCCCCGTTGTTTTCGAGCCAAATTGAGTTTCCACTGCCTGAAACAGCAAGCGCTATATCGGGGGATAGATCGTTGTTTATATCGCCAATACTTATCGAACGAATTGAGCCCGAAACTGCAGTAATTAAGCCGTTTTGTTCAAATGACCCTCCGCCTAAGTTGGCTGAAAAGTGCAACTCTGAATCTCCCTCAATAGTGAATATAAGGTCGGGAAGGTTGTCATTGTTGAGGTCTTCGATTTGTAGAAAGTTTGAACCACTGACATCTGAAACGATAGTCGAGGGAGCGGCATAATCACCAGACTCGAGACCTTGGTACCAAAGAACAGCATTGTCTCCAGCTGAAGTGACTACAATGTCTAAAGTCAAATCATTGTCGATATCCTCAGCTCTAAACTGACCAGGTAAATTAATGCTTGCATCGATGGAATGTGGTCCGCTAAATTCACCATTTCCATTGTTTTCGAACCAGCCCAAATAGGCATCATTTTTACTCAGAAAACAAATATCAACATCTGTATCGCCGTCCATGTCGACAGCCAAAGACTGGTCTATTCCAGAGAATCCGTTGGGAATTTCAATAAGATTGGAGAAATTACCATCTGCCATGTTCGAGCACCAGGCAAGCAGACTATGATCAACACTTGACACGACCATATCTCGGTCTCCATCGCCATCGATATCGCCAAATGATGAAGTGTTGGGCTCAATCGGATGGGTAAGGTGGTGTTCAACTACATCTTGAGAATGCATCCAAAACGGGAGAAAGAGCAAGATAGAAGTGAGTAGAAAAGTCTTCATTTGTTCGATGTAATGCACTAAACCAAAAGAATCATCGGGATAAGGTACAAAAAAGAAGGGCTTTGCGATCCAGAAGAGGCACCACATAGATGGTTTTTTTCCTTTGCTTCAGGACTTGTCGTGTTGGAAAGCGAGGGGATTTTATTGTTTTAGAGCAATAGTTGGGTTGGGGTACTAATTGTCAACTTTTGAACGCGTTCGGAAACGCAGGAGCCGCATTGACCAATTCAGTCTAATCTTAAGTCAAGTTCCAGTTCGTCCGACACCTTATAAGGAACAACATCCCGAAGCCATATAAAATGATCAGGTATTTCCCTATCGGATCTAGAATTTGACCAATCAATTAGGTCGGTCAAGATGCGTTCTTCCTCAAGTGATAATTCTAGGTCTCTAGAAAGCTGATAAACCAAACTTAGGAAGGTGGAGTATTTCGACTCAATATTATTGGAAAGAGCTGAATCATAAGCTGCAAAATCCCCTGGTTGTGAACCGTTCAAAAGATAATTAGCAATTGTATCAAATAGCACTAGATCTCTAAATTCGCCAAAAGGAAAATCAGCATCAATACAATATTCTGAAATATTATCCCCTTGTAGCGAGCCGTATTCAAATAGGAATATAATCGAATCTTGATCTATTTGAAATGACTTTTGCCTCAAATCTGTCAAGATCTTTCCCATCATTAAATATTCCCAATCTCGACTTGTAAATTTATAAGTAGTAGGAATAAAAATGGTTTTATAGCCACTAGAGTCATGTCCTGCTATAATAGACTGAATATTAGGATTATCTATACTTGTAAATTCTGAAATGTCGGTATCCTTTGGCTCATCTTTATCGGAGCACGCCGACAAACTAAGCATCAATAATATTAGAGTAATTGATTTTTTCATCTTTATTGCGTTGCTCTTGTCCTTTGCTTGTGGGCGTTGCGGACTCGGGCACCTGGTCGTGCGCATTTCCAAAATGCGCTCAACCATTCTCCCCGCTCCTGCGCCTTCCCAAACGCGTTCAACTCTCCAATGCTACAAATCATCTCACCAATATCAACCATTCTTCAACGACTACAAAATCCCGTAACAAAACTTGACGTGCCGGAATACGATGGGTGCTGGCTCCAACTGGCTCCTAGGTGATGTTTTTGGGGTTGGGCAATGGTTGGGTTTGGGTTGTAATTGTAAACTTTTGGACGTGTTTTGGAAACGCGCACGAGCGGGGCGAGCGGGGTAACAAATCTACTTGCGAGTAATTCTATATTTCACATCTTTTGAGGAAGAATCCGACTTGTAAGCAAGGTTAACGTCAACGAATTTTTGGTCAATTTTTAGTAAATCGACTTTGGATATGTACCATTCATCACTGAAAAAAGGATTGCCTTTGATCACGTGCATAGGGACATTTACTAAATCTATAGTATCGCCCCGGTACGCGCCAATTTCATGCAATTCAAGGCTCTCAATCCGTTTAAGAACATCCATCTCCAATGATAATTCGTGATTGAAAATAAGAACTTTTCGCGCAGTAGAAAAAATAATGTTAGATCCGGTGAATTCGAGACGAGGAACAGTATCATTCAATCCGAATAGGATATTTTGAAGTAAAAAGTCACCAATTAATTCGCCGGAATTCATGTCTAGCGCCAGCAGTCGATTATTGAACAAATTGAAATAAAATGAGTTGCTTTCTTGAACTACCAAACATGTAGGTTGAAGTAAAGGTTGGCTGCCTGTCGTGTCATCCAGTATAAATTCTCTTTCCCATAAATTGACTTCTGATTCCACAACTACAGATCGGTCTTCAATTGTTAGTGATATTTCCTCTTTCTCGGATATTGGCTCAGGTGGACGCTCATCGTCATTAAGTTCTGAACAGCTAGCAAGGAAAGCACCAAATAGAAACACAAATATTATCTTCATCTAAGTTGTTTTAGTCATTCAGAAAACCCCGCTCGTGCGCGTTTCCGAACGCGTTCAACTCTCCAATGCTACAAATCATCTCACCAATATCAACCATTCTTCAACGACTACAAAATCCCGTAACAAAACTTGACGCGACGGAATGCTCTTTCCGCTTAAAAACTGGACTAGTTATGCAGCGGATTTAAATTTATAAAATTCATTCGGTGTTTTCATTTTCAATGCTGAGTGAGGAGCAAAGTTATTGTACTCATCGACCCAGTTTTGTAT
>JADFAK010000133.1 GCA_015665315.1 Flavobacteriales bacterium | reverse complement strand
ACGATTCTGAAAGCCTTGCACATGGCGGTGCATTCTTCCATAGATAGCTTGTGCCAGTCGAAGTGCTCTTGAAAAACTTTGAGCACATTGGCTCCCATAGGACTGTCCATGATGAGCGGAATGTCGGGGATGGCCTTGCTTTGTTTCAATTGCCAAAGGATATACATAAGCGACTGCGTGCGCTCGACGGCAAAGCTCGGAATAATGAGTGTGCCTCCCTTTTCAACAGTGTGGTTGACGATTTCTTTTAGCTTGGTTTTCAAGTCTTCCTTGGGATGCAGTCGGTCGCCATAAGTGCTTTCGATGAAGAGAACATCGGCTTTTTCTGGCTTCTTGTATGGGCGCATCAATAGATCCTCCTTTCGTCCGATGTCTCCGGAAAAGACAAAGCGCTTGCCATGGATGTCCAACTCAATGAAAGTGGCTCCAATGATATGTCCGTTGTACTGAAACCTCGCCTGGATGCCGTCAAAAAGATCGACCCACTCTCCTTCTGGTACCGATTTGAAATGAAGAATCGCCTTCGCGGCGTCTTGCGTGTCATAAAGCGGCTCCGCTGGATCGTGTTTGGAGTAACCTTCTTTGTTGGCTTTTTCCGCTTCCTCCTCTTGGATTTTGGCACTATCTCGCAGAATGATTTTCGCAATGTCCAAGGTTGGCTCGGTGCCGAGGATGGAATTGTTGTAGCCCATCTTCACCAGCCTTGGCAAATAGCCTGTATGATCCATGTGCCCATGTGTGAGCAGCACGAGATCTATTTCGTGCACATCAACTGGTAGGTAGTCCCAGTTTAACGAGCGTAATTTTTTGATTCCTTGGAACAGTCCGCAATCGACTAGAATTTTTTTCT
Organism: Flavobacteriales bacterium; assembly: GCA_015665315.1. Lineage (GTDB taxonomy): Bacteria > Bacteroidota > Bacteroidia > Flavobacteriales_D > Sanyastnellaceae > JADFAK01. The sequence goes on along the minus strand of JADFAK010000133.1, from coordinate 11,135 downwards.
CTCCAGTATCGATAAGGAACTTGGAGCCGGTAACCGTTCCTGCAGCCCCTAGAAAGTGGACAGTAATATTTTTTTCTGTGCTCATTGGGCTGCTCTGGTTTTGGTGAATCGGCAGAGGTCATGTACCTCTTTCAAAATGTTCTTTTGTCGGACCTCGCTAATACCAATGGAATCCAACAATTCAGGGTGATGGCATAAATCTATGCAGAGGACTCTATCTTTTGAAAGAAGGAGTTGTTTGTCTCGTTTTGTCAGTGAAGTCAAACTAGTAATTGGGTACAGTCCGAATTCATCGATTCGATCCTTTAAACTTCCCTTCTCGGGAAAGTCCCAACTCACTAAATTCAATTCGGCACATTGGCCATACTTGAGGGCGTCATCGGTGAACCGGGTATTGGTGAAGATCCATCCCTCGTAGTTCTTGGAACCATTTCCGTTGTGCTTGAGCCATTGCTTTTTTAAGTCAAGGAATCTGGAATGGATGTAAAGGGGGACTTTTACATCGCAATTCCTTGTTTGTTCGCTATGGAACTTGCATTCGATCATGAGGTGTTGGTCATCTTTATCGGCGATCACATCCACTTCGTGATTTACGCACGCTCCTTCGACGATGACCCCTACGCTCGTTTTAAAACCTTGGTGCGACAGGAGTTCGCCAACATATTTTTCAAATGGAAACCCGGTCGGTCCCAATTCCATGATGGCTTTTTTAAGTTTGTACCGGGCTGCGGTCGGACGGGAGGTTTTGCGCAAGAATGAAAAGGCCATTCGATAGATCTCCCTGGTCGTGATTCCTTCGTACAATGAGTTTTCAACGCGTGAAATAATCTGGGATATGACTTCATCCTTGGCACCGGAGCGTTTTAGTGATCGGCGCAACTTCGTGGCATCGAATTGATCTTTCTTACCGTCCATTTTTACAATGGACATTCCTTTTTTTCTCATGAATGGAATTGATGATTAGGCGAAAATTAATCATTTTCCAAGGTCAATCGGCCGGCAAATTGGAATAAATGGATGCTTGTGATAGAAGTCATTCAAAGCTGTAAGCTGGGTCAGCTTATTGATACAGTTGACCATTCATCAACAGGATATAGTCTTGATGGGATTGTGTGGGATTGACGGCGCGAAAGCGCGTTGAATCACCTTTCTGGTAGGGGTATATTGATGGATAGTATTGAATGTCGCGTTCATTGTGGTAATTTGCGTGTTGGAAGATGCAATGCTGGGTCATTTCTTGGAGCGTGCTAGGCGGTAGCAAGAGGTTGATGTGGGAGTAAATGCTATAAATAAATAGAATATGAGTCAAGCTGAAAACGTGTTAGTAGTGCCAAACGGAACGGGTACCGATCAAAAAGTCTACCTATTGAACTTTGGAGTAAATGATTCTTCCTTGAAACAGGAACATATAGCAGCTCTTGATAGGTATGTCGCCCCGATTATGGCTATGGGCGGACATGCGTCTATTATTGGCACGGCTAGTCGTGCTGGATCTTTCGGGACAAACATGTCTTTATCGCAGGCACGGGCCCAATCTGTCATTCGATATTTAGCGAAAAAGCCTGGAATATCTGATACGGCGATGCGACAGTTTTCGTTTGGACTAGGAGAAGCCACCGCAGCACTTGCTGGGGTCAAGGATGGAACTGAGGGCCCAGCATACCGAGCAGTATGGATAGCTGTGGCATTGCAAGAGTCAATTCCGCCACCCCCACCACCGCCTCCTCCGGCTAATACGTCGAGGAAATATGCTTGTGTGAGTAAAACCTATGATCGAGACTATTATGATCGAACCAATAATTTGGATACTTGGATTTACAAAGGTGCGTCGGGAAATGCGGCATCACTTCGGCTAATTCAAAAAAATGCCCAAATGAATTATGAAACAAGTTTGCACAATAATTACCCAAGTGCATCACAAAAACTGCTGATCGGATTTTACAATAGCTATGAGTTCAGGACTTGGTATGTGGATGGTTTATGTGGGATAGAACAGCTCAAAGAAAAGCAGCATGCGCTTGGGTACGTGGCAGACTACAACACCGAAGAGGGCTTAAAGAAAAAAGGAATGCACAATAGAATGGCTGGGCAATTTATGACGCAATGATGAACTAATTATATTAGCCGCATAAATTTACAACCATGTACTATTCAAGAAACATTGTCATCACTATAGGAACCGCTCTGGTCTTATGTGTGCTTTTCTCGTGCGCGCCTCCAGTGTACAGGTACAAAGCAACAACCGTAAACACGGCCATGTTCCACGATAAAGGCGATTTTCAAGTGGTTGCTGGTGGAAGTCCGGAAATAGGAGGGTTCAATACCGCCTACGCACTTACCGATCATTTTGGAATTGGGGCTGCCTTCAATTTTTCGAATGCTTCCGATTCGGTGGTGGTTCAAGACACTTCGGGCTTGTCCACAAGGGCCATGTTTTTTGAAGACAATCAGGCATCGTACGAAATTGCGGCCATGTATTTCAATCATTTCCCTGGAGATCGCATGGACTATGAAGTGCAGGTGGGATTTGCCTATGACGAGCGCACCGAAAGAACCGATGGGAAGGCCGATTTAGCGGGAACAATCTACGATTACGATGAGCGAAAGCGTCCGATCTATACGCGCTACTTTATTCAGCCAGCTTTTGGTAAAAATGGAAAGTACTTTGATTGGAACGTGGGCACGCGGTTCCAAATGATTAATTACCTGGACTTAGAAGTGGAATACCCTGACAGAGATTATAAAAACTATACAGATTATACCATTGAACCTGTAGCGACCGTTCGAGCAGGTTATAAATTCATTAAGGTGATGGTGCAAGTTGGGTTACGACTTCCCGTGGCGCAAGGTCCTTACGATTACGTTCCAATTCACTTAGGCGCTGGATTGGTTGTGCCCATCAACAAATTAACGAAAGGGTCTAAGGAAGGCTGACCATCAAGCTAAGCCAGACTATTCACTCAAAGAAATGCAAAAGAGCCAGCTATAAAGCCGGCTCTTTTGGGTAATGTAAGTTTAAGTAGTGCACCAGTGATTAACTCACATGGTATTTTAATCCATTTTTTGAATCTGAACAGTCGAAACTCGACCCGCCTCGTCGGCCAACTTCACATAGTAAATTCCAGTGCTGTATGAAGAAAGATCGATCGCGTGTTGTCCGCCGCCTATGGTTTGAAATTGATTTGGAATGCTCAATTTTCGGCCTTGGTAGTCATATAATTCTAGGGTGAATCTTTCGAGGTGGGCATTGCCAATTTCTAAGGTGAACAAACCGCTAGTCGGATTTGGATAGGCCTTGAATTCGTAGTTGGCTTCCAGCTCGTCCACGCTTACAAAACCGCTTGAGTAGTGCAAGGTGAATCCTTGGTATACCACGCTATAATCCGATACGAAGTGAACAAAGGCTTGATTTCCACCGATGATAATATCTTGTGGTGTATCACTATTTGTCACAGTCGCGACAATCGGCGAACTGGCGTTTGGTCCGTCATGTATGGTCACGTAGTCACAACAGCCTTCGAGCTCCATAAACTCAAAATCAAATTCAATGCTGGTAGCCCCTGCAGGATTTATAGACCATGAGCAGTCGGCCTGATTGCCGTGTGTGCCATTGCCACTCCCGTCGGTAATCGTTCCACTGGAACCAGTCATGTTTGTCGTTCCCGAGCAAGTTGAACAGTTATAAGAGGCTTCAAATCCACTTGCAGGAATAATTTCATCAGAAGTCATTTTGATGAACATCGCACCACTGTTGGCCACGAGTTGGCCTGGGGCAGCAGTTCCTGTATAGCTTCCAATCAAGCTGCCAGATTCATCGTAACCATCGTAAACATGAATGTAATCATACCCAGCTTCCATATTCATGGAGTATAAATCCAAAGTAATTGATTCAGCTCCTTCCGGTTGAATATACCATTTAGCTTCCATGTTAATTGGATAGTCGCCACTGCCATCACTGATGTATCCTATGCATTCTGTTCGTACAGAAACGTAGGAGTCCCACCAACCATTAAAGCCAGGTGCTGTGACCGAACCGTCTGTTGACCATTCAACATAGGCTACCGACCCTGTTGTAAATATTTGACCCGGATCAATGTTGCCCGCCAATTCTGCGAGCAAGGGTGCGCTTGAATCATATCCATCGTAAATACGTACGAAGTCGTAATTCGCTTCGGTATTGAAATCGTAAAACCCTATGCGTACAATTCCGCCCATGGCAGAGGTGAATGTCCAAGAACATGATTGCGAATTATTGTAGTCCGAATCACCGCTTCCGTCGCTAAACCAATCTACGTATCCGTATTGATTACTGCCTGAGCATTGGGCATACATTTGAGAAGTTAGAATAAGTCCTAGGATGAGAGTTGAGAGATGTAGAAGTGTTTTCATTTTTTAAGGTTTTCAGTTTGCAGACAAACCTACATCTGAAAAGAGTTCTTGTAAATCATTGAATCTATTGATATTCGCTCGCATGAATTCAATTTCATCGGCCAGATCAATGATTTTTTGTCCTGTATCGGAATAAAATGAATGTAAGGAGGTGCGCGCGAGGGCCAGAAATTGCACTTTCAGGATAGGTTAATGAAGGTGGTTTTTGCAGACTAGATTTGAAAATCGGTCGGGGCTATTTTGAAAAAGGTATTGAAGCTAGGGTTTGACAATGATCATTCGCACGAAGTTCCTATTCCTCCCAGGAGAAGTAGAAGGTCGGCTATGTTGACGAGGCAATCACCGTTGATGTCCATGGGTAAATCACTTCCTGAAGAATAGTAGCAAATCCCTTCACATCCTGCATCACTTTGATAATTCAACGCCAGTGGATCAGAGCAGCCTGGGTACAGGCAAGTCAGGTCGTCAACAATTGCTTGCGGATTGTAGTTGCAGGCATCAGAGTACATGCAGCCGGCATATTGGCACGATTCATCTTCACATGTGGCCGTTGAATTGTAATTGAGGGCAGCTGCATCGGTGCATCCGGCTATGCCATTTCCGCCGCATTCTTGGCAGGCGTCCAATTGTAAACAAGAACCATCGTCGCATGTTGCAGTCGAATCGTAATTGCAGCTAGTGACATCCATGCAGCCTGGAGTTTCGCCATCACCACAGTCATTGCATGCAGGTGCTTCCGTGCATTCCGATACGTACAACCATACCTCATTGCTGCCAGGAGCCTCCCCAGGATTGGCCCACCATTGGTTGGTCCATAGTGCACAATCCCAAAACACCATTGCTCCGGCTGATGGATAGTTTTGGGTAACATCGTATTGGGACGATCCGCAGAAATTTCCTCCTTGCCCAGGCTCGCAGCCTTCAGCGCCACCGGCATAAGGCGAAGTGGTGAAATTGTCGGCATTGAGCACGGCAGCTTCCACCGTGGCGCCACCGAGAACTTCGCTGGCGATATGGAGGTAGGCATACGCCGATGAGGTGGCATCTTCCAAAAGCATTTGCCAGATCATGATGCCATCGTTACTCCCAGCTCGCAATCCGTGGTCGCGAATAAATTCCGAGAGTTCGCCCGTGAGGTTTTCCGTGTACGTATAATACGGGCCCCAGGGCTCTTCTGGGAAATGAGTTCCTGCCGCCAAGTTGAATCCGTACTCTTCGGCGTACAGCGCGTAGGCGTCGTACATGATTGTTCGATTGGTACTGCCACCTGTGTTGTAGCCTTGGTAAGCCACCATGTCGATCAATTCGCCTACGGCTTCGAAAACGGGAATCATGTGTCCGGTACCGGAGAAACCGAACAGATTAATTCCATTGGTCGTTGCCGCCCCATTGTAAAGGTTGTCATCGTTTTCTCCTGTGAGGATATTTCGGAATTCAAATGCGAAGGGAGAATTTGGGTCATTGTTCACTACACCTCCGAGCGCGCCAACTCCAGCGGGGGCACACGCTATAATGTATCCGTCTTCGGCGGGCATGACAGACCGACTTTCGGTGATGAAATCGATGAAATGGGCTACGTTTTCCACGCTGCCGATGTCGGCGAAGCTGCCATTGGGCTCGTAATCCCAATCGATGCCCACGAATCCAAAATCGTCGACGAGATCTTTGATTTGGCCGTAGTCGATGTTATCGTAGAGATTCGGATTGCCCCAATACGTCTCTCCTCCTATTGACAAAATCACATTGATATTTCTGAGTTTCAGTGCTTCAATACTTTCTTTCAATGCACATCCATCGTAAGGAACGTTCAGACCAGTTCCAGAAATATCGAAGGAGCCTTGCTCGTAGGTGAGGTCCGGTTTGGCGAATGCCAAAAAAACATGCGTGACAAAATCGGGCACCTCTCGGAGGGTAGAATTCTGACCTTCCGCAGCCCATGTCTCCGACCAGGAAGGAAAATAGCCGAGGATAATTGGTTGGTCGATCTGGCTTAGCGAATTAAAAACAGAGCTAAAACAAAGAAGGGTGAGAAGGTAATTGCGCATACCCAAATATAAGTAAACACGGGTCTTATTTCCAGTTGCCATGAGTGGATAGTCCAGGGGGATGTGGATAAAATGGTTAACTTACAAGGGCTTAATATTTTCATTATGTCACGACTCTTGTTTGTATTTGCTCTTTGTGTGTTTGGCTCGTTAGCGGTTGCCCAAGACCCTGGGTGCACGGATTCATTGGCCTCAAATTATGATAGTACGGCAGCCGGTGATGATGGTAGCTGCGTGTACTGCGACAGTATGCAAGAACTTATTTCGGTGGCGTTTTTTCAAACCGAGGGTCAGGATTGGTCAGGAACCTCTTTTTCGTTGACAGAGGAGAGTACAGGTACTATAGTCTATTCAAGTCTGATCACAGATATGGCCGTAGTCGAGCTCGACCATGCAGCTCAGGATATTTGTCTGAACGACGGATGTTACCAATTTCAATTGCATGATGTGGTGAACGCCGAATTGCTTTCATACAGCTTGTTCATTCATGTTGATCAAGTCGAATTGAACTACTCGGCCGTATTCGACAGCATGTCGTTTGTCAACAATGATCCAGCCTGTGACGTTGAGGGCTGTACCGATTTCACTGCTGAGAACTACAATCCTTATGCGTTTACCGACGATGGGTCATGCGTCGTGGAATGTGAAGTTCAGCCTGAAAATGACGATTGCTCAGGAGCCATTTTTTTGGAATCGGGTATTGCGGCGACAGGCTCGTTTTGTTGTGTTCAATCCGATGAGCCGGATTTATGTACTCCTGAATTCGAGACGCCTTATGGTGTTTGGTACAAGATGAATTCAGGTAATTGTGATACTTTTTCGTTCGTCGTGGAAAATATTTCTGGGGCCAATATCAGTATGACCATTTATGAAGATGAATTTGTACTGGGATGTTCAGGGCTTGAAGAAATAGCATGTTGCCCAGTTGTTCCCGATGTGTGTGCGGGAGATCTATCTTGGATCGTAACGATTCAGCCAAATTCAGACTATTATTTCTTTGTCTACACAACCGATGCCGATAATTGTGGGGAGTTTTCGTTTACCGTGAATTGTGAGTACCTCGGGTGCACAGATCAATTCAATTGTTACTATGATCCTGAGGCGACTATTGATGACGGTACTTGTTTGTTTGACTGTTCTTGCGCGGCCACGAATAATTCATGCTTCGAAGCGCTGCTTATTGCGCCGGGATATAGTGACTCGATATCGACATATTGCCTTGAGTCTTTCCCTCCTTTTCCTTCTGAATGCAATGAAACACCCGATGCCGGGGTATGGTTTCAATTTGAGGGAAACGGGACTGAGGTAATTCTGAGCTCTTGCGGAAGCATTGGTCAGACGCGAATTGATGTGTATACCACATCGACTTCGGAGTGTTTGGGAGAATTTGCCTGTGCTGTGGATGCGTTGACGCTAGAGACTGTATCTGCCGATGAAAATATTTGCTCCGAAGATGACACTGAATTGCAGTTCAACACGTTTTCGGGAGAAACTTATTTTGTCTACTTATCCTCGCCGAGTCTTGTATTCATGCAAATCGATTTCTCACTTATTGTCCAGGGTGATTTTAATGGGAATGACGAGGTTGATACGGGTGATTTACTTTTGTTCCTAGGTGAAATTGGCTGCACGGAAGATTGCCTCTACGACATAAGTGGAGATGGAGTCACCAACGTGCTGGATCTTCTCCTATTCTTGTCCTACTTTTAAGATAACAGGGTTTCTATTCCTGAACGGCGACAATTTCAGCTCATAATTTGCGTTAATAATGCAATCTACAAATAGGAAATTGTAAAAAATACAATAAGTATTCTTATCTTTATCCTAAGGATAACTTTATGGCACTAAAAACATTTGCGCTTGTCGTGTTTGGAGGAGATGGAGATCTCGCCTTACGAAAAATATTTCCCGCCTTGTATCACAGGATCAAGGACGGTCAGATTTCTGTTGGCAATCGAATTATCGCCGTGTCAAAAGGCGATTTGAATACTGATAGTTTCTTGTCTTTGATGGTTGAACATCTGAAGCTTCACGTGGCAGACGTGGATGCGAATGTGGTGGATAAACTGGTGGGGATCACTTCATTTGTTCAAGCAGATCTCAATGTGGCAGAGGACTACTTGCCACTCAAAGAGATGCTGGATGAGGCGGATTTGCCGCAAACGCTTTTCTACTATTCAACCCCTTCTTTTTTATTTGCTTCGATTTCGAGAATGTTGAACCAACACGGAATAATCACGGAAAACTCTAAAGTAATTTTAGAAAAGCCTTTGGGATTGGATTTGACATCGTTTGAGGAGTTGAATGAGGAGCTTTCCAAATATTTCACAGAGCAGCAGATGTACCGTATCGACCATTATTTGGGCAAGGAAACTGTGCAGAATTTAATGGTGCTGCGGTTCGCAAATCATTTGTTTGAACTCGCCTGGAACGCTCAAAATATTGACAATATCCAAATCACGGTGGCCGAATCGATCGGCGTGGAGAAAAGGAAGGAATTTTATGATTCCTGTGGAGCGCTCAAAGATATGGTTCAAAATCACCTGTTGCAGCTGTTGTGTTTGGTGGCAATGGAGCCTCCCGCGACATTGAATGCCGATAATGTGCGCGATGAAAAATTGAAGGTGTTGAAGTCTTTACGTATGTTCAATCCGGGGAACGTGGGGAAGCACACAGCCAAAGGTCAGTATGCACGCGGAGAAGTGCAAGGAGGGAGGGTAGATTCATATCAGGAAGATATTGGCAGCTACGACTCAACCACCGAGACCTTTGTCGCTTTGAAGGTTTTCATCGATAACTGGAGATGGGCGGGTACACCGTTTTATTTGCGAACAGGTAAACGACTGGAAAAGAAGTATTCTGAAATTGTGATCAACTTCAAAATGGTTCCCCACAACGTCTTTCCAGCTGGTCCGCGCATCGATCAAAACCAGCTCATTATCCGACTTCAGCCGGAAGAGAATATTGAATTGGTCCAAATGGCCAAAATTCCTGGTCCGGGAGGATACCGTTATCAGCCCGTGCCGCTCAAACTCGATTTTAGCGATTCCTTTCATAAGCGATTTCCAGATGCATACGAACGCCTGTTGATGGACGTTGTACGAGGTAATCAAACGCTATTTATGCGAGCCGACGAAGTGCGTGCTTCCTGGAAGTGGATTCATTCAATTACCGATAGCTGGGAAAAGACCAAGCAGGAGGTGCAATTGTATAAAGCGGGATCTAGCGGACCGGGCAGTAAGGTGATGGAAGCGGGACATAAATGGCATGAATCAAACGAAAAAGATGATAAAAAGGACATTTCCCAATTCTTTGGAACTTGATTTGGCATTCGCCAAATGCATCGCAGAACTTCTCAATCAAAGCATTGAAGAGCAAGGGTCGGTCGGGATACTTTTTTCTGGCGGATCCACCCCGGCAAAGTTTTTCGGCGAATTGGCCAAACAAGATGTCAACTGGGGCGCAGTTAAAATTGGTTTGGTCGACGATCGCATGGTTCCCGCCAGCAGCGAGCACTCCAATAACAAGCTTCTCAATTCAAGTTTGATGGATTTGCTTCCGGAGGAAAACCGACCGAGGTTTTTTCCGTTGGTGACACATCCTTTCAATGCGTCGAATAATATGCTCCATGCCATCGAGTCTAGCCGTGAATTTGGCGTGCCAGACATTGTGATTTTAGGCATGGGTGGAGATGGTCATTTCGCGTCCTTGTTTCCATCGGATGAACCATCGGGAAAGGCACTTCGACAGATGGATACGAGGGTGCTAGTGAATACGAATGCGCCTAGCGCCCCGAAGTTTCGCATATCCCATTCGTGGGGGTATTTGAGACAAGCAAAGAATATTTTTGTGCACATCACTGGGAAAAACAAACTTCAGATAATTGAAGGACATGCGTCCAGAAGTGAATACCTTCCTATTGATTATGTACTCGCCGATCCTGAAGTAGAACTAACTCTATTCTGGGCCCCTTAATGAAGTTTATGAATCAGACTATTGACAAAATAACGAATCGCATTATCGACCGCAGTAAAGAAGGTCGTGCGCGATATTTATCCGATATGGCCAAAGCGAATGAGACCCTGCCAACCCGGTCGGGCCTAGCTTGCGGAAATTTGGCGCACGCATTTGCAGCATGTGGTCCTCAGGAAAAAGAACACTTGTCGGCCGATGTTGTGCCCAACCTAGCTATTGTTTCAGCCTACAACGATATGCTCTCCGCACATAAACCGTATGAAGTTTATCCCGAACAAATACGAGAAACGGCCCTTCGACACGGCGCTGTGGCTCAATTCGCGGGGGGCGTACCTGCTATGTGTGACGGTGTGACGCAAGGTAAGCCAGGCATGGAATTGTCGCTGTTAAGCCGAGATGTCATTGCTCTTTCAACTGCTATCGCCTTGTCGCACAATATGTTCGATGGAATTATGTGCTTGGGAATTTGTGATAAGATAGTTCCTGGTTTGCTGATTGGCGCCTTGAAATTTGGACATCTGCCGGCGATATTTGTGCCCGGGGGGCCTATGGAGTCGGGTATCACCAACGATGAGAAAGCACGTATTAGAGAACAATACGCCAAAGGGGAGATCTCGCGCGCTGATCTATTAAAAGGAGAAATGGCTTCCTATCATTCGGCTGGAACGTGTACGTTTTATGGAACGGCCAACAGCAACCAGATGCTCATGGAAATTATGGGACTTC
>JADFAK010000211.1 GCA_015665315.1 Flavobacteriales bacterium | reverse complement strand
ATCCAGTATAAAATGCCTTGCCCTTGTTGGCTTCTGTGAAGTCTTCCACAAATTCTTGCAAGTAGGGATCGGAAGCAATCATAAAGGTCGTAATGCCAATTCCCGCCTTGCGGCAAGCGCGTGCCAGATTGAAACACTTTCCCGTAATGTAAGGGTCCAGTCCAAAGCTATTCTTGTAATATTCATCCCCTTCTTTCAAGCAACTTGGCTTGCCGTCGGTGATCATAAAAATCTGCTTGTTGGAGGTCTTCCTACGCCTTAGAATATCCATGGCGCGTTCAAGTCCGGCGACCGTGTTGGTATGGTATGGACCTACGGTCAAATAGGGCAGGTCTTTCACTTGAATTTCCCACGCATCGTTTCCAAATACCACGATGTCCAAGGTGTCTTTTGCGTACCGTGTCAGGATAAGTTCGCTCAAGGCCATGGCTACTTTCTTGGCAGGTGTAATGCGGTCTTCACCATATAAAATCATGGAGTGACTGATGTCGATCATCAGTACGGTTGAGGTGCTTGTCTCGGCCAGGGTCTCGGCCACTTCCAAGTCATTTTCGGTGAGTCGGAATTTATCTCCCAATCCTTGATTTATTTGCGCATTGCGCAGAGACTGAGAAAAATCGATGTTCTCGCGGCGGTCGCCAAAATTGTAGCGCCTTCTGTTTTCAGTGGTCTCTTGACCTTTTCCAGGAGTTTGAGTAATGTGTTTTCCGGCCTGACCTTTCTTCAGCTTCCCAAAAACTTGATCGAGTGCTCGCTTGCGAATGGCTTGCTCGGTTTTCTCCGTGAGTACGCCTCCTTTTCCGGTGCTCGTGTCTTCTCGCAAATATCCCTTTTGACGCAATTCATTGTAGAAATCTTCCAAGGTATATTCCTGATCGGTAAGACCATGCTCTTTATCGAGCTGCTCCATCCAGTCCATAGCTTCGTCGACATCGCCTGACGTGTGCGTCAACAATTCGAAGAAAATGTCTTTGAGTCGCTCAAAGGGGGATCGCTTATCTTTTTCGGGCGTATAGCGCGTGAAAGTGACTCCGTTCATGTGGGATTTTAGGTTCGGGTAGAAGTTGTTTAAAACTAACCAATTCAAAGGGCTAAAGGTTCACAGAAGATTACAATTTTTGTGAAAGCCGAATATCACATCACTTCAAAAGCCAGCCATGAGGATCAAAACCCTGATTTCCATGTTCATACTGGCATTGTCCTTCTCCGCCTCCGCCACCCTTGTCGTGAGAGAGAACGTGCAGTTTGAACGAAACAATTGGCGCCTAAATGGCGAGCAGTTGGAAAGATTACGTGCTTTTGTGGCCCAAAGTGAGGGTTATATCATTGAAAAAATAGATGTTGAAGGTCATTGCGATCATGTAGGAAGCGAGTATTTCAACATGGAATTGTCGCGCAAACGGGCAATTTCGGTGTACGATGTTCTCACCTCAGTGGTGCCTGATCAAGGCGATTATGAAGTGCGTTTTGTTGGAGAAAGGCATCCTGTTTCTTTGTTTGAAGACGACCAGAATCGATGCGTGATGGTTGTCATGTATCTCCTAGAGCCCAACGTCCAGGTGGTGAGTGCGCCGATTGAACGTGCCCTCTTCCCCGAAGAATTCCCATTTGCGCTTGTCGCTGAGAAAAAAGCTGAGGAAACTCCTGTCATTGTGGAGGCCAAGCCAGAAGTTAAGGCCAAAGGAGCAGCTCCTAAATCAGTGAATATTCCCGAAGATTTTCGCGATAAAGGTCGGTTTAGTATTGAAAACGTGCATTTTCATGGCAATAGTTGTGTGGTGCGGTCCGATTCAGATGAGAGTCTGCAAGAACTGGCCGATTTCATGAATTATTACGACGATGTGCGCGTTCGAATTGATGGGCATGTGAACGGAAAAATGGGGAAAGGGTATTTGAAAAAGGCGGCGCGTTCGAATCCAGAGCGCCGACAATACAAAAGTGGTCGGGAGTTGTCATTGGCGCGTGCTGAAACGGTTCGTGATTTCTTGATTTCGGAGGGTGTGGATGAAAGTAGGATCGTGTGTGAGGGCAAAGGTGGCACGGAGATGCTGTACAAAAAGCCCAAAACACAAAAAGAAAATCAGGCCAATCGCCGGATAGAAGTCATCATTCTGAACAATTAACGAAAGCGAGGGTTTGTATAGACTTGAAGCCGTTAAATTTGTCTTTTATTTGTGCCCGTGAGCAAGGAAAATTCATATTGCAATTCGCTATTTCGCTATTCCCGTTGGAAAACGCGCGAAGTCAAAGTAGGAAACATCGCCATTGGTGGTGACCAGCCTATACGTGTGCAGAGCATGACGACGACTGATACCATGGATACAGATGGATCGGTGGCGCAGAGCATCCGCATGATTGAGGCCGGCAGTGAACTGGTTCGATTGACGGCACCGAGTAAAAAGGACGCGGTTAATTTGAAGTCGATCAAAGATCAATTGGAGGCTTTGGGATACAGTACGCCACTCGTTGCCGACATCCATTTTACCCCCAATGCAGCTGAGGAGGCGGCCGATCACGTGGAGAAAATTCGCGTGAATCCCGGGAATTATGCCGATAAGAAGAAATTTGAAGTCCACGATTACTCTGACGAAAGCTACTTGGCTGAGTTGGACCGAATTCGCGAACGATTTACACCACTCGTTCTGAAATGCAAGCGTTTGGGTCGGGCAATGCGCATAGGTACCAACCACGGTTCGCTCTCAGATCGCATTATGAGTCGGTACGGCGATAGCGCCAAAGGCATGGTTGAGTCGGCGCTCGAGTTTATCCGAATATGTGCCGATAACGATTACCACGACCTGGTCATTTCGATGAAGTCCAGTAATCCGCAAGTGATGGTGCAGGCGTACCGACTGTTGATCCACGAGATGAAGTTGGAAGGCATGTCTTATCCGCTCCATTTGGGTGTGACCGAGGCGGGCGACGGCGAGGACGGACGGATAAAATCGGCGGTGGGAATAGGCACTTTACTGGAAGACGGAATAGGCGATACCATACGCGTTTCCCTTACGGAAGAGCCTGAGGCTGAGTTGCCTGTGGCCAGAATGTTGGCAGCTCGCTATGAAAGTCGAAATGCAAGCACGGTGGAAGAAGTGCCCATGGCGACCAATCCATTTGAGTACAACAAGCGACATGCTACGGAGACCATGAATTTGGGAGATCATCACCCGCCGGTAGTCGTTATCGACTGGAGTACACGCGATCGCATGACGGCGGCATCGTTATTTGCATTGGGCTACAACTACTCACCCGATTTGGACAAATGGACCATTCGCGATCAGGCCTGTGATTACTTGTATACGGGTAGCAAGGTCCTCGATTTTGATATTCCTGGCACCTTGAGCGTGATGATCGACGCAGCACAATGGAAGCAGTCCTTGGTGCGCCATTATCCCTTGTTTTCGGCTAGTGACTGGCGACAAGCGCAAATGAAATCCCCTGATCTCAATTTTGTGGCAGTCTCGATTTCAGATTTGGAAGCTGGATTTTTCAAGACGCTCGAAAACGAAAAGGTAGCCCTCGTTCTCACCACCACCCATGAGCACGGAATGGCCGAGCAGCGGGCAGCGATGTGGAAACTGATGCACGCGGGAATCAAAGTGCCGGTGATTATTCAACGCACATATGAAACCACAAATAGCGATGAGTTCTTGTTGCACGCTTCAACCGATGCCGGCGCACTTTTCCTGGATGGCATGGGAGACGGATTGATGTTCATTGCTCCGCATTTGAGTCCGAAACTGATCAATGACACGTCTTTCGGCATTTTACAGGCGACACGTACGCGCATTTCGAAGACCGAGTATATTAGTTGTCCGTCTTGCGGACGAACCTTGTTTGACCTACAAGAAACGACAGCCAAAATTCGGGTGCGCACCAATCATTTGAAAGGATTGAAGATAGGCATCATGGGCTGTATCGTGAACGGTCCGGGCGAAATGGCCGATGCTGATTATGGATACGTGGGAACAGGTCAGGGCAAGATTACCTTGTATAAAGAGAAGGAAGTTGTCAAGCGCAACGTACCCGAGGCAGAGGCCGTGGACGAGCTCATCGAGTTAATTCAATCGCATGGAGATTGGGTAGAGCCAGAGTTATAGCCCTGAAGATTCTTCAGTTTTCAATTCACTTTCCACCTTATCCTCTGCGGCTTTTTGGAGTTCGGCAGGTTTTTGAAAAAATGCTTTTTGGCGAACGATGATCCAGGCTACTCCGAGGGAGATTGCGGTATCGGCCACATTGAAAATGGGTTGAAAAATTTCTGGTCGGCCATCAATAAAGGGGAACCATTCAGGAACACGTGCCGTGAAGTGGAACATATCTACCACATGGCCCATAAATAGGGGAGCATATCCTTCTTCGGGAAAAATTTGAGCGACATCGTGGAAGCTCGTGGTGAACATCATCCCGTAAAAAATACTGTCGATGATATTACCGAGGGCTCCGGCGAAGATGAAAGCTACGGAGACGAGCAAGCCTTGAGGGGCTTTGGTTTTA
Organism: Flavobacteriales bacterium; assembly: GCA_015665315.1. GTDB lineage: Bacteria > Bacteroidota > Bacteroidia > Flavobacteriales_D > Sanyastnellaceae > JADFAK01. Next base: position 7,909 of record JADFAK010000211.1, on the reverse strand, counting down.
CCGAGGTGGCGCAAGTAAAAGGCGATACCGACAACGGCTACAATGCGAAAAAGGGTGAGGGCTATTTTACCTCCTTCACCGGGAAGAGCCCAGCCAAAGGCCATGCCCTCGTTTTCGACAAATCGCAATTCGAAAAATGAGCCACCCCCTTCAGGAATGGCTTCATTGATGACCATATTGAGTTTGACCCAGATCTTTGTGATTTGGTCAACCAATAGTAGAGCTATAATTACGATTAGGGCTTTTTTCATAGGAATTCCTCCGACGCTTACTGCTGCATGTTTTTAGCTTCGATGCTCAAAGTAGCGTGAGGAACCAATCGCAGACGTTCTTTTGGAATAAGCTTTCCAGTGCCACGACATACGCCATAGGTTTTGTTCTTAATACGAATAAGGGCATTGTCCAATGCTTGAATGAACTTCTCTTGTCTAACTGCAAGCTGAGCAGTTTCTTCACGTCCCAAAGTTTCAGAACCATCTTCCATCATTTTAAATGTAGGAGAGGTATCGTCGGTGCTGTTATCGCCAGCGTGAGAAAGTGATTCTTTGAGTTCTTTCAGGTCTGTTTTTGCCTGTTCTAATTTTCCGAGAATCAATGCTTCGAATTCTTGGAGATCTGTATCTGAGTATCTTGAGTCTGCCATGTCGGTCAATTTTAATTCAATTTTTCAATAGATATTTTCGTGGAAGTGCCTTCTTCGATTTCGACTTCTTGGCCATCATCGAGGGATTCCACTAGAGCCAAATCATTGGCCAGTGTTTCAGAACAAATGTAATTGATATTGTTCTGCAATGCATTATTAATCGCGCTGTGACGCTGTATACGAAGATTGATTCGATCAGTTACTTCAAGACCAGAGTCCTTTCTTAGGTTCTGAATTCTATTCACAAATTCACGAGCAATACCTTCTTCTTTTAATTCTTCAGACAAGTTAATGTCGAGTGCCACCGTAATTTCGCCTTCACTAGCAACGGTCCATCCGGGAATATCTTGTGTCGAGATCTCGACATCTTGCAAATCCAGTGCCACTTTTTCTCCTTCTACCTCCAAATGGTATTCGCCGGTATTTTGAATTTGGGCGATATCATCTTGCGTAAATTGAGCTACGGCGGCCGCAATTTTCTTCATGATCTTTCCGTACTTCGGTCCGAGTGACTTGAAATTGGGCTTGATGTTACGCACCAATATATTATCGGCATCTTTAAGGTACTCCAATTCCTTGACATTTACTTCAGAAAGGATAAGATCTTCCACGGCGCGCAGTCGGTTCTCAAATTCATCATTGAGAATAGGAACCATAATTTTTTGCAAGGGTTGTCTTACGCGAAGTCTTTCCTTCTTGCGCAAGGCCAAAACCATCGAGCATACATTTTGTGCAATGCTCATGCGCTCTTCCAAGTCCAAATCGATGCATTCGGTTTTAACTTCAGGCCAAGAGCAAAGGTGAACCGATTCAGATTTATCTTTTCCTGTAACGGCATTGAGGTCGAGGAATAGTCGGTCGGAATAGAAAGGGGCGATGGGCGACATTAGTTTGGCCACAGTTTCCAGACAAGTATAAAGCGTTTGGTAAGCCGAAATTTTATCGTCGGAATAATCACCTCTCCAGAAGCGTCTTCTGCACAAGCGCACGTACCAGTTGCTCAACTCATCCGACACAAATTCTTGTATCAGTCGGCCGGCGCGCGTGGGCTCATAGCTATCAAATGAATCATCCACTTTCTGTATAAGGGAATTCAGTCGGGAGAGAATCCATCTATCAATTTCTGGCCTATCGGCAAATGCTGTTTCGGGTTCGCTGTACTTGAAACCGTCTACATTGCCATACAGCTGTAAAAATCCATACGTATTATATAGGGTACCGAAGAACTTGCGTTGGACCTCGGTAATTCCATCTTCGTCAAACTTGAGGTTGTCCCAAGGTTGTGCATTGGTAATCATGTACCAGCGCGTGGCATCGGCGCCATATTTGGCCAATGTTATAAACGGATCGACTGCATTGCCAAGACGCTTGGACATTTTTTGTCCGTTCTTGTCCAAGACCAATCCATTGGAGATAACATTCTTATAGGCCACTGAATCGAAACACATTGTTCCAATCGCATGCAGCGTATAAAACCAGCCCCGCGTTTGATCCACACCCTCCGCTATAAAGTCGGCCGGGAATGCTTGTCCGCCATCAATCTTCTCTTTATTCTCAAAAGGATAATGCCATTGGGCATAGGGCATAGACCCTGAGTCGAACCACACATCGATCAAATCGGCCTCGCGCTCCATGGGCTTGCCGGAGTCAGACACCAAGATGATTTGGTCGACATAATTTTTGTGTAAATCGAAGGTATCGTAGTTCTCCTTCGACATATTTCCTACTTCGAAATTGGCCAGTGGATTTGACTCCATGAATCCGGCTGCGACTGACTTTTCGCACGCTGCTTTTAGCTCTTCAGCCGAACCGATGCATACCTGCTCACTTCTGTCTTCCGTACGCCAGATGGGAATAGGAATACCCCAGAAACGTGATCGAGACAGGTTCCAGTCATTTGCGCTAGCTAACCAATTTCCAAAACGTCCTGTTCCTGTGCTTGCGGGTTTCCAGTTGATGGTGTTGTTCAACTCGACCATGCGATCGCGGGCTTGAGGTACTTTGATAAACCACGAATCGAGCGGGTAGTAAAGGATAGGCTTGTCGGTACGCCAGCAGTGCGGATAGTTGTGTTCGTATTTCTTGACGTCGTAGGCTAAGTTTTCTTCTTTGAGGCGAATAGCGATTTCGACGTCGATTGAGCGTTCGGGCTCGCTTCCCTCAGTGTAGTATTCGTTCTTGACATATTTGCCGGCTAGGTCGCCCATGGCATCGACAAACTTTCCTTGCAGATCAACGAGTGGCACTAGGTTTCCGTTGGCATCTTCGATGAGCATAGGAGGAACGCCAGCATCTTTGGCCACCTTCATGTCGTCGGCACCAAAGGTAGGGGCGATGTGTACGATTCCCGTACCGTCTTCAGTGGTTACAAAGTCGCCCTGAATCACGCGGAAAGCCTCTTCTGGCTGCTGTGCGGGTAGGGTAAATGGGAGTAATTGGTGGTAGTTGACACCGACCAAGTCGCTCCCCTTGCAGCGTCCAATAATTTCGTATTCGGTATCCTTTGTAGTTGGCAAGTGGCTAGCTACAAGGGCTTCGGCCATCACAACAGTGATAGGTGTGTTGGTGTATTTGTTGACAGTATTGGCAAAGACGTAGTCGATATTCGGGCCTACGCACAAGGCGGTGTTTGACGGCAAAGTCCAAGGAGTCGTGGTCCAGGCCAGCATGTGAATTGCCCCGCAGTCGGCTTTCCCCTGCGACAGGTATTTCCTCATTTGCGCTAGCGAATCCTCTTTCACCTTGAATTGAGCAACAACAGTAGTATCCTTGACATCGCGGTAAGTTCCAGGCTGATTGAGCTCGTGTGAACTAAGGCCGGTGCCAGCTTTCGGAGAGTAGGGTTGAATGGTATACCCTTTATAGAGCATGTCCTTCTTGTAGAGCTTTTGCAGTAGGTACCACACGCTCTCCATGTACTTGTTTTCGTAGGTAATGTAGGGATCATCCATTGAGACCCAGTAGCCCATTTTGTGGGTGAGGTCGTTCCAGACATCGGTGTACTTCATGACTGCTTGTCGGCAAGCCTGATTGTACTCCTCGATACTAATTTTGGTGCCAATATCTTCTTTGGTGATGCCCAATTCTTTCTCAACGCCGAGCTCAACGGGGAGTCCGTGAGTATCCCACCCGGCCTTTCTTTCTACGCGAAAGCCTTTGAGTGTTTTATAGCGACAAAAGATGTCTTTGATGGCACGTGCCATGACGTGGTGAATGCCTGGCATACCGTTGGCACTGGGCGGACCTTCATAGAAAACGAAGGGATTTGACTCGGGTCGAGATTGAATACTTTTTTCAAAAATATTATCACGTTCCCAAGACTCCAACATCTTTTCAGCGGTGTCGGATAAATTCAACCCTTTGTATTCCTGATACTTAACACTCATTACTCCCTTTGTTATAATGCGCGCGAAAGTACGGCTTTACTTTGGAAAAAAGGGCACGTGTTTTCCACGATTTATCCATAAAAAGTCCTAAAAATGGGGGGAGCAAGAGGGGGCGAATTAGGTAAAATGCAAAAATATTTCAGACCGTAAGTAGTTGAAAATCAGCACTTGTAGGATAAATCTTACAAAAATGTAGGAAAAAGAGTAACCTTCTGTAAGCAGCTGTGGTACAAGAACCTGAAAACAATTTAAAGCGCGACGAAAGTTGCCATTATCACGGACTTCTTTGAAAGTGAAGTTCAAACCACGATAATCTATTTACCATGAGAACGCCACAACTCACCCGCACAAGCCCCAACAGGGGATACAGTATGCCCCCACTCCGGGAGCTCAGTCAGGTTTTACGCCTTAAAGACAAGCGCGGGAAGTAGAGCGTAGCTCATCCCTTCGAATAACACCCAATTTCATATAAATCACTAGTTCATTATAACCGCCACAGTTATGATACAGACTTCTTACACCCAATTTTTCGCCTCGAAAAAGGTTTTTAAATCAGCCCTCACAGTTCTGATTGCCTTGATTCTAGGGACATTCAGCGCCAGCGCGCAGCTTGTCGTCGACCCTACTGCATCCAACGCCGCCATGTCGGCCTTGATTGAAGGAACGGGATTGACCATTTCGAATTTCACGATCACGGCGGGAGCCTCCGATCAGTACGGAACATTTACCTACACCCCTGATGGAGTCCTCGGACTGGACCAGGGGCTACTCTTATCGACGGGTAATTTGAACCAAGCGATTGGACCCAACGATACGGAAGGAGCTTCTGTTGGTCAGCCGGATTATGCCGATCCAGACATTCTGTTGATTTCGCCTCTAGCGAGCAACGATGCTGTTGTGATCGAATTCGATGTTGTACCGAAGTGTGACACACTACAAATCGATTTCGAGTTTGCCTCGGAAGAGTACAACGAGTATGTATGTTCGTCGTTCAACGACGCATTTGCATTCTTCGTGAGCGGTCCGGGAATCAGTGGACCTTATTCGGGTGGTGCCGAAAATTTCGCGATTCTGCCTGATGGAACGCCGGTTTCAATTGGAACGGTAAACAACGGTTCAGCAGGAGCATGGGGTGACCCAGTCAATTGTGGAAGTTTGGGCAACGCAGCCTATTTTGTGGACAATGTGGGGGGAGCGAATTTGCAATATGATGGTTTTACTGTTCCCTTGAGTGCCAAAGGTGTGGTACAACCATGTGAAACGTATCACGTGAAACTTGTTATCGCCGATGCTGGCGACAGTTCTTGGGATTCGGCGGTTTTTCTAAAAAGCTTTTCATGCCCAGGTCAACAGGTTACCATTACCGCAGACCCAATTTTCAGCGAAGCCGTAGAAGGATGCCAAATGGCACTTTTTGTCATGGAACGCTTTGGTGATATTACTGTTCCTCTTGATGTTGATATTACTATTGGTGGATCGGCAACGTATGGTAGTGATTATACTCTTTTTGACGGTATGGGTGACCCAATGCCATCTACAATCACCTTTGCCGCTGGTGAATATCAAAAGGCGTATGTACTTGTATCTACTGCAGATGCCATTGTAGAGATTGTCGAGGACGTCACCATCACAATGGAATGGTGGATATGCACGACCTTACAGACATCCACGCAAACATTCGAGATTTTTGACCCATATGTAATTCTACATTGTGAGAATGACACGACTTTGTATACCCCACCAGGCTCTTGTGGAACCAACTTTACATTTGGATATCCTTATCCAGAATCAGCGTGTGGTGTATCACTTACCAGATTAGACGGTACCGGTTTGAATTCGGGAGACTTCTTTCCGGTTGGAACTACGACGCTCACCTGGGAAGCTCAAACAGGTGTAGGAAGTGCTACAGACCAATGTTCGCGCACTATTACAGTAATCGATAATGTAGCCCCGGTCATCACATGCAACGCCGACATCTCAGTTAATACCGATTCTGGTTTGTGTACGGCAACTGTATCGAACCCTTCACCTGCAACTTCTGACAATTGCGGTGTGTTGTCGGTTTCAAACGACTTTAACGGAACATCGGATGCTTCGGGAACTTATCCTCTCGGCTCGACCACAGTGACTTGGACAGTTACGGATGTGAATGGTAATTCTAGCACATGCGTGCAAATGGTAACCGTCATAGATCCGAACCCAGCGACCTTGGATTGTCCGCTTGACATTACAGTGGGCGTTGACCCAGGTACATGTGAAGCGACAGGAGTAGCCTTGGGTAGTCCGACCTATACTGGTTTATGTGCACCTGGAATTGCTTCGGCAGTAAACGATGCACCGGCAACTTTCCCCTTGGGAACTACGGTTGTTAACTGGACAATTACTGATACAAATGGAGCAGTTGTAATCTGCGCGCAGAACGTAACCATCATTGACGATGAAGGCCCGGCCTTTACTTGTCCGGCGGATGTAACTCAATCTGTAGACGCAGGGTTATGTACTGCCACTGTGAGCATTCCAGCAGTATCATCATGTTCGACAATAAACACAAATGGATTTGAAAGTGGATTAGGGATTTGGAACGATGGTGGATCTGACTGTGGAATTAGCTCGAGTAATCCGACATCGGGAACCCAGTCTTTGCGACTTCGTGACAATAGTTCATCATCGATTTTGACTACTGATGATTTGGATTTGACATTGTATTCGTCGATCACTGTTGATTTTGCCTACTATGCTAGTAGCATGGAAACGGGCGAAGACTTCTGGTTGATGATATCTACCGATGGTGGTTCAAATTTCACACAAGTTGGTGATTGGGATGCGGATGATGAGTTTGTGAACGATCAATTCTACACAGATCAAGTTGTAATTTCTGGTCCGTTTACATCAAACACTCAATTGCGTTTTCAATGTGATGCGTCGAGCAACAATGACTACGTTTATTTGGATGATATTACCATTTCAGGTTGTTCAAGCCTTGATGTATGTTCTTCTTCAACGATAGTAAATGACTTCACTGGAACAGACGATGCGTCTGGAGTTTATCCAGCGGGAGTGACTACAGTAGTGTGGACAGCAACAGATGGCAACGGAAATAGTACTACTTGTTCGCAGACAGTTACAATTAACGAAACGGAAGATCCAACCATCACTTGTCCGGCAGATGTTGCTGTGGGTGTTGATCTTGGAATTTGCACGGCTTCAGGAGTTGCTTTGGGATCTCCAACAACAGCTGATAACTGTGGAATTGCATCTGTTGTAAACGATGCGCCGGCCACTTACTCTATTGGAACAACGACAGTAACATGGACGGTAACAGATAATGCGGGGAACACAGCCCAGTGTACCCAAGGTGTAGTTGTGACTGATGACCAGGATCCAACAATCACTTGCCCAGCGGATGTCAATGTATCTGCTGACGCTGGAGTATGTACTGCTACGGGTGTTGCACTTGGATTACCAACAACCAATGATAACTGCGGAGTAGCTTCAACAGTAAATGATGCACCAGCAACATTCGCACTTGGCACAACAACAGTAACCTGGACAGTAACTGATATCTATGGTAACACAGCTCAGTGTACGCAAAGCGTAACAGTAACAGACAACGAAAATCCGACTATCACATGCCCAGCAGCTATCTCAACAGTAGCAGATGGTGGATCATGTGTAGCTACGGTTTCATTGGGATCGGTAACAACAGCTGATAACTGCGGTGTAGCATCAGTAGTAAACGATGCTCCAGCGACATTCCCAATTGGAACAACAACAGTAACTTGGACGGTAACCGATAACTCTGGCAACACTGCACAGTGTACTCAGTCAGTAACGGTAATTGATTCAGAAAACCCAACTATCACGTGTCCAGCAGATGTAA
>JADFAK010000132.1 GCA_015665315.1 Flavobacteriales bacterium | reverse complement strand
GTTATGGAGAAAAAAGCACAGGACGCCGAATGGGCTTCGATCAAGTACAAGCAAGTTGAATTCATGCACGACCGTATTGGTGAAAACTTCAAGGGTATAATTAGCGGCATGAGCCAATGGGGTATGTATGTCGAATTGATTGAATCGAAGTGCGAAGGCATGGTCCGGTTGGAGAATATCAAATCAGACTACTTTAGATTTGAAGAAGATCGATACGTCGTGGTAGGATCAAAAAGCGGAAAGGAATACCGCCTAGGACAAGAAGTTGAAATCAAAGTGATGAACGCAGATATGTGGAAGCGACAATTGGATTTTGACCTAGTAGGCTGATCATCAGAGAAGTAAAATTTTATGTGACTTACGAGATTTCTTGACGTCTTAAAGCCTGTTAACGAACTCACTTACTCTCCAAATCAGAGTGAATTGTTAAAAAGAGGTGCGATCGAGCTAGTCTTGAAGAACAATTTTTCCCATTTTTGGAGCCGACACGAAAAATCAATTACAACCTCACAATTTTATAAATCTAAACATCTAATTATGCTCAAGGAATTCAAAGAATTTATCAGCAAAGGCAATGTCCTCGATATGGCTGTCGGTCTTATCATGGCAACCTATTTTGGAGCTATTGTTAAGTCAATGGTAAGCGATATCCTCATGCCAGTCATCGGTTCGATGATGGGAGGTATTGACTTCAAAGATTTGAAAGTAGTACTTTCAGAAGCCACTGTTGCAGCAGATGGTACCGAAATGCCAATGGTAGCAATTACTTATGGTAATTTCATCGATACCATTATCACTTTCATCATTGTTGCTTTTACAATCTTCTTGGTAGTTAAAGCATACAACAAGACGAAGAAGAAAGAAGAAGCTGCTCCGGCTGCTCCTCCTGCACCTAGCAAAGAAGAAGTACTTCTCGGTGAAATCCGTGATTTGCTAAAGAAGTAAGAAATTGAAGGTCAAAAATTTAGGGTCAGTGCGTGAGCACTGACCCTTTTTTTATGAACTAAATTCTCGAAAGCGAGCCAACAAATAGATACAAGCGTAGCAATCAAAGGAAGGCAGTTTCCAATAGTTTTACACGGTCATCTGTATCTCTTGAGGGTGTTCTTATCCCTATGTTTACTAGCTACTTACCACGATTTAAAAAGGTTTTCCACAATTGAAGGTCAGCTTTGTCAACCATTTATACGCTCACGGAAATCCAATAATGCCTAACTTGCAAATGTTAAGTATGCTAAGCAATTTAGGTTAAGTACTAATAGGGTCCGACTACTGGGAAGTTGGACCCTATTATTTTTATCGAATTTTCTGGTAAATTTCTTCGGAATACTACTTGCCAGTTGAAAGGCATGTCAACATTTGCGCTCCTGCGCTAAGCCAAATAACCATCTAGGATTTCCTCAAGGTTGGGTTTAGGGACAACGCCCGTATAACGCTCAACGACTTTTCCATTTTGCATGATGATCAAGGTAGGAATGCTGCGAATTTGAAATTGCTGGGCGAGCTTTTGCTGTTGTTCGGTGTTTATCTTACCCACAATCGCCCTTCCCTCGTACTCTCCTGCCAGTTCGTCAATAATGGGTCCAACCACGCGACAAGGTCCGCACCAAGGAGCCCAAAAGTCTAGTAAAACCGGATGGTCGTTTTGTGCAACAGTTGCCTTAAAATTCTCAGCTGTGATTTCCATGGCCTTGACCTTGGGTGCTTTCTTTTTCCAAAACATAGCTCTTTCTTTGAATTGAGTAGCAAAGGTATGACGAACAAAAGCCCCCTCAAGTGAGCATGGTCACGGGACTGGTTATCCAAGCTTGGCCTCGCGCGCCAGTTTCCACAAATTGAGTTTTTCCAATCGCAACTCAAAGGTTATAAAATCCTGAGGGTTGTAACCGTTGTTATTCGCGTCAAGAATTTGCACCCCGATCAAAGGCACATGCACGGCCATAATATCGCGTATGATATTGATAGAAATTCCTGCGCTGTAGTCGTAATCCTTGGCGCTTGGGAGATTGCTGGCGTTATCAAATAATGCGCCTCCGGCAAATAGTGAAATGGGCAGCTTCCATGGAACTTCGAATTCGACATAGGCTGTGGTCATCCACCTAGCACTAAAAACCGGCATATGGATGGCTCCTTGCGTATTGGTCACTTGGCGATTGGCTACATTGTCAAAATACTGTCTCTGCAAGAAAAGATGGTCGAACATACGATCTGTATTTCCCGTAATTCCCGCTCCCCCAATATAATAGCTGCTCGCTTTTGAGTTGCCCCCTCCATACAAGCGCCACCTTAGTTTCTTGTCTTTTTTGTTGTAGCTAAAGCTTCCTTCATAGGCTAGCGAACTCTGGAGAATTCCATACTTGGTTTGGTGGTCAGCAAACATTCCGCGTACCAACACAGTAAAATCATGCGTGATACGGGGCTGTGAATTGTGAATGGTGTAGGTCAATTTGGGCGACCATCGGTAGGTGTCATAGTAATAAATGAAGGACTCGTTAGAAGTAGGCGTGTATTCTAAGTGTTGATATACATGTGCCAGCTCTCCCTCCAATCTAGAGCGCCAAGGTGAATTGGGACGCTTGTCGAAGTCGTAGGCTAGCTCCAAGGACTGGCGATAATAGTCTTGGGCAAATTGTGCCGTCTCAAAAGAGCGGAAATTTTGTGTTTTCAAATGAGCCTGAAATGGACCACGAAAGTGTGAAAGCCTACCGAATCCTTTCAGGGTATTTGACGTGAAGCTATAGAGCGGTGTTATGCTAAATTCCCAGTCGTCTTGAGGAATGGAGGCGTTGTGTAAGTTCAGACCGAGCATCCAATTATTTTGATTGTTCCACGCGACCACCGGCATCCAGAAAAGCTGTGAGTGGTTCGGATCTTCCAAGCGTGTGAGCATGCGAATTTGCAGCGGTTCTACTCGTTTCAAAAGGCCTTTGGTCTTCAAATTATTGTCCTTGCGATCGTACTCAACCATGTCTTCGCTCCCATCTATGCGTATTAGATCAAGTTCGCCCGCAGTCAATATTACTTTAGTTGATTCTCCTGGTTTGATGCCTTCGTACCACTTTTCGGTAGTCACTTTTTTATCTTTTATTCCGCTTAACGCAAATGGCCCAGGGACGTCGCCGGTATTTTTGACTCGAACTTCGTAACCTGTGCTCGTCTTCTTTACTTTTTTCGCAGTATAATTCGGTTTTCCCGCCGTCTGGACAAGTTCCTCGAAAAACCAACTGAGATTTGCGCTTGTCGCTTCTTCTAAGCTAGCTCGTAAATCGCTGGGATTGGGGTGCTTGAATTTCCACTGGTCAAAGTAGTGCTGCATCGCACGATCAAAAGTTCCTTTGCCCATCGACCCGTCCAAGTAGCCTTTCAAGTAATTGAAGGCAAGGGCAGTTTTTTTGTAGACTATCGTGCCGTAATTCACGCTTGTAAAGTCATCGGAATGGCATTGCATAGGCTGGTCATCGGCTCGCCGCGCGCTGTACATGTACATCAATTGATCTCGATAACGGTAGGAATAGGCATCGAGATCGAGTGCTTTCGAGATGTTCGGACTGAGCGCTCCACCCACAAAAGTGAGCGAATCTTGGTATTTTGTTTCGAAGTAGCGTGTCTCATTGAAAGAATTAATCCCCTCATCCATCCAGGCGTTTATACGTTCATTGGAACCCAAGATCCCATAGAACCAGTTGTGCCCCACCTCATGGACTATCACGGTCTCTAAACCCATGGCACTACCTGAATTTCCAATCACTGTCACGTTCGGATACTCCATTCCGCCACCAGCGCTTATTGTGCCATCAACAGCCGTCACGTGGTTGTAAGGATAGTCGCCATTCCATAGCGAATAATAATGTGTAGCGTCGATGATATACTCGGTGCCACGTTCCCACAATTCCTTATTTTCAGGGGTGAATAGCGCCCAAGCAGTTACCCTTCGGCCCGAATGTGGCAGTTGGAAATCCTCCTTGCGCACAATCCAACGCTTGTCGGCAAACCAGGCAAAATCATGCACGTTTTCCTGATGAAAATGCAGGGTTTTATCCTCCTTGCTCGAAGCGGGGAATTCATTGCTGCCTTCGGCTTTGAAATCAATTTTTTTCTTGGCCAATTCGTTCATAAAACGCTCCTCATCGGGGGAATCAACAAGATCTCCGGTGTGTCCTACGACATAGTTTTTTGGGAGGGTAAGATGCACGTCGTAGCTTCCAAATTCAGAATAAAACTCGCCTTGATTTAGGTAGGGCATTTCGTGCCAACCGTCCTTGTCAAATACAGCTGGCTTGGGGTACCATTGGGTGATTTGGTAGGATTGATCGATATGTCCGAGCCGTGAAATCTTGCCGCTAGGTAGCTTCACTCTAAAAGGAGTCGAAATGGATATGGATTCTCCAGGCTTGAGCGGAGTAGCCAGATTTACCTTGGCAATATCAATATGCTGCGGATGAAATTCCCAGTTGGCCGCTCGACCGTCTACCGAAAAGTCTAATGAATCGATGTATCCCAAATTCTTTTGCATCGCGTAGAACATGTACATTTCACCCGATCGGTACTGTTGTTTAGACAAGGCAGTTTTTCCATTTTTGTACGCATTGGGCCACAAGTGCATCCAAATAAAGGGCAAAGATTCACTCGAATTATTGGTGTAGTCAATGGTGATATGACCCGTTAAGAAATGGTTTTCATCGTCGAGCGCTACCTCAATGTCGTAAGCCACATCTTGTTGAAAATAGTCTTGGGCATATATTCCAAGTGGAAGCAAAAGAAAAAAGGCGATCAGTTTTTTCATGTAGTAGTGGTTTGACCGTGAAAAATAGTCAAAGACAACGAAGTAAGCACCTTGGCACTTTGGTTATTTCAAACCAATCCTTCCTTTTTTATGAAGTTTTTTGGCGTTGTTCTGAATGGCACGCTTCCTTCTAAGCAGCGCTTTATTGTCCAAATTCCATTGTCGGCGAACAGCCAACAAGCGCACCGCCGTGATCACCGTAACACCCGACCAAAGGGCGACGATGGAATGCGTCGGGAAAAAGTGCGAAAGCCCAAGATAAACTACGCATCCCAAAAGTACTGCCGAAGCATACACCTCACGACGCAACACCATGGGAACTTCGTTGCATATAACATCTCGAGTGACCCCACCAACTGTTGCTGTGATAAGTCCGAACACCAAGGCCGAAAGCGGATTGGCGCCGTATTCCATGCTTTTCTCCATGCCTGCAATGGCTGCGAAGCCGACGGCGATGGCATCGATAGTCACGATGGGTTTGGCAAACTTTAAAATTTGTCGGCCAAAAACCAAAGCCGTCAAATAGCCAGCGACGATCGCCACAAAGAATGCCGAATGGCTCACCCAAGCGATGGGATGTGCGTCGATAATGACGTCCCGCACTGTTCCGCCACCAACGGCGGTGATAAGGGCAACGAAGGCCAAACCAAAATAGTCCAGTTTATCATAGCGCTGGGCTGTGAGCGTTCCACTCAGACTGAAGAGGAATACGCCTGCTATGTCGAAGTAAAAAATAATTCCCATGACCTAGTTTAATTCGATGTTATGCGGAAATGGCACCCCGTCTTTGAGTGCTACAAATACAAATCGAGCCGTGCATATCACTCCGCTTTGTCCGGTCTTACTTTCCTTGATGACATTCACCAAAACAGTGATCGAACTGATACCCACTTTCGTAATCGTGCAATCGATCTCGACGATATCCCCAAGCATTCCAGGTGACTTGAAATTGACTTCGCTGAGTTGAGCTGTTACCAGACCGTCACATGAAGTATGGTAAAGCCATTTGCGCGCAGCGTTGGAAGCCGCCAAGTCCATTTCAGAAAGCAGCTTTCCGCCAAAGAGAGTGCCGGCATAGTTGAGTGAATCGGGAAAGACTGTGAATGAATACGTGCTGGTGAGCGGATTGACTTTGGCGCGTGATTCGGGGGTAACTGAATGTTGCATTGTGTAAATAATGGGTAACAAAAAAGCCGACGTGCAATGAACAGGTCGGCTAGGTGAATTCGTTTATCGAATGAAGTTAATTATTGCCTGTTCGGGACCATGGAAATGCCTGCATATACGACCACATGCACATATGAATGCATGCCGCCATAGGCTTGGATTTAAAAATGGTATTTCCGGGAGCTTGAATAATCATCGTTTTCTTAAATGCGCTGCAAAGCTAGAGATTATTTGAATTGGGTGGTGTGAAATTTTTGTGAACGTGATGTTAAGATGAAGCTGCCTTTTTCAATCTGTTGTAGAGTGCTGAGAATCAAATAGTCAGCCTAAATTTAGATTTCTAATCAATTTTACCTACTCAGAATTGCTATCTTAGCTTTGAATGAAGAACGTACTGGCATATATTTTTGTGGGACTTTACCTGATATCTACGTCGGGGATGGTCGTCAATTATCATATTTGTCAGGGCGAACTGGTTGAACTGGGTATTTATACCGAAGTTCACAAATGCTGTGAAGACGCAGATCCATGTTCAGAGACTCACTTTGGTAAATCATGCTGCCGTCTTGGGACAATGCAGATTGATGTGGACACCAATCACCAGAGTCCAGATGCTTGGACACCAGAGGTTCAAAATATTCAGGATGAATTCCCAACATTTATATTAGTTGAGAAGTTTCCCGACCTATTCGTATCTTTTATTTACGATGTTAGAGACGGACCACCTATTGCAGTTCCCACTTACATCCTTGATTGCGCGCTTATTCTTTATGCGTGATTCTTTTTCGTGATAGCTTTTTGGCTAAAAGTTACACTCGTGCAATGCGAGTGAGTTTCTATGAATTTTCTTAAAATTTATTTCTCATGAAAAGAATATTACTATCTCTTATTTTGCTCACTATTTTTATTGGAACGGGCTTCTCTCAAAACAACATCGAACTTAACTTTATTCATGAATTCGAAGGTCAAGAATTCAATATATCGGATCCTTATACAGTCACGGCAGACTACGATCTGAACATTAATAGACTGCAGTATTACATTTCAGAAATTGCAGTTACACATGACGGTGGCCAAGTTACTGCTATCGAAGATACCTGGTTATTGGTCAATGCAAATGAAGATTCATCTTACGATCTTGGGTCTTATGATATTTCGACAGTAGAGTCAATAGGATTTTGGATTGGGGTTGATGCGGCACACAACCATCTCGATCCAGCGTCTTATGAGAGCGGACATCCTTTAGCTTACACATTACCCCCTTCAATGCATTGGGGCTGGGCAGCAGGCTATCGATTTGTTGCCTTGGAAGGCAAAACTGGAAGCAGTATGTTAATCACCTATGAAATCCACGCTCTTGGAGATGGAAACTATACTGAGGTGAATGTTGCAACTGGTGCAGTTCAGGATGGAAGCACACTGGCAATCAACCTAGGAGCCAATTACAACGAACTGTTCAACGGATTGAATGTGAGCGGCGGTGTAATCAACCATGGAGAAACTGGAACTGCAGTTACTTTGATTGACAACCTTGCGAATGATGTTTTTTACGCTAAAGATGGAGCAAACAGTATTGCTGAGTTGGACAAATTGAGCATGAAAGTGACTCCAAATCCTTCAGATGGAGTTTCAACAATTTGGTTAAGCGAAAGTACAAGTCAACCTACTACTGTGACGGTTTTTGACCTCGCTGGTAAAGTAATCAACTCCGAGACTTTGCGAATAGGTAGCACTTCGGCCACATTAAATGTCCAAGAGCCTGGAATGTACATCATCCAGCTTGTAAATAATCAAGGTGTTGCAGAGAGCATTCGTTGGATAAGACTTTAGGTGACCAAACGAATACTTATAGCGAGCGCTCTGGTGGCCTCGGTTATGAGTTGTCATAAGTCGGATAACCAAAGCTGTCTTCCCCAAGAAAATTCTAAACTGCACATTCCAGCCGGATTCCCTGTGCCTGAATTTCCTGCAGATAATGAGTTTACCAACGCACGTTGGGAGTTGGGGAAAAAGTTGTTTTTCGATCCTGTGATGTCTCGTGACGAGTCTATCAGTTGTGCATCATGCCACAAGCCTGCTTTGGCTTTTAGTGATGATGTTGCGCTGTCTCCTGGCGTGGACAATCTTCCTGGTACGCGAAATTCTCCTACGTTGACGAACGTGGCCTACCAGCCATATTATACAACTGAAGGGGGTATTCCGACGCTTGAAATGCAAGTAGCTGTTCCTGTTCAAGAACACAATGAATTCGACTTTAACATGGTGGCAATCGCCGATCGTCTCCTTTTAGATGAAGAGTATGTGGATATGAGTTTCGAAGCCTATAATGAAGAGCCTAGTCCCTTTGTAATTACAAGGGCACTGGCTTGCTTCGAAAGGTCTATGATCTCAGGCGAAAGTCGAGCCGACTCTTTTGACAATGGAAATTCCTCGGCCCTTTCGGATTTGGAATTGGAAGGGCGAGAATTGTTTTTTAGTGAAGAGATTGGATGCAGCAATTGTCACGGTGGTATGAATTATACTTCGTACGAATTCGAGAACAATGGTTTGTACGAAGTATATGCCGATTCAGGGCGATACCGATTGACCTTGCTCGAAGAGGACATTGCCCGCTTTAAAGTTCCCACCTTGAGGAACATTGAAGTGACAGCACCATACATGCACGATGGTTCATTATCCACATTAGTAGATGTGGTTGACCACTATTCAGCTGGGGGAAGCGGACATTTTAATCAAAGTCCCATTATCACTGAATTAGATTTGTCGATTCAAGAAAAATCGGCCCTTGTCGCCTTTTTAAAGGCACTAACAGATTCAAATTTCATCTCTGATGAGAGATTTCATAACTAACAAGAAACTTGATGAAAAATATAGTTCTATTCATCTTGTCTATTCCTGTGGTATTGTTTGCCTGCAAGAAAGACATCGATAACAACGAAAATACGGATGTCGAATTTGATGACACGCCATATGTATTGGAACACAGCTATTTTCCAGCTCCAAACATTGCGGAAGACAATCAACTCACAATTCAAGGAGTCAAACTTGGAAGAATGCTTTTTTACGATAAAGCGCTATCAAATGACAACTCACTGTCATGTGCTGGTTGTCATGCCCAAGGAGATGCATTTAGTGATACCGCACAATTTAGCACGGGTGTTGAAGGACTGCAAGGGGGTCGTCAGGCGATGGCTATTTTCAATATGGCATGGCATGGCGAAGGTTTCTTTTGGGACGGTCGAGCTCCTCTTTTGAGAAATCAGTCGATTTTGCCAATCCAAGATCCCTTGGAAATGAATGAAAGCTTGGATGACGTAATTGCAAAATTAGGCGCCAGTGAGCGATACAGAGATCAATTTAAACGTGCGTTTGGTAGTGAGACAATCGATCCTTTAAAAATTAGTCTTGCTCTGGAGCAATTCATGAACAGTATTGTCAGTGTCGATTCGAAATACGATCAATATTTACTCGGTCAGGAAACATTGACGGAAAGCGAAGAACGCGGGCGTCAGATTTTCTTCACGGAGTTTGACCCCAGCGGAACACTTGTTGGAGGTGAGTGTTTTCACTGCCATGCTGGTGTGAATTTTGCAAACAACGAGTTCATGAACAATGGTTTGGACGGTGATGGTGCGCAAGAAGATGTTGGCCTTTTCGACGTAACTGAAGACCCCGCGGATATGGCAAAATTCAAAGTGCCATCTCTGAGAAACATCGCCGTTTCTCCTCCATATATGCATGACGGCCGATTCGAAACACTTGAAGAGGTAGTAGCACACTATAACTCAGGCGTCCAACCGTCTGCAACGGTAGATGAGTTGATGCAATACAATCTGGAACCAGGTCTTGGATTGACTCCAGAGAATATAGCCGATTTGGTGGCTTTTATGCACACGCTGACTGATCAGACTTTCTTGTCAAATCCTGAATACGATAATCCTTTTTAATCCGCGGAATATGAAGATATTACATAGGCTTTCACTCATCGCTTTTTTGATGATTATTGCAATTGTTCCCACTCAGCTTTACGGCCAGTACGCCGTGGAATGGGGTGAAGAAATTACAGTTTCTGTTGATGGTACCGATAATAATCGGCCGCGCATTGCGCTCGATGAGGAGAACAACCCGTTGGTGATTTGGGGACAAGACAATGGCAAGACACTGCACTTTGCACGATGGGTAAATTCTAGTTTCACTTCCCCGGTAGAACTGGTCACACCAGATTTTGATGTGTTTACGGCCGATTGGTCGGGACCAGAATTGGCTGCCCGAGGGAATGTTGTCTATGCGACTTTTAAGAGAGTAACTGATGTGGAAGTCGGTACTTATATCGTTAAATCAGAGGATGGAGGTGTCACATGGTCCGACACTATCCGTGTTGATGTCGGATTACCAGAAGACATGCACACTCGCTTTCCGAACGTGGCTATTGATGAAAATGGAAATCCTGCCGTTACAGTGATGACTTTTACTGGAAACTATATCGATCCAGGATACGAAGTTCTTTCTTCAGTCGACGGCGGATTGTCTTTTGGACCCATTCAAAATAGTAGTACGGAATTTTTTGAGGGAGAAGCGTGCGATTGCTGTACATCAGATTTGTTGTACGCTGAGGGAAAATTAATTCAGTTGTTCCGAAACAATGATGGAAATATTCGTGAGATTAAATGCGCGTATTCAACAGATTGGGGACAGACTTTTTCCAACGCATTTGGAGTCGATAATACCGACACATATGCCAATGTATGTTTTTCTTCGGGTCCAGATGGACTTGTGATGGACGGGATATTATACTCTGTTTTTAAGGCCATTGTTCCAGCCGGAAATCGCGCATGGATCTCTGCTTACAATCTTGAGGAAGAGTCATTAGATTTTCACAATGCACCGGACTTATTTATTGCCAACAACTTATCCCAGAACAACGCAAAAATTGCCGGAGGAGATGGAAATATGGGAGTTGTTTGGGAAGAATATTCGTCGATCAATTCGAACGTTATTTTCTCATATGCCTTTGAAAGCCCGCAAGGATTGTTGCAATACAAAGACACAATTAATATCCAAATGACAGGGCGGCAAGTCAACCCTGATATTGCATACGCCGACGGGTTTTTTCATGCGGTTTGGCAGGATAAAAGTACGGGACTTGTTTCATACCGTAAGGGGGAGGTTGTGAAAGCCGTTCACGTCGAAAATGAGTCAAAAATCGCTATAGAAGTTTTTCCAAATCCGACAACCGACGTCCTCCATATTCGTGGTATAAATTCGTCTGTGCAGAAGGTGTATGTATTGGATCAAAATGGAAAACAACAGTTAGAGCTGACAAACTTTTCATCTAGCGAAGTTGAACTGGATACACAAAAATTAAATCCTGGGATCTACTCAGTAATCATAGAGTCGATTGATCAAAAAGAAACCTATTCAATAGTTAAATTATAAAATGAAACCATGAAAACCACAAGAAAACATGTAAAATGGCAACAGATCCTGAGCAGAGTTTTAGTGCTGTTTCTAGCAGGGATGATGAGTACGTTTGCCAGTGCCCAATGCGATGCAGATGAAGTTGAAGTGGAGCTTACTATATCTACTGATGACTGGGGTTACGAAGTCTATTGGGAAGTCGTTCCCGAAGGGAATAATTGTGGAGACGGAACTGTAGCCTCAGGTGGAAACACCGCTGTTGGCTGCAACGGAGGAGGAGCACAAGACCAAGCTCCAGGTGGTTACGGTAACAACGATGAGATCGTTGAAGGTCCGTGGTGCCTAGTTGAAGGTGAGTCGTATACCTTGATTTATGTTGATGATTACGGCGATGGCGGAGCAGATTTTAGCGTGAATATCGAAAACTTCCCACTTTATAACTACACAGGAACAGGCGATGGAAACAGCTGGACATTTGTTGCCCAAGGACCATCAGAGAGGGATGCCGCGGTAACCAATGTTGTGTCCTATGGCTATGCAACCGTCTCGGTAACTCCGGCCATTTTTGAAGTGACCAACTATGGTAGTACTACCATCACATCAGTGAGTCTTCATTACAATGTGGGCGGTGCTCAACAAGTGACAGAGTCGTTCGAGTCAGTTAATATCTTGCCTTTTGAAAGCGAGCTTGTAACTTTCGATGACAACTTGAACTTGAGCTATGGTTCGAATATAGTCGAGGTAAACATCGAGAGTGTCAATGGCCAGAATGATGAAAATCCTTCCAATGACTTTTTTGAAAAAGAACTCATCCTTGGTAACCCTATACCCAACCTGGTCGACGGTTACCTCAATACAGATGTTTCAATTTCCGTAATTAACGACGGAGCCAATGTCGATACACCCCGTGATTTGGACTTTCACCCAACACTTACAAATTTCGAGTTATGGATCATAAATAAGGGAACCGAGAACTCTGGAGGATCGACAATAAGATTTGAAAATGCAGGCTTTCCCAACCAAACCTATGAAGAAGAACAAGATGGCAACGCTTGGCACTTTATGTCACTTCCAACAGCAATTGCTTTTGGCGAAAACGAGAATTTTGGAACTAGTCCTGGAGTATACGATGCCAATCACGATGGCGGACAACCATTTACCGGACCTTCATTGTGGTCGAGTGTAGATGAAATTTATGCAGAACCTTCAGGGGGAAATGGCTCCCATCT
>JADFAK010000160.1 GCA_015665315.1 Flavobacteriales bacterium | reverse complement strand
CGCTGGGACGACCTACGATATCGATGATCCGTGTTATGGCTCGACTGAGAATACGTCTGGAAATCCTCCGGGTGATCGTCGTTTCATTATGTCTAGCGGACCGTTCACTTTTGAACCAGGTGACACACATTGTATAACGCACGCTGTTGTTTGGTCAAATGACCCAGGCGCCAATAGCATGATGGACCAAGAAGAATACTTCATAGCTTCAGTTGATTCAGTAGAGGTGTACGAGCAGTCATGCTTTAACTGCATCCCACCATCGGCCGCTTTTGTCCAAATCCCAAATGGTGATGGTTATGACTTTATGCCAGCTTCGTCGCATGGTACGACCTACAATTGGTCGTTTGGCGATGGTTCCGTATCGAGCTTGCCTTGCCCTTCGCACGTGTATGAGGTGTCGGGAAATTATCAAGTTTGTCTGGTTGTCACCAACGAGTGCGGACAAGCCGCCAACTGCGAGCAAATTGAAGTGATCACATCCGTAGAAGAAGATACCTTGGTTCAATTCGAACTACAGTACACACCTACTACGAATTCAATCACATTTGCCGGAGGCCAAAGCCAAGCGATTACCATCCAAGTCTTTGATACCATGGGAAAACTAGTTTTTACCGAACAGTCAAATACCTATGAATCAATCGCTTTGCCTCAATTGGCGACAGGAATCTTTGTTGTAGTTGTGGAAAATGCGATCGGCGAGCATCTCATCAATGAAAAGCTAGTCATTGCCGAAAGCAAGTAACTTGAAAAAATTGAACGTATGACGGGCGAAGATCAGTAGCCAGTCATAATAAGTGCAATAATTAGGACGTCGAACTGGGAAGCGACGTCCTTTTATTTTTACTACTCTCCTTATTTTCAAGGCAAGCAACGCATGAAATAGAAGTTGGAAATGGAGTTTGGTAATGGAATTTGGATTTGAATCTTCGACCAAAAAGGAAACCCCATCTTCAAATGACAACGCAAATGGGCTTCAACAACCCCACCAAAAACCATTACCAAAATGCATTTTCATTTTTCTCTTCCTCTTCCTCTTCCTCTTCCTCTTCCTCTTCCTCTTTTCTCTTCCTCTTTTCCCTATTCTCTCATTCACGCTTCTCCAAAGCCTCATCTACCAAGCGTGCAAAATGCGCCACTTGTGATTCTCGGGTGTAGATTTTTATCTCGTGTTGCTTCGGATCCACGTAGTACTCGCCATGGAAAATCGACATTACCCAGTCGCTTATCAGCGCCGGATCATCCGAAAAACTCGCTCCAGCTTGGGTGTCTTCTATCAGCTGGTCAACAACTCCATTGTCCCTCGGCGCAACCAATATCGGATTTCCGCTAGCCAAGTATTCGAAAATTTTCCCACTATAAACCCCCGTGTTCGTTTCCCACGCCGGATAATACAGCACGTCGGCATCAAGCGTCTCCTGAAGCGCTTCTCCACGTGTGATGCGAGGCATGATTTTTACCACTTCATTGAGCTCATACTCTGCAGTCAAAGCCCCAATTCGGGATTTCATCTCCTCGTTCTTCACACCTATAAAGCGGATTTCAAATTTGTCAATGCGCTCCTTCAGAATCTTGCCAACCGCAAACAAGGTGTCGACCCGCTGTTCAGGATAAAAGCTGCCTACATGTGCGATCACGAATACATCCCGCTCAATAACTTTGAGTCCTTTGAACAAGTCGGCCTCAAATCCATTGGTAATCGTCACGGCTGTCTGCATACACAACTGCTCCAAATATTCAGCATAAGGCTCACTCACCGTCGAGAGGAAGAGCGCATTGCGCGCCCATTTTCTCCAGTAAGTACCTATGTAAAAATCACGGATGCGTTCCTTGAAAGTCGGACTGTACACCGGTGATGTCAAGCGGATATCCCATAAATCTCGAAAATCCAATACGTAGGGAATGTCGTATTTTGAATAAATCCAATGGCATTGCTCCAGATGAAAATGAGGCGAGTATATGCCCAAGACTAAATCGAATGTCTCCTGGTGAAGAATATTGCGCACGAAAGTGTCGATCATTTCACGACAAGCCAGCAATTCCTCCGTCACGTCAAAAACACCTGTATTGTAATTTACCGCAGTATAGAATTTCCCTATGTATTGATTCTGTGGCTTACCCTTTCCCAGTCGGATTACCTTATAATGCTCGTGCTCCTCAACTTTGGGAGCTTCAATCGTCGAAATCTCACCAGTTCGCTCTTGCCAATCAAAGGTGACGACCGTCGGCGCCCAACCATGTCGGTGCAAATTTTGCGCGTACGCCTGCGCACGAATGCTGGCAATCACATTCAATGGAGGATAGTGATAAGTAAGAATCAGGATCTTTTTCACGTAGTTGTAATCTGCTCCTAAAATAAGGCGCTTTTTGCACACAACGCAAGCAACAACAAAATTGTCTGAATAGTTATCGTGAACACTATCGAGTACAAAACACGGTATTTCAGCAAGGCAAATACCCATACAATCAAGGCTACATAGGCAATACCATTTGCGCATGCGAAAATCATAACCAGCTCAAGGAAGTCGGCCGCAAAAATTCCTCCTATTAACAAAGCCAAAAGTTTGAGGATGAACAGACCGATTTGAAAGAAAAAGAATTGTCGCTCCTTGCGCAGTACATTGAAAATCGATGAAATTGGAGAGCCCACTAAGCGATACAAAAAGTAGATCGAAAGAATCTCTGCTGCTTGGCCCGCCTCCGCCCATTCGCTGCCGAAAAGAAATCCGTACAAAGGCTGACCAACAATAAAAAGAATGACCAACGGCAATACCGAAATCAATACCAAAGTGCGGTAAAGCCTCCACGTGGTTGGTCCGAGCTGGGCCGGGTCAATGCGATGAACTTCGGAGGCTTTTTGCAAGAAAACCGGACTAATCGCCGAACCCATCAAGCGCGCCGGGAGGTCGAGAATAAGTCCGGCGTACACCAACAATCCAGCTGGCTTGGCCGAGCCCAACAGTACCGGCATCACCAATATCGGCAAGTAATTCGAAAAGGTACTTATCGCCGTGCCCCACATAATATAGCGCGGGTATTCACGATATTCTTCCTTCGTCCGCTCTCTAATTTCCACACCAGGAATCTGCTTCAAAAAGGCAAGTGCATTTGGAATGATCCGCGTGATATACACGACAATGCGCGTGAAATACAGCAGTATGGTGGTGAAAATCAATCCCTCCACCGTGCTCGAAATAAGCCACCCATATAGCGCGTTGAACGATTTTGTACCCAAGGTTATCGGAACAGAAACCAAACTCTGCTTCTTGAAACTTTTCACCCGTATCGCCCAGTCTAAAGTGATGCGATCCAAGGAAAGCAGCATGACCGTGGGCCCCAATAATAGGATCCACAAGCCCAAGTCATCTGAACCAAACCAGCGATTGATATCCGCCCCAATAAGCAAGGTCACGACAAAAACGAGCAGCGAGATCATCCACGTGGCCCGCAACGAAAAACGCAACAAGGACCTGAAAATCGAATCCTCTTTAGGCAAGACAAAGGCTTTGTTGTATCCAAGAGTTGCAAAGACTCCAGCCACTACAGTCATGGAATTGAAAATGCTGAATAGTCCGTACACTTCAGGGGTGTAAATCCGGCTTAGAATCGGACTGAAAACCAACTGGATCACGATTCCCGACAAGGATGCCGAAAACATAAAGGCCGAATTTTGGACGAAGGAATTCCTCGTTTTTAAATCGGTCCACAGGGATAACAGTGATTTTCGCGGTGCTGACAAGAATTAAAGAATGGCCGGTTAATACAAATTTGCGCTTTCGTGTGTCTACTACAAATAACGCCTAAATTTGAAGAAACTGAAGCCCATTTATATGTTCCAAGACTTCACCGCTTTTTTCACAGGTACCTTTCCTAAGTTCAGGATGAGCTTTGCCGTGTGCTTTTTAGTGGGTTTTGGCGCATGCGCGCAAATGTCTCAAGCCCAAATAGAACCGGATGACCTTCCCGGATTGGTTTTTTGGCTGCGGTCCGACACCGGACTCACGGTAAGTCCCACTTTTAAAGTAGGGGAGTGGCAGGATTTAAGCGGACAAGACAATCACGCGACACAAGCCTCTGGTACGCTCAAGCCCAATTTTGTCGAAGATGTGCTGTATGGTTATCCTTCGGTGAACATGGATGGCTTCAATGACTTTATGCTCTTTCCCGAAATCGATAACATTCGAACCGCCTTTTGGCTCGTGCGGGAAGATGCCGATGCAACAGCCAACTACCGCAGTCTGCTCGGCCACAGCAATGCCTTCGATTTTATCCGCGGTGCCAACCAAGAAATCTGGAACGCCGAAAGTAGTAGCGAACACGTCTTGAACGGAATTACTCGAACCAATTTTGCCGAAATCGATGGTCAGTCGACGGTCTTGCCAACAGGCTTCGTACTGGTTTCCCTCGTCACTGCAGACAATGTAAAAGCCAATCAACTTACCGTAGATCGTTCAAACTTTTCCCGAATTTGGGACGGGGATTTGATCGAAATCATCTGCTTTTCCGATTCCCTCGCGCAAGAAGATATCCTCGCCGTAGAAAACTACTTGGCCGATCGCTACACGCCTCCCTTCTTCGTCGACGATGACGTTGAAATTGAATACGGCTATTGCGACACCTTGATATGCTCCGCCCCCGGATTCGAGTCCTACGTGTGGTCCAATGGCACCGAAGAACAGTGCATAGAGGTCCACAATTCAGGCGACTACATTGTCCAAGCTACCGATCGATTCAATCGCGTACACGAAGATACAGTGCAGGTGAGCTTTGCCGGGCAATTGGACTTTAGCGATAAAATTATTTGTCTGGGCGAAAGCACAACCTTTGACACCGGTCTCGCCACCGATGATTATTTCTTCCTCTGGCAGAACGAAGAAACCGACAGCGCTTTAACGGCTCAGGTGGGCGGACAATACTTCGTCCAAGTCACCGATACGACTGGCTGTTCCACCGTTTCTTCTATCTCAGTTGTCCAGGTCGATTCAATCGAGGTAAGCCTCAACTTGGACGAAAACTACGATCTCTGCGCAGGAAATTCTCTCTCTATCGATACCCTCAACTTCAACATCGATTCCTTTGAATGGAGTAGTGGAGAATCTACATTCGAAATTGAAGTCAACTCCAGCAGTGAAGTGTGGATTGAGGTGATTGACGAAAATGGATGTTCCTTCAAAGACACGACTCAGGTGAATATTGTGGGAACAGCACCGGTTATTCAATGGAATATAAGCGGACAGTGCCAAGGCATGAATATGCACTTTGAAGATGAACTCGCTTCGAGCAACGATGTCGTGACCTGGGAATGGTATATCGATGGAGAACTGTTGAGCGAAGAGTTTGAATTCTTTCCTATCATCGAAGATTATGGTCTGCACGAAGTACACCTTCATGTCGTCTCCGATGTGGGCTGCGTGAACGACTCCGTAGATTCATTTTACCTGCATGCTCAGCCTACGCCTATCTATAACTTTACCCTCCCTTGCCAGAATAGTGAAATGACTTTTGCAAGTCAAAGTCTGCTCGAAGAGGGCTTCATCGAAGACATCAATTGGATGATCAACGACATGATGTTCGACGGACAGGCTGTTACGATCAACGTGCCCGACCAAGAATCCATCGATGTGATTTTATCGGTCCATAGCGAAGAGGGCTGTTTCCAAACGATCAACGGTTCCGTGACTATCATCCCAGCGCCCGCAGTAGACTTGGTGGCCTCGAATTTTTGCTTGGGAGATCTGACGGCTTTTTCGACCGAAATCGACGAAAATGAAACGGGGGGAATCATTAATTTCACTTGGGATTTCGGCGATGATAACGGTTCCTTCCTGCAAGAACCCATGCATTTTTACGGTGATCCAGGAGTCTATACAGCCTCCATCGAAGTCACAGCTTTGAATGGTTGTCGAGATCAAGACACTTCTTTGGTTGAGATTTTCAACCACCCCACAGTCGAAATACTAGTCGATTCTATTTGTAGCAATATGACCATGCCGCTAGTCCAAACTGCCGATCTAATGGGAGGTGCGCTCGACGAGGTACACTGGTCGGTTGAGACTTTGGGTGATTTTACCGGCGAATCAATTCAAGTGCTTTTCCCTTTGCCAGGATCCTACAACGTAGAGGTTGAAGTCGTAACGCTTGCAGGTTGTGCTGGTTTAGCTAGCGCAAATGTTGAGGTGGTGCCCTTCGAACAGTCTGCCATAACAGCTAGCCAGGTGATCGGATTGCCACCGCTAGAAATCCAATTCGATGTAGCCCCGCTCAATCCCAGCCTCGATTATGCCTGGTCCAGCTCCGATGGCGGATCGGCCGTGGGAAATAGCTGGTTCCACGAATTCACAGAAGAAGGGGTCTTCGACGTCGACCTATCTTGGAGCAATGACTTGGGATGCTACGCAAGTACGTCCGAAACGATCTACATCACCGAGCCGGTCGCCGATTTGGTGGTAGACGATATCTACATTGTACAGTCGGCCAATGGACTCAGTATTTCGGCCATCGTCCAGAATGCAGGGAATTACAAAGTGCAGGATATCGCCATGAGTTGGAATGTCTTAGGAGATGGACTCATTACCGAATTGTGGCAGGGAGAACTCTTGCCTGGTGAGGCTATGTTGTTCCAGTTCACTTCAACCGCCGAACTTGAAGCACTGAATCAAGTCATTTGCGCTAGCGCTAAAGATATTGCCGAAATTACCCCAGACCTTACCCCGTGGAACAATTCTAAATGTGCAGTTTCTACCTTGGAAAGTGAATTCGAATTGCTCCCCATTCAGCCCAATCCAGCCAGCCATTTGATCCAAGTGTCCATCCTTTCCGACGGCAATAGGGAAGTGGTGGTACAGATCTATGACAACGCCGGACGCATCTGTTTTGAGTCGGCCAAGCTGGTGCTAGAGGAAGGTTACTCGAGCTTTGATTTAGACGTGTCGCAGTACCGACCAGGTTATTACACGCTGGCAGTAGGAGATTCTGAAATGCGAAAAACGCAGGCTTTGATGATTAGTCGAGAGAAGTAATCTACTCGTGATAGCGCATGATCTTATGTCCGCCATCGACTAAATACTTGTCGCGCTTGAACAACTCGACATCGTACTTGACCATTTCCACAACAAGTTCTTTCAACGAATACTTGTGCTTCCATCCCAACTCGTTTTGAGCCCGAGATGGGTCGCCCACAAGCAAGTCAACTTCGGTCGGTCGGAAATAACGCGGGTCAACTTCAACAACCGTGTCGCCCGTTTTGGCATTGATTCCTTTTTCATCGACGCCTTCTCCTTCCCAACGCAAGGTAATACCCACCTCCGAAAAAGCCATGTCGACAAAATCACGCACCGAAGTAGTCGTTCCCGTCGCCAATACATAGTCATCGGCAACATCCTGCTGCAACATGCGCCACATGCCCTCAACATAATCCTTGGCATGGCCCCAGTCGCGCTTGGCATCCATGTTTCCCAAGTATAACTTCTTCTCCAAGCCCAAGCTTATTTTAGCTGCGGCACGGGTGATTTTACGTGTGACAAATGTCTCGCCTCGAATAGGACTTTCGTGGTTGAAGAGAATGCCGTTGCATGCGTAAAAACCATAGGCTTCACGGTAGTTCTTGGTAATCCAGAAGGCGTAGAGCTTAGCCACTGCGTACGGACTACGCGGATAAAATGGAGTGCTCTCCTTTTGAGGAGTTTCTTGCACCAATCCGTACAATTCAGAAGTTGAAGCTTGGTAAAACCTTGTTTTCTTCCCCAGATCGAGAATACGAATGGCCTCTAGGATTCTGAGAGCTCCAATACCATCTGCGTTGGCCGTGTATTCTGGTGTTTCAAATGACACTGCAACGTGACTCATGGCGGCCAGATTGTAAATCTCATCGGGCTCAATTTCTTTCACCAAGCGAATGAGATTCGTGCTATCTGTAAGATCACCGTAGTGCATTTTGAACTTAACGTCCTTCTCGTGCTGATCCTTGTAAAGGTGATCCACCCGATCGGTGTTGAATAGTGAACTACGTCGCTTCAAGCCATGAACTTCATAACCTTTTTCAAGTAGTAATTCCGCCAAATAGGCGCCATCTTGTCCGGTGATCCCAGTGATCAGAGCTTTCTTTCCAGCCATAATTTGCAAATGAGGGGCAAAGATAGACAAAGAGTTCGGAGAATCTCGAAATCCTCAACCCGTGTCTTGGGAGAATCTTAAAAGAGGAAGTGGATGACAATCTAACTAAACTGCAAGCTGCTAAGATGCTTGTACAGTCCATCTTCGATAGCTATGAGTTCGTCATGGCTTCCTTGCTCACGCAGCTTTCCATCTTCCAATACAAGAATCTTGTCGGCCTTGCGTATCGTGCTCAGTCGGTGAGCAATGACAATCGATGTCCTGCCCTGCATGAGGTAGTCCAAGGCCTCTTGCACCAGTCGTTCTGATTCCGAATCAAGCGAACTCGTGGCCTCGTCCAACAATAGAATTTTCGGGTTCTTGAGAATAGCTCGAGCAATCGCAATTCGCTGACGTTGTCCGCCAGAAAGCTGCACGCCACGCTCTCCGACCAAGGTGTCGTAGCCATCTGGAAACTTACTTACGAATTCGTGGGCATTGGCCTTTTTAGCCGCTTCGTTGATTTCTTCTTCTGTAGCATTTAATTTGCCGTAGGCTATGTTCTCGCGAATAGAACCACCGAAGAGCAACACTTCCTGAGGCACAATGGCCATTTGTTGTCTTAGCTCACGCAAATCATATTCCAGCGCATCTTTTCCATCAATCGAATACGTGCCACTACCCGCGTTGTAGAACCGCAAGATTAAAGCAGTAATCGTCGATTTCCCAGCTCCACTCGGACCGACGATTGCTACCTGTTCGCCCGGATTTACTTTGAACGATACGTCGTCAAGCACCTGTACGTCGGGCCTGTTCGGGTAGCGAAATTTGATATTTTTGAATTCTACTTCACCGTTGATATGGATCGAAGCGGGAGATTGCTCAATACGAATCTGCTCTGGGCTTTCATCGATAAGTTCAAGAATCCGCTCAACCGAACCAAATCCCTTTTGAAGTCCGCCATACAATTCAGCCATGCCACCTATAGAAATACCGATGGTCATCGCCAATAGCATAAACTGAATCATTTCTCCCGGCGTAAGCTCGTTGATGCTAATCAGGTGAACGGCATACCACAGAACGCCTACAATGGTGCCGAAAATGCACACGATAATGAAGGAAGCCAACAGCCCTCGCCAAATTCCAGATCGGATGGCAAATTGCTTGATGTTATGAACGCTTTTCTTGAAACGAAGTGCTTCGAATGCCTCATTGGTGAATGATTTCACATTGACAATTCCTGAAAGCGATTCCTCTACTATGTGTGTCGAGTTGGCCACTTCATCCTGAACGCTCCTCGAAAGTGTCCTGATGTACCGACCGAAGTAAACAGCCACGATGGCGATAACAGGCACCACACCCAGCATCATAAAAGTGAGCTTGGTGGAAGTGTAAAACAATAACATGAGTCCGCCAATAATCAACATGCCTTGACGAAGCAACTCGGCCAAAGTCGTATTGAGGACTTCTTGAATTTGTGAAATGTCCGAGGCCATCCTACTACTCAACTCGCCCACGCTGCGGCGCGTGAAGAAGGTCATAGGTAAGGTTATCAAGCTATTGTAGGCGTCGGTCCTGAAATCGGCCAAACTGTGTTCGGTGACATAGGAGAACAAATAGACCCGAAAAAATGAAAAGAAGGCTTGCAAAATGAGAACGGCAAAGAGAACCAATCCAATCGTGGTCATGCTCATCTCGAAGGGAATTTCGTAATTCAAATCACCCATCTGTGTCGTGGAGTCTACCAGGTAGCGCGTAAGCTGGGTGAATGATAGGAAAACCAAACTCGTCATCAGCAAGAAAAACAAGCCCAAGAAATAGCGCCACTTATAGGGTGCCATGTAATTGAGAATGCGTTTTGATGCTTTGAAGGTGCCTTTTGGTGCGTCCTTGTCGTTGTCTGTCTTTCCCCTGCGAGCCATGAAGTAAAATTGACCGCAAAAGTATGAAACTAAGCGCAGGTCAGACTACAGAATTCGTGAACTTATGTGAAGATTCACCGCGGTTGGCATCTTATCTGTAGCGGGCTCACTGCAGGTTAGAATGGGGCAGATTTTCCGCACTTGCACTATGTCTGGAAAGGGAAATTGAGGAGAAGAGGTTTTTTTCTTTGTACTTTTGCTAAAAGCAATTATCTTTGCGCTCCCTTTTGATAGGGTAAAATTAGAGGTATGAGTAAGAGAACATTTTCACCGTCAGTAAGAAAGCGCCGAAACAAGCATGGTTTCCGCAGTAGAATGGCAACAAGCAACGGACGTAACGTATTGTCAAGCCGTCGCCGAAAAGGCCGTAAGAAGTTGTCTGTTTCAACAGAGAGACGACACAAAGGTATCGTACATTAATCCACTTTTTGCGCATTGCGCATAGTTGGAATTCAAAATATTGGGGCCTGTGCCCCTTTTTTTGTTGGGTAAAAGATCATCGAGATCAGGTTGCCACCCAGACCACATTTTTATCCTGAAAGGTCAAATAGCGAAGAGTGAATGTGGCTTCACCCCCTCTTACTGAAGCATAAAACTCGTTCTCTTGGTCACCAAAGCTGATTTCAATTTCTTCAGCAAAGGCCAAATTCTCACCGTATACCTTGAATATGGCCTCTTTGGCCGACCAAATTAGGGTCAGCTTTTCCAATGACTCCCCCCAAAGTTGAAGTTCGCCCTCGTTGCAATACTTGTCCTTAATATTGAACAATTTAGGTGTCGGACTTTGAATGTCGAGTCCGACAGGTGACGGACTGAACACAAGACCGACAAGATCCTCCGTGTGGGAAATAGAAATATGCCCATCTTCAACAACTGGCTTGCCGTTTTCCAAGTATCTAATATCCTCCCGAATGCCCAAATGATCGATAAGCAGGGCTCCACCAAGCTCTTCTTTGCGCCGTTTTAGCGATTTTCCGCGGAAGGTTTTCGCAATTTTAGCATATTTTGGGTCGTCCGGATTCTCCTCTACTTGCCATAGAAATAGGCGTGTAGCAGAGCCTGTAGGTATTTCGCCGATAAATGACATGTGAACAAAGGTAAACTTATCGCCGTCTGATTTGTTGTCTTCTCAAGGAGAAAAGGGTAATTTTGCATCCTCTAAGGAGCAAAATCCTTAGAATCAAGTAAATCCGATATTAGAAGTCGGCGTAAAAAAACACATTTATGAGCACAGCTACAGTGACATCAACAGACTACAAAGTTAAAGACATCGGTCTCGCAGCCTGGGGACGAAAGGAAATCAGACTAGCAGAAGCAGAGATGCCTGGTTTGATGTCTATCCGTGAAGAGTACAAGGCCTCTCAACCATTGAAAGGAGCTCGAATTGCAGGATGCCTGCATATGACTATTCAAACTGCGGTTCTTATTGAAACGTTGGTTGAACTAGGAGCAGACGTGAGATGGTCTTCTTGCAATATTTTCTCAACTCAAGATCACGCCGCCGCCGCGATTGCTGCTGCTGGGGTTCCAGTATTTGCTTGGAAAGGTCTTAGCGAAGAGGAGTATGAGTGGTGTATTGAGCAGACGCTGAGATTCGGCGATGACAAGAAGCCTTTGAATATGATCTTGGACGATGGTGGTGACTTGACCAACATTGTATTGGACAACAATCCTGAAATGGCTGCTGGAATCAAAGGTATCTCTGAGGAGACTACAACTGGTGTTCTTCGTTTATATGACCGTGAGAAGGCTGGAACCTTGGTTATGCCTGCAATCAACGTGAACGATTCTGTTACGAAGTCGAAATTTGACAACAAATATGGTTGCCGTGAGTCATTGGTCGATGCAATTCGCCGTGCGACTGACGTTATGCTAGCTGGTAAAGTTGCCGTTGTTGGTGGTTTCGGAGACGTTGGTAAAGGTTCTGCGGAGTCACTTCGCAACGCTGGTTGCCGAGTTATCGTTACCGAAATAGATCCAATTTGCGCGCTTCAAGCTGCAATGGAAGGTTTCGAAGTAAAGAAAATGATCGATGCAGTTCCTGAAGCAGATATCGTAGTTACCGCTACTGGTAACAAAGACATCATCACTGGAAAGCATTTCGAAGCGATGAAGGACAAAGCTATTGTTTGCAACATCGGTCACTTCGACAACGAGATTGACGTTGCTTGGTTGAACACCAATCACGGTGCCTCTAAAGACGAAATCAAGCCACAGGTTGACATGTACAACGTGAATGGTAAGGACATCATCCTTCTTGCTGAAGGCCGACTCGTAAACTTGGGTTGTGCAATGGGTCACCCTTCGTTCGTTATGTCTAACTCGTTTGCCAACCAAACTTTGGCGCAAATCGAGCTTTGGCAGAATTCTGACAATTACGAGAACCAAGTATACACGCTTCCTAAGCACCTCGATGAGAAGGTTGCTCGTCTACACCTTGCGAAAGTTGGTGTTGATTTGGAAGAGCTCTCGAAAGAGCAAGCTGATTATATTGGTGTTCCTCAAGCAGGACCATACAAGAATGACGCTTACAGATATTGATCCTACACAAGTAGGTCATCAAAAAAGCCGGTGGGATTTCCTTCCGGCTTTTTTTCTGCCTAATGTTTTTTGACCTAAGTCCGGGAATGAAGAAGTTCACGC
>JADFAK010000106.1 GCA_015665315.1 Flavobacteriales bacterium | reverse complement strand
CGCAATTCGATTCGGGAATAGCCGAGGCGTTCATTGAGAATTCCACTTTAGAAGGAACAAAGCTTATTAGCGATGGATCGAGTGTGTACAGGAAGCTTAAAAAAGCAGGAATGGACATCAGTGCCGAGACTATCCCGAAAACTCAAGCACATCAGAAGCTTCCCTGGGTCCATACGGCAATTGGCAACTTCAAACGAATACTCCACGGCATCCATCATCATTCTGATCAACTTTACATCCAGAACTATTTGGACGAATTTTGTTGGAAACTCAACAGGAGGTATTTCGGACCCAAGCTTTTTGAACGGGGTCTTATTGCATTGACCCTAACTTAGTGGCATGATTCCCGACCAGCATTATTTGTAAATAGAGGAAGAGGAAGAGGAAGAGAGAAGAGTAAGAGATAAGTGAATCGCTTTTTTTCTCAAGACTCGTTCTCGCACTGGCCTTCAAGTCAATTTACGTTTGTCTTTTCCTAAATACGTCATGCAGTCTGGTCGACGGTTAAAATCATTTACGCAATCTTGAAATCTAAGAGTAAGAGCAAGAGAAAATAGTAGGAGATAAGTGATTTTAGCCATCTCAATTCTCGCTCTCCAACTCGCTCTCATTCTGGGCTTGTATGGAGCGAACGATTATCTGCTCTTTTCGACCAGTGAGGATGGATTATTCGTCTCGAGTTGTCAAATGTATACGGTTCAAATAATCGATATAACTGAGCAAAAATAAGTAGTTGTTAGCGAATGGCAATACAACTAAGCGAATATGCGTAGTTAGTAATTTAAAAGAAAGCAGTATATTTGAATAATACATGATATTCTAGTAGTTGTTTTAATAAAACGGATTAACTACCGATATATAAATAGTTAAAAAATGGAAAATTGGTTGTTTCTTACCGAAAAGGAGATTATTCAGCAAATTGGGCAAAGATTAAAACAGATTAGGTTGCAACACAATCTAACTCAGAAGAAGCTAAGCCAAGAAATTGGCTTAAGTGTTTCCACAATTAGCCTCATTGAACAAGGAAATCCAACGTCGGTTGAAAGCCTTGTTAGAATATTAATTAGGCTTAACAGAATTAAAGACTTTGAATCTGTCTTTAGAGTGGCAGAAGACTTAGAGTTAAAGTTGAAGTTTGAGAAAGCCAAGCTTAAATCAGAAAGAAAAAGGGCTTCAAATAAAATCAAGTAAAAATGTTAGTTCAAGTTAGTTTGTACGGGGAGTCCATAGGTACAGTTGAATGGAATGTGCAAAAAAGGAGCGCAGTTTTTCAGTACAGTCGAAATTCGTTTACAAATCTTTGGGAGCCTTCTCCAATTCTTATGCCTAAAGAAGGAAGGTCTTATGAGACAAATAGAGATCATGAGAATTTTCATAATCTTCCATACTTGCTTTCAGATTCAATGCCCGACGATTTTGGAAATGTAATGATGAAAGAATGGCTAAGACAGAAAAGGCTGACCTATGAAGATATTAATCCAGTAGACAGATTGACCTACGTTGGAAAACGAGGAATGGGAGCATTGGAATATGAACCAATAAATCACAATTCGAGTTATGATTTTAACATTGACGTGGCAGACCTTCTTGAAGTCGCCAAAAATGTTTTGGTTGGCAAAAAAGGCGTCAAGTATGAAAATTTGAACGAGGAGAGTCTTACGGATATCCTAAGAATAGGGACATCTGTGGGCGGTGCAAGGGCGAAAGCATTAGTTGCGTTAAAGGAGGACGACAAAAGCAATATAGTAGAAATTAAACCAGGAGACGTCATGCAGCCTAGCGGGTTTTCATATTGGCTTTTGAAGATAGATGGAGCCAATGTAGATTCATTGGGAGAAACAGACGGGGCAGGAAAAATCGAGTATGCTTATTATAAAATGGCCAGAAGTTGTGGGATAGACATTTCAGAAAGCCGAATTTTTCATGAGAATGGCCGATCACATTTTCTTACAAAACGCTTTGATCGATCGGCGGAGGGAGAGAAAATTCATGTTCAAACACTCGGAGCCTTGATAGGCGTGGATTTTAAAATTCAAAGAGCGAGTTCCTATGAAACGTTGTTTAGGACAATGAAACGCCTGAGGCTGGATTATCAACAATTAGAACAACAATTCAGAAGGACCATTTTCAACGTCGTTGCAAGAAATCATGACGATCATGTAAAAAATTTCTCATTCTTGATGGACCATCATGGGGTTTGGAAATTATCACCGGGATATGATATTACATACTCATTTAATCCAGGTGGCGCTTGGACCAATGTTCACCAATCTTCTATAAATGGAAAGTTTGATGATTTTGAACACCGAGATTTAGTTGAACTGGGAGAGAATTTTGGCATAAAAAACTGTAAACTAATTATTCAAGAAATAATTGATGCAGTTTCAAATTGGGAGCAAATTGCCCAAGAAGTCGAAATCCCCCAAGAAGTGATTTCAACAATAAACAAGAACCTAAGGCTCCATTTTAGTCATTAATCCGCTGCCTTTCTAGCCATCTCAATTCTCGCTCTCCAACTCGCTCTGGCCTGCAAGTCACTGAGCCATTCGTAGCTGTCCCATTATTAAAATTGGTACATTGTAGTCATAACTATACTCTCAATATGATGATTTCCAAATCCGAAGGCAGTAACAGCGTCCATCTTTTAATAGTAATTTTCTTAATTGGTTTTTCACTATCGTCTAGCTCTCAACTAGTGCTGGAGGAGGGTACTGTGGGGTATTTGCCAAATACTCCAGCTTCGATGCACAAGAAAACAAACGGAAGTTTGACTCAAGAATCAGGTGAGGATGTTGTTTGGGATTTTAGCGATATTTCGTACAATACGTCGACAACATTGGAATTTGATGCGGTAGATAATGTTTCTGGTTCTAACTTGGTCGACGATAATGAGTATTTTTCGGTTAGTGAATACGGAATAACTCGCACAGGAACGAACCTCACTAGTTCTCAGAGCGGGATACCAATTTCCTGGCCTATAATGAACTACACGGCCGAGATTGGTTCGGTACTAGGTTCAAGTTTTGATTTTAATGCTTTGACGCTGTGTTCATATGAGGGCAGTACTGTGACAACTGTTGAAGGACATGGAACGCTTATATTGCCAACTGGTACGTTTACAAATGTGACACGCTTCGAGGCAATAACAAGCTACACGGCTGAATGTCTGAATGGTTCCACTTCATGGCATGATATAACCATCACAAATAACTACTATTTCATGCCAGGTTGCCATATTGAGCTTCTTAGAACATACAGGCACGCCGATTATGAATGGTACGAGCCACAGTCTTGGGAAGAATGCAGCAACCCTTGTCTGGAATCTTCAACTATCGTGAAGCACTACTACTTCATTAAGGAATCAACCATTCCAGAGTTATGTTTTATAGAAGGGTGTGCCGATGAAGAAGCCTGTAATTATGAGCCTAATTCATTTTTCACAGATGACTGTTTTTACAACGATATCGTCTGCGACGACGGGGATGAACTTACCGAGGGCGATATGTATGTCGACTGTGAATGTGTGGGAGTTTTTGCCGGGGATGCCGATGAAGATGGAATAATGGAAGTCGATGATCTACTAGAGTTTTTATCTGCCATAGGATGCGCCTCGGATTGCGAAATGGACTTCAACAACGACTCTATCGTAAATATGCTCGACCTCTTGATTTTTCTAAGTTATTTCTAGAACAAAGACGGGCGAAAAGGCACTGGTCCGGTGGTCGGTCGTCTCTCGCTCTCCAACTCGCACTCGCACTATCCCGCAAGTCACTGAATACCCACGGCTTTCCAGTCATTCTCAACTGCAGGATTTTAGAGTAAGAGCAAGAGAAAAGAGTAAGAGATAAGTAAAAAAAAATGCCCCGTTCAAGTAACTTCAGTTTCACCAAGGAAAAACCATGTGAACAACCGAATTTCTCAAGACTCGCTCTCACACTCTCACTGGCCTTCGCACTCACACTGTCCTTCAAGTCAATTTACGTTTGTCTTTTCCTAAATACGTCATTCAGTCTGGCCGACGGCTATACTTCTCAAGACTCACACTCACACTCGCCCTGGCCTGCAGGTCAATTCACGATTGTCTTTTCATTAAAACCTCATTCAGTCTGTTCGACGGCTAAAATCATGTACGCAATCTTGAAATCTAAGAGTAAGAGCAAGAGAAAAGAGTAAGAGATAAGTAAAAAAAATGCCCCGTTCAAGTAACTTCAGTTTCAGCAAGGAAAAACCATGTGAACAACCGAATTTCTCAAGACTCGCTCTCACACTCACACTGACCTTCAAGTCATATTTCGATTTACCGTTCCAATAAATTGGTGTCGCTTCCATCAATGACCAAATCCACTTTTCTCTTCCTCTAAACACTTCCTCTTATCTCTTGACTTTGAGAGGAAGAGCAAGAGAAAAGAGTAAGAGATAAGTGATTTACGCCAACACTGATTTCCCCATTTTGAATTTTTCATTTTGAATTTTGAATTAAAAAAACGGGTGTCGTGGCTTCCCAAAATAAACACCAATTCTAATTTCGCTCCTTTGCCGGCTTTTCCGAATTTCAAACTCTTATGCGCGAAAAAGAAGATTCTCTCCCTGTACATCAGCTGGCCGACCCAAATACCTCTATCGTCGTCCGCAAAATCGCGCACAAAAACCCTTACGACTTTACCCAAAAGCACCGCCATAACTACTTTGAAATCATCTTCTTTGTCAAAGGTGGGGGTTCGCAACTGATTGATTTTGTGGAGTATCCAGTCAAGGATAGCGCGTGCTATATCATTCATCCCAACCAAGTGCACCTGCTCAAGCGCGCCCACGATTCCAACGGCTACCTTATTCAGTTCAAAGCCGAGGAGGTGAGGGCTGGCGGACTCAGCTTGTTACTCAAACAACGAATTTGGCAGGGGCAGGGGGCAATTGTTTTCGAAGAAAACAAGGGGGCCGTTCAACACATGATCCAATACTTGCAGCTTATTCAAGACAATGTGGAAAAACCCCATCCACTCGCCAAACAATCCACTCAGCACCTGCTCCAGGCCTTGCTCTTCGAATTGCTCACTCACCAAAACGTCTTACTGTCCAACGATGAGTCGGATGTGGAATTCTCGTCTTTTTCACGACTGGTCGAGAGCAACTACAAAACCGAGCACACGGTGAAATTCTATTTGGCCGAAGGCTCGATCACCGAAAAGAAACTAGGCCAACTTACCAGGAAACATGTAGGCTTAAGTCCGCTGCAAGTAATTCATGCGCGTGTCCTGCTGGAGGCTAAGCGCTTACTCACTTTTGGCGAACAGTCACACAAAGAGATTGCCTTCGATTTGGGCTTCGATAGTCCGGCTAGTTTTAGCGCTTTTGTGAAGAAGAAGACAGGTAAAACGGCTAGCGAACTCCAAGCCGAGGTGAACGAAATTCATAACACGTAGGCAGGAATTCATAACGGTTTGAGGAAAAGGAAGGTCTACCTTTGAGGCATTGATCACATAAACTCTTTTTACCATGAAAACATTACTCACTTTCTGTTTTGCTCTTTTCCTCTCCCTCGGCACCCAATGCCAAACGGTCTGGTATCCCCTTGAGTCAAATACGGCTCGCGATTTAAGATGCATCGACTTCGTGACCGATGAAATTGGGTATGCAGCCGGAGATAGCGTTTTAATCAAAACAATAGATGGCGGCATCACGTGGAATGAGGTGGTCATTGACAGCATTCCTGTTCTCGATTGGCAAGGATGGATTGCCTATGATATTCAGTTTTTTACAGAGCAGCACGGTCGCATGGTGCTAGGAACCTGGGGGGGGATGGTTGAGACCTTCGACGGCGGAGTCAATTGGTCTTACTTCACTCCCTTGAGCTCGGGATTTTGCCAGTTCGGGTCGATTTTCTTCCACGATGCCGATAACGGTTTGGCCGGCGGAGCAGGTTGTTTCGAAAGTGCAATCATCGATCGATACGACGACAACGAATGGTCGCTTACCGAGATTCCTCCTATCTGGGATACTTCTGATCTGGTCAATAATTTTGACTTTTACGACGCCGACAATGGCCTCGCATGTACCTACAGAGGTCGCATTCTGAGAACCACCGACGGCGGAAGCACGTGGGACTCGATTCCCAACCCAGCCTTTATGGCCAATATTACCGATGTCGCCTACCTGACGGCAGATAGTGTTTATGCAACTTACGCCATTGAGAACAGCAACGGCGTGATGATCAGCGATGATGGCGGACTCACCTGGGAGGAGGATTGGGAGAGCTTTACCTTCTTTATGCCTCAGATGTACGCCGCTCACGTGAGCAATTCTGGCCGACCGTACTTCGCGGGTGAGCATACTTTTGTCGAAGGGCAGGGCATGGTGTACGACCGCGTTGAACCCTTTTTTAACTTCACTGCGGTGCCTCATGCCATTCGCGATATCGACTCGTACGGCGAGGATGTTACATTCTTGGTGGGCGATTCAGGCGCGGTTTTTTGCAATGCCGATCTGCTTTTAGTCGACAACATTGAGCGCGTGAAAAATTCTCTCAACTTCTCAGTTTGGCCCAATCCTACGTCCGATTTCTTGACCATTGAAAGTTCCCTGAATCTTCCGCAAGCTGTCAAGTATAAGGTCCTCGATATCAATGGCAAGGTCCTATTGTCAGGTAAGTTTAATCAGCGACGAGCGCAAATGATTGATGTGTCGAGCCTAGCAACAGGAGACTACCTAATCGAGTTATTGGGTGCCTATGAAATGTTAGGTGTAACGCGTTTTCAAAAGCTTTAGCCCTTCGGGCAAATGATGAAATAGGGTTGTACGAAACAACTTGAAGGTCTATCCAGCACGGTCTGGGCAGACCTTTTTTCGTGCGTATTTTCTTTGCGCGATAAACCAACTTTCCCAAAGCCAATTCCTACCTTGCTGTCATGAATAAATCCGATAATTTTCTCGTCTATCGCGCATCGGCAGGTTCTGGAAAAACTTGGGTCTTGGTCAAGGATTACATCAAGTTATGTCTGTCCTCGGCATCCCCAAGTTACTACCGTTCCGTCCTCGCTGTGACTTTTACCAACAAGGCCGCCGGTGAGATGAAAGAGCGGATTTTTCAGAAACTACAAGGCTTTGCAGGAAGTGAGCGCTTCGAAAAAGATCCGCACATGCTCGAGGCGATTTGCAAGGAAACAGGTCTGACCGAAAACGTAATCGCCGAGCGTGCCGCCGCTTGTCTACAACACATGATGCACCATTATTCCGACGTGAGCATTTCGACCATCGATAGCTTCGTGCATACTGTCGTAAGATCCTTCGCGCGAGACCTGAATGTTGTTCCCGATTTCAAAGTAGAGCTCGATTCGGAACTGGCGCGTGAAATTGCTGTAGATGATGTCCTCAGTAAAATTGGGGTTGACAAAGAACTTACTTCCCTGCTGATCCACTTTTCGGAAACCCTAATCGACGATGAAAAAAATTGGGATTTCCGTCGTGAGTTGAGCGAAATAGCCAAAAACTTGGCATCCGAAGAATCCATCGAGCACCTGGCCCAACTCAACAAACTGTCGATGGCCAATTTTACGGCCGTTAAACGTGAACTAGATAAGCGCATAAAAGCGTACCGCGACCTCGTCAAGGATAAGGCGCAAAAAGGTGTGGAGATCATCGAAAAGAGCGGTGTGCCCCACAACAAGTTTTCACGCAGCTCCATTCCAAACTACTTGGTCAAAGCCTCCCGAGGAGAATTGAG
Source organism: Flavobacteriales bacterium (assembly GCA_015665315.1). GTDB lineage: Bacteria > Bacteroidota > Bacteroidia > Flavobacteriales_D > Sanyastnellaceae > JADFAK01. The sequence goes on along the minus strand of JADFAK010000106.1, from coordinate 4,970 downwards.
TCCTCCTACCGCTACAGTCGTGAAAATGGTCAATGGAGAGTCTGGCTGGTGCTCCAAAGCCAATATGGCCGAGTGGGGAGCGGCCATCGAAGCAATCGAGCCCGCCGTGGGAGATGTCATGCAAGAATTAATCGAGCTAATTTCCGGTCCGAAAGGCAAGCAGTACACCTTGGTTTCCAAAGTAAATAAGAAGCTCTATTCTCTGGCTGTCCTCAACGAAATTGATCGCGCGCTCGATGATTGGAAAAAGAAGAACGAGGTACTCCTTATCAGCGATTTCAACCGCATGATTCACAGCATTATCACCCGCAATCCTGCACCTTTTATCTACGAGAGAATCGGTCAGCGATACCGCCATTACCTCGTCGACGAGTTCCAAGATACATCTGTCCTGCAGTGGCAAAATTTCATTCCGCTTATCGAAAACAGTCTGGCCCACGACTTCCAATCGATGATAGTGGGAGATGGCAAGCAAAGTATTTATCGGTGGCGGGGCGGACAAGTCGAGCAGTTCAATTCGCTGCCCAAGATTTTCCGCAAGCCGGAGGTCATTTTTGACAATGCAGAGCGTGTTTTTCAACGGGAGTTTGAGCTGAGATCGCTGGCATATAATTTTCGATCGGCACCCGAAATTGTGAATTTTAACAACAAGCTTTTCGACGGATTTCAAAGCATGCTAGGCGAAAATGGAAGCGTGTACGAAGCTCACAGCCAAATTCCGGCGAAGGATTTTGAAGGCTATGTGAGCTTCGAAAATTTTATCGGGAAGAGCACTGAAAAAAAGGAGGAGATTCTCGAAATAATCAACGGGCACATCGAAAAGGCATTGGCCGACAAGTATCAAATGCGCGACATTGTTGTTCTTGTGCGTTCCGGGAATGATGCGCGCTTGGTGTCCGATGGATTGATTGAAAGGGACAATCCAATAACAGGGGAGAAGTATAAGATAATAACAGAGGAAAGTCTGCTCATTAAAAACGATCGCCGTGTAGATTTCATCGCCAATTTCTTGCTTTGGCTGGAAGACTCATCACGCATTCAAAGCGAGGTGAAAATCATGACCAATCTGCTGGAGATCTTGCCCGATGACTACGATACGGAAGAAGAAATCAAAGCATTTATACGCCGCGACCGGAGCGTTGATTTGGAAGGCTTTCTAAGCAAACACGTCCCCGACTTCCATCTTGAAAGTCTGCGTGGTAGAGCGTGCACCGAAGTTGCCGAATGGTGGGTAACTGCATTTGCCGATAGGCTAATCCATTCAGATATTTACATCGAATTTCTCCTTGATCACCTCAAAGCATTCGAAGCTTCAGGTCAAAATGGCAACAATTCATTTCTCGATTGGTGGGGCAGGAATAGGGACAAACTGTCGGTCCAAACCCAAGAGGCTGCCGATGGAATTCGAATCATGACCATTCATAAATCCAAAGGACTGCAATTCCCAATTGTGATTTTACCGCTTATTGCCCAAAATGATAAAAGCGGATCGATTTGGCTGGAAAAGCCCTTGGAAGATGTTGAAATACCGAGCGCCTTGGTTGCGTGCTCAAGTGCCGATAAAGAGGAACTTGGAGGCGAGTTCGAAGCGGAAGTAGATCGCCGAGTGCTCGACAATGTCAATGTGCTATATGTTGCTCTCACCCGCCCAGAAAGACGATTGCATGTGTTGTGCGAAAAGACGAAGTCCGACACCAAAGGATTTGACTTGTCCCGATTGATGAACCGGAGTATGGAACTGGTTTTTCCGAATGATGGAAGTTGGGAATCAGGGAGTTGCGTGCCGATTGATCGTGAGCCTAAATCAGTCCCACACACCACCACATCCCTCGCAACGGGTGATTTTCGCGATCGCATGAAGGTGAGTTTTCAAAGCCGACAATACTGGAAAGACGCGGATCAGGAATACGTACGAAATCGAGGAGTGGCGATTCATACTTTGCTTGAAGCTGGGCATGCGCCAAATGCCATGTCCGAAATTGGAGAAAAACTGGTCGCCGATGGTGTGTTTTCACGTGAGTTGATCGAGGAAAGCTTGGTTAAAGCAAGTGAAATTGTGGTCCATGAAAAATGTGCGTATTTCTTTGCTTCTCCGGCCAATAGCAAGGCCGAGGCGGAAATAGTAACAAGCGATGGAAACACGCTGCGCCCAGATCGTATCGTTGAAATGCCGGAAAAAATTCTGGTCATCGATTTCAAAACAGGTAGTTCGCAAGACGCGCATAAGCGACAAGTGAAGAAATACAAAGAGGCACTTTCCAGTCTGTATGAATTGCCAGTCGAAGGTTACTTGCTTTATACCGAAGAGGTTGAAGTGGAGGAGGTGTGATTATTGATCAGAATTCTGTGATGCCTTTTCATGTGAATGTAGTATCTTCCAAGCTGTTTCGAAACCTGAAATAGTTGTGAAGATAGTGTTGAAATTAGCCCTGAGCATGCTATGTCTTAGCGTGTCCTTTTTGTTGGTCTCCCAGCAGCAAGCATTCCTATACGAACAAGGCAAGGCCTTGTCTCCAAATGAATTTACCACGGACGGCACCCGTGCCGAAGCATGTGCGCCTTCTACAGCAATTCGCGATCTAGAATGGAACAATGTGCGCGCCCTCATTGAAACCGGTGGAAGCATGTGGCAAGATCGTGCCAATGGCCGTGGAAGATACGAGGTGCCCAAAGGAGGTGGTGTTTCGGTATTGTACGCAGGAGCTTTGTGGTTGGGAGGAATAAGCCCCGATCAACAGCTGAAAATTGCCGCTATCCGTTATCGATTTCAGGGAAACGACTACTGGCCCGGGCCACTTTCAAACGACGGTTCGGCTGAAATTTCTGGAGACCAATGTCAATTGTGGGACCGATTCTTTCTCTCGGAAAAAAGCGATGCGCAGCGACATAGAGAGTATTTTGATTGTGTGAACGATCCTTCGTGCGACCTCGAAGAAGAGTTTCCAGAAGGGTATATTATGCCCGATTATTTCAACGATTATCCAGCTCACGGTAAGACGAGCGAAGGCCAAGACTTTTACCTCGCTCCCTTCCTCGATTATGACGGAGACGGCTTTTATAGCCCGAGCCAAGGTGATTACCCTTGGTTTGATTTTCTCCAAGAAATTGATTGCGCTCAAAAAAGACGAGAAGATCCTATTCCATTGTTCGGTGACCAAAATCTGTACTGGATATTCAACGACAAAGGAAATGTGCACTCCGAATCCCAAGGCCAACCAATAGGCATGGAGATCCGCGCGCAGGCCTTTGCTTTTGCGACGAACGATGAAGTCAACAACATGACTTTCTACAATTATACCCTTATCAATCAAGGAACTCAAACACTCCAGGAAACGTACTTTGGGACGTGGATTGATTCGGATATTGGCGGACATACCGACGATTACGTGGGGTGTGATGTGCAACGCGGACTGGGGTATGCGTACAACGGAAATGCATTTGACGAGGCCTCGGCGCTATCCATCGGATACGGTGCCAATCCCCCTTCAATGGGTGTCGATTTCTTTGAAGGGCCCTACCAAGATGAAGATGATTTCGACAATCCGCTTACCGACGATTTCGAAGATGCGTTTTCTCAGGAGGGAATTCCATACCGTGGAATAGGCATCGGATATGGCGATGGCATTATCGACAACGAGCGATACGGAATGAGGAAATTCTTGTACCACAACAGTGGCAGTGGACCCAACGGTCAGCCTGCATTGGCAGGTGAATTTTACAATTTTCTTAGAGGGTATTGGAAAAACGGTCAGCGCATGGCCTATGGCGGCAACGCCCTTTCACCATCTTCTGGCGCCGATCTCAATATTCCGGCCGACTACATGTTTCCGGGCGATACCGATCCCATCTACTGGGGTACATACGGAACAGCCACCGAACCTTGGACCGAGGTGTCGTCCGACAACCCACCAGGTGATCGCCGATTTATGCAAAGTGCGGGTCCGTTTTCATTGGAGCCGGGCGATTACAACAACATTACCGTGGGCGTCGTGTATGCGCGTTCGCTTGAGGGCGACCCTTTTGCCTCGGTCGAACTATTGAGAATCGCCGACGATAAGGCACAAGCTCTTTTTGACAACTGTTTCGAAATCGTGTCGGGTCCCGATGCGCCCGATGTGGGCATTCAAGAATTGGACAAGGAGCTTATTTTTACGCTCACCAATACGAATTCACTTTCCAATAATTTCAACGAAGAATACCGCGCTTTCGATCCGGAGATTCCAGCCGACCCGGGAACTGGTGTCTTACTAGATACCTTGGAACGATCTTACCAATTTCAGGGTTATCAAGTATACCAAGTTGTAGATGCCACCGTGTCTCCGGATGAGCTCACCAATATAGACCGCGCGCGATTGATTTTTCAGTCTGACGTGCAAGATGACGTGGATATTTGTATCAATTTCGTCAAAGACCCTGCTCTAAGTGAGCCCGTCCCAACGCTTATGGTCGATGGAGAAAACAAGGGGATTCAGCATTCTTTCAACGTGATCAGCGACGCCTTTGCCACCGGCGATACCCGATTAATCAATCACCGTACCTACCACTTTATGGCGATTGCATACGGCTACAATAACTACCAAGATTTTGATCCCGCCCTCGGCCAAGGCCAAGATGTGCAATACCTGCCTTCCCGCAAAGCCGCCACCGGAGCAATCCGCATTTATTCAGGCATTCCACACATCGTAAACCCCGAAGCAGGTGGTACCAATATCTTCGCGCAATACGGAGACGGAGTGACCATCACCCGCCTCGAAGGAAGAGGCTGCGGAAGCAATGTGGTCGATATTTCGGAAGCTTCCGAGGCAGCGATTTTGGAAAATGTATTTGTAAACGAACTCGAATACCAACGTGGAAAAGGTCCGGTAAACATCAAGGTTATCGACCCAACAAGATTGCCTTCTTCGGATTTCGAACTGCGCCTCGCGCCCTTTGGAGAAGACCTTGATTCCGATGAAACACTGTGGCGATTG